>DATAXU010000214.1:0-33281 GCA_036272955.1 Verrucomicrobiia bacterium
ACCGGCTTTGCAAGCGCCTTCACCGGCTTCAGATCGACAGACACCCAGTCGCCTTCCTCCGCGGTCGGGTCGCGATACGCGTCCTGCGCGACGCGCGCCAGCCCCACAATCTGTTTCTCGCTCACGCTATGATAGAAAAAGACCAAGTCTCCCTTTTTCATGGCGCGCAGGTTATTTCGCGCCTGGAAATTGCGCACGCCCGTCCACGCGGTGCGGCCATCCTTGACCAAATCGGACCACGAATACGACTCAGGTTCCGTTTTGACGAGCCAATGATTCATAATGGTTTTTTCCCCGCTATAATCCGGACCTCAGACGCCGGCTTAAGAATGTGCAGGACCCGCCGCAAACACCGAAACCCGGTTTCCCCGACTCCCAGTTTTGCCGCCCACACCGCCGCAAATCGCGAATAGCCAAATTCCCCCATGCCCGCCTCACTCACCTTGAATCCGGTTTCCTCCACCAAATTCCCGAGTGTCTGGACGTTCCAAGAGTAAAGATGATGATTGGGATCGTTCCGCCGAAAGTCCCGCGTTTCGCCTTCAAGTGGGACGTATAACAACAATCGCCCGTCAGCTTTGAGCAACCGCCCCATTTCTTTCAGCGCCGCCGCTGGATCAACAACATGTTCCAACGCGTGATGGCATATAACAACATCCGCCGTTCCGTCCCCCACCCCGCTGGTGTCTCCCACAAATTCAATCCCCAGCCCGCGAACCGTCTCCTCAACCCCTTCCGCAATGTCAAAACCGATCTTCCGCCGGCACGTCAGCCCCGCAAGGTTCCATCCAGTGCCGACGCCGTATTCAAGAACAACGTCATCGGCCGAAATGTGACTCGAAAGCTTCCGTGCCCGCAACGCCGCCACCCACGGCACGGCGCGATCCGGTATCCCACGCTTTACGCGATGGTAATGGCGTCCCGCGTCGCCTTGATAATGGCGTTCCGCCTGCTCAAACGGCATACCGCGCAGTGTAAGACTGCGCGGCACATTGCACAATCACTCACTTACTGGGCTCGCCCGGCAATCGGCCTGGCTCCCCGCGGTGACTGCAACGCTCTCCCCGTTGCTTGCTTCTCGCTTCCGTTGGACCCTTGATGAACTTCCCTTTCGGCCTGGAACCAGAATTCGCTGTCCTTGCCATCGGGCTTTCCCGCGTTTTCCCACAGTTCATACGCTCGTTTCGATACTTCGTTATAGTCTGACATAGAATTTAATGATGATTTAAGTTTACGATTTGTCGGTTTTACGGTTGTGCAGCCAAGGGCCGGCCAGCATTGGCGGAATTCCCATTGAATGTTGAAGCCGTCACATTCATATCCGATTGCAACAGAACGACTTGGTAAATATCGTCCTGCAATGGCGGCAGCGTCGCCGACGCAAATTCCTTCACTTTGGCATTGCTGCCGATTGCTGCTTCTTGCTGGATCTTCAGCAGGCACGCCTGTTGCGATTTCACCAATTCCCGCAACACCGCCTGGTCAAATTCAGCACCCGAAAGCCCCTCCAATTTGTCGATTTCCCGCGCCGAATGTTTATCCAATTCGGCCGGTGCCGCGACCGCCAGATTTTTTTCCAGTCCCCGCATTTTCTCACTGGCGCCCGTATAATCCCGCGCAACTTTCTCGGTGATTTGTTTCACTCCGGGATTCTCCGTTTCCTGGCTCGCAATCTGGCTCATCTGTTCAACCGCCATCGCGTCTTGCGAAGCGTCCCGAAGAAACTTTCGGTCCTGCGAACTGGTCGCGGAATCGGCGGCATGGACTGCAACCGAGGGCAACATCAAACATGTTGTCAGGAATGCTCCCAACCATATTTTTTTCATAACCCCGCTCCTTTCTCAACTTACGTTGTTTTCGTACTTGTCCTAACATTGCCTGAACTCAGAGACTTTTAAATGAGGAACAAACCCTAATCCATTCTCCATCAGTTCGATTAGGGGAGGCGGATTGCCATTCCATGCTTTTCGGCGTTTACTACGGGCGTGGATGTCAAAGTCAAAATTTGCGGCGTGACGAGCGCAACCGACGCCCAAATCGCCGCTGACGCCGGAGCCGACGCCATCGGCCTCATGTTCTATGCCGGCAGCCCGCGCCACGTCTCGATCGAAGCCGCGCGGGAGATCGCCCGAAATATCCCGTTCTCGGTTCTCCGCGTCGGAGTCTTTGTCGATCCCGATCCCTCGGAAGTCTTTGCGGCGATCCAGTCATGTGGCGTAAACTTGTTGCAATTTCATGGGGCGGAAACGCCGCAGTTCTGCCGGCAATTCGGCGTCCTGACCATGAAAGCCTTCCGCGTCCAAAACGCCGACTCTCTCGCGCCGTTGCCCTCGTTCCACACCGACGCGTTCCTTCTCGACAGCCACGTTTCTGGCAAATCGGGCGGAACGGGCGAAACATTCAGTTGGGACCTCGCCATCGAAGCAAAAAAATTTGGCCGCCCCATTTTTCTCGCGGGCGGGTTGACTCCCGAAAACGTCGCACACGCTATCCAAACCGTTCAGCCTTATGGCGTCGATGTTTCCAGCGGCGTGGAATCCTCCCCGGGCCGGAAGGACCCCGCTAAAATTCGCGCCTTTATCGCCGCCGTGAGAAGCCTATGAAAACCTCCGATGCCCGATGCCCCTGGCCCGTGGACGATTTATACATCAAGTATCACGATACCGAGTGGGGCGTCCCCATTCACGACGACCGCGCGCTCTTTGAATTCCTGGTGCTCGAAGGAGCGCAAGCCGGTTTAAGCTGGCATATCATTTTAAAAAAGCGCGAGAATTACCGCGCCGCCTTCGACCACTTTGATCCGCGAAAAGTTGCCCGCTACAACCAGGCTCGAGTCAACAAACTCCTGACCAACGCCGGCATCGTCCGCAATCGCTTAAAAGTCGCCGCCGCCATCGCCAACGCCCGCGCCTTCCTCGCCGTTCAGGAAGAGTTCGGCAGTTTTGACGGGTATATCTGGCGGTTCGTTGATGGCAAACCCCTTATCAACCATCACCGCTCCATGAAAGAGGTCCCCTGTCGAACGAAAGAATCCGATGCCCTGAGCAAGGATTTAAAACAGCGCGGTTTTCGTTTCGTCGGTTCCACGATTTGTTACGCCCACATGCAAGCGACCGGGATGGTCAATGATCATTTGGTCCATTGTTTCCGGCACAAGGAGTTGGGCGGTTAATTTCCTTCCGGCTTGACCGTCGAAAATTTTGGGCTGGCGGGAATGTCGAACGTCTCCGGCGCATCCGGTTTCAAAGGATCAAACGGTTTCACGTCTGGGGCAAGATACTGGACGATGGGCAATTGGTTTTCCTTGATCCCCTCGACAATGCAGCGCGCCAACTCGTAGCTGCCGTAATTATTATGATGCGTCCCGTCCTGGAAAGCTTTGTTGATATTTTCCGGGCCGAGAGCTTCATAAAATATCTTGCTCATGGCATTCAAATCGATCAGCGGCAGATGCTCCTCATGTGCGGTTTGCCGCACCGCCTCCGGGTAATCCCCAAGCGTATTGATGATCACGCCATCTGAATTGAAACTCTTGCGGTTCATTGGCGTCACAAGCACAACGTTTCCGCCGTGCCGAAGCGCCCCCGCCACGAACTTCTTCAGGTCCGCCTTATAGGTCGTGAACGCCCCGACTCCCGGCCCATGTTCCTTCATGTCGTTATGGCCGTATTGGATAAAAAGCCAATCCCCCGGTTTCATCACGCTTAAAACTTTATCCAGCCGATGCTCCGAAAGCGAACTGCGCAACGTTTCGCCGGACTCCGCGTGATTCGCAATCGCGATACCCGGCCCGAAGAACCGCGGCAGCATCTGCCCCCAACTGTTCCACGGCTCAAGCGGCTGGTCGCAAACCGTCGAGTCGCCCAAAAGAAACAGCGTCGGAACATCGTCCGCTCGCGATATTTCCAGCGCATGCAAACGCGGTCGAATACCGTTGAACTCCAGCGTCAGCTTATCGTCCCAATCCCATTTCTCGGTCGTGCGCTCCCGGCTTTTCAGGCGCACTTCTTCTCCGCTTGAAATCACCGGCACGCGCACATTCACGACAAACGTCCGCGTCGTAAACTGCCCGGGCGCCGTCTGCACATGCTCCAGCATCAACCGCCGCAACTCCGCTTTCACCGTGGTCGTCGATTCCCCGCTCGCGTCGCCCAATGTAACGGTGACGCGGTAATTCCCCTCCGGCACGGCAACGGAAAAGTAAAACGGCTGGTCGTCTTTTGGGCCTGACTCAAAACCGTACCCGCGTTTTTGGGAATAATCGTCCGCGGGCGACACTTGCACGAAACCCGCCGCCGGCTCTCCCGGTCCAAAGTTGAATTTGAAATCCGTCGCGAAGCTTTGCAGCAACCCCGCCCACAGAAAAAACGCCAATGCGAAAACCTTTCGCAAAGCGGGCGTCATATCAGTTTCATCGCCAGCGCCACAAGAAGCGCGCCGCCGATTAAAACCCGGTACCATCCAAAAAGCACAAAGGTATGCGTTTGCACATAGCGCAAAAGCCACTTTACGGCGATG
This sequence comes from Verrucomicrobiia bacterium, assembly GCA_036272955.1. Classification (GTDB taxonomy): domain Bacteria; phylum Verrucomicrobiota; class Verrucomicrobiia; order Limisphaerales; family Palsa-1400; genus DATAUD01. Next base: position 4,519 of record DATAXU010000214.1, read on the forward strand.
AACGAAACCACAGCCGCAACGACGCTCGCCAGGATGACCATCGGCCAGTTTTGGTGCGGCGCTCCCGGAATCGGATGACGGACCGCCTTGAGGATCGTGTAGCCGCCCGCCGCAAGCATTGTGGGAATGCCAACGATAAATGAAAACTCCGTCGCGAGTGGACGGCCCAGTCCCAGGATTAAACAGAAGATGATAGTCGTCCCCGACCGCGACGCGCCGGGAAATCCCGCGGCGATCAGTTGCCCAATTCCCACAGCTATCGCGATCGGCCACGTGACGTCGCGCAAATCGCCGCGCTCCTTGTCCTTGCCCGGGCTGTGACCGGTTTTGGCGAGCCACCACTCGACGATCAGAAACAGCACACCGCCAATCAAAAGAGCAATGGCCACAGGCAAAAACGTCTCCGGCAATTTAAATCCCTTTTTTACCATCACGAGACCGCCAATGCCCGTGATGACAAATGCGGTGATGATTTTAAAAAGGTAGCTCCGCACAGCCGCGTCGTTCCAATTGAAAATAAATTGATGAAATCGCTTGTGGAAAAGCGGGATGACCGCAAGGACCGCCCCCGGTTGAATAACGACATTGAAAAGATCGTGCTCGATATTCGAGGGAACAGGCACCCATTTTTCGGCAATCAAAAGATGCCCGGTGGAGGAAACGGGAAGGAACTCAGTGATGCCTTCAACGATGCCGAGAATTACAGCGGATACAGGATCAGTCATGCGCGCGTTTATCCATTACCCTTTCTTCCCGAACACCGACGATATCACCGATTTCTCCTCCAATTGCCGCTGCTTGACCTTGAGCTGGCCCAGGATGGCTTGGAATCCGACATAGACCTTGTGCCAGTGATTTTCAAGGCTGCGCAGGTTGCCTTCATTGCTTTCCGCCAAATATCGTATTGACGGCGCCGTGCTCACCAGCGTATGCACCTCTTCGCGCGACGGCGAGGAGCAATCGATCGACGCGCTGATGATCTCCAATTCCTGCACGATGATCGCTTTGACCTCCAAAAATTGGTTCTCGTCCTCCGGCACGAATTTTTTCCCGCGCGAAAGATTCACGAAATAATTGAACTGCTTGAGGCACTCCAAATAGTTTTCCAATTGAACAATCAGTTGGTCTAGCTTTTTGTTGCGCATAGGTCACTAGGAACGAGACACCAGTTGCAGCACCTTTGGCGAGAGAAAAATGATCGCCCCACCCCTCATTTCGCGCGCCACGATCCGGAATGCCGCGTATTGCACCGCCAATTCCGATATCCCCATCCCGGCTTCCCGCGCCGCCCCGAAACTCGCCACCACCTGCCGGCCTATCTCATTGATCAGCGTCGGCGATACTCCTTGCGGCACCGTGGAGCTGATCACCTGCCCTTGCGAATCCACCGTAAACGTCCCGGTCGGCAGCCGCTTTACTTCCGCCTTCGAGTTTTTTATCAGGATACCCATTTGGCGAATACTTGCTTCATGGTCTGGTCCACTTTCTCCTTCGGCATCGCGCAGCGGAATCCCGCGCAAAGCAGTCCTTTTTTATCGTCCCCGGCCAGCCCCCAATGCCGTTGCATCCCAAATCCGCAAACCTGCGTCAACCCGCCCGCGCCGATCTTTTCCCCCAGTTCCCTCAATCGCTTCTGGAATTCCCGCGCCCACGCCGCCGTTTGCTGCACATTGTCTTTCGCCCACGATTCGCACGGCGCCTTTTCGTCCTGCGGCACCGTCAATATGAATTCCACCCCGTCAAATTTCGCCAGCGGCATCAGCCCGGAATTCGCCGATGCCGGCGATCCCTCCGTCGGCGCCGGTGCATTCTGCTGCCCCTGCCATTCGTCCATCGCCTGCACTGAATCCAGCAACAGACCCTGGTACGAGTTGGTGATGGTTCGGGCGCGGTCGGGTTCCGTCGGCAGGATTTCAAAATTGCCGCTTTTCCACGACATGATTTCCTTGAACGCGTCCTCCCCCTTGAAATCCGCCGCCGCCGCGTCGATCACTTCCCCGTCCTTGATCCAGATTTTCCCCTCCAACGCCCCCTGCGTGATCCTCAATACGGACGAGCTTTGCGACAGGCATTCCAATTGGATCAAGTCCACGAGGCTCTTGCTTTGCATCCCGCGAAACCCGCCTTCGCCCGCCACATCGCGGCCAAGGAAGGACTCGATGCAATCCTTGAAAAGCGTAAATTCCTCGTTGCTCGCCGGTTTATGCCAGAAAAGGTCCACGCCCAGCGCATACGCGCGCGAGCGATATTCCTCATCCAGCACACCCGTCAAGACTATGATTCGCAGGTTCGGATATTTCCGCCGCACAATCGCCAGCACCTGCAACCCATCCATCTTCGGCATCCGCAGGTCCGTGATCAGCAGCGTAAAGGGCTCCGATTCCAGCAACGCAATCGCGCGCGCTCCCGAATTGGAAACCGTCACTTCAGGGTGGCTTGGCAGTTCCCGGAGTAATACCTGGTACATCTCCAGCATCTGCTCATCGTCGTCGAGCAACAGCAATTTGTGGCGCGCTTCCATTTTCTTTCTCACGGAGAGTATAGGTTGTGCAGCAGACTTCAAGCCTTCGCATTCGTGAATAAAAAACGCCCCAAAAGCCACAAAAACGGCCTTCCACCCCAATGTGGCACTGTCCGTGCTGAACTACGCCCCGATGATCTATTTTTCGGATTATGTCTAAATTCTGTGCATTTTATCGAGAAAACGCTGTCAGTTTGGTATCGACTACCGTCGTGCTAATCTGACAGGATGCCACTGGATCAATTTCATGTTCAACTCCTTCAAAAGACTGTTCACAAAAGCGACGGTCCAACCGCCGCCGCCACCAATCCCGTTTCAACCCGCTCCCCCCTGCCCCGCGGAGCCGGTTCCCTTGGAAACTCGCGCCGTTGCGACCGCGCCGCCGCCGCCGCCACCCGTTCCCGCGCAAACCGGCGACAGCATCCATCTGCCTTTGAATGACATTCTGGCCCGCTTGCCCGTGACGGTCGCCCCCTTTTTGATGGCCCGCCCCGGCGGAACCTTCTCAATGCCCATCCGCGACGCCTTGGACCAACTCGGCACCGGCGTTGTCCGGGTGCGTTTCGCACAATTGCGTCAAGGTGCTCTTCCCGGGACATTCAGGAATGATTCCACTCAGGACGATACATTGATCGATCTGCCCCTCCCGCAGATATTGATGGCACTCGGGCCTGCCGCTTTTTCCAGGCGATCCGATCAAAGAGTGACCAGCCTTCCCGAAGAGGTCAGTGCCGTTTTCGGTCCAAATGGCAGCATCATTGCTCCGCCGGATGCCGCAGCCGCGCCTGCCGCGCCAGACGTTACACCGCATATTCCCACATCCGCCCCTCCCATTTCCCTTGCGCCCAAGCCGGCGCCCACGATCAAGCCGGCGCCTACGATCAAAATGGTCACGCCGATGCCAACACTGGCCCCGAAACCCGCGATGCCAGTGGCCGCGCCTGCGCCCGCACCGTTGCCGGCATCCATCCCGGTATCGATGCCAAAACCCGTCGCGCTCGCGCCGGCGCCAGTGTCCATGCCGAAGCCCGTCGCACCCGCGCCATTGCCTTTCGCCGCCCCGAAATCCCCGGCGCCGCTGCCGCAAATCACCCGGCCGGTAACACCGCCGCCACCTCCTCCGGCTCTTCCCGTACCGGCGGCGCCAGTCCTGGAAGAGGGCGCAGTGGACACTCCGCTCGCAGCCCTTTCCGAATCGTGGCCGGAAGGCATTCGCCAGGAAATTCAGCTCACGGGCCTGGGTGAAACAATTGTTTCCATTCCCATGAGCCGTTTGGACAGCGGGATGAAAACTGGCCGTGTCGCCTTCACCTGGAGCGAACTGATCGGATGGCTCAACACCGCTCCGTCAACACCATCTTCCCAGGGCGAGACGCCACTGGAACTGCCGTTAAAAATCGTCGCGCCCCTGTTCATGGCAAAACGCCGCACTGCGACTCCGCAGCGAAAGGTCTTTGTCGGCCAGAATATTCCCGATTTATTCGCGGGCGTCAGCAAATCCGCCGCTGCTGAAACAACTGCCGCCGCTCCCGTTCCCGCCGCGCCTCCCGTTCCCGAGACGGACAAGTTGGGCGAACTTCTTGGACAACCCTCAAAAAGCGAATGGGCGCCGCCGGAAATCGTCCATCACATCGTCGCGCTGCCCGGAGTCTCCGGAAGTCTTTTGGCAACGACCGATGGTTTGCTCGTCGCCGGGATGGTCCCGGAGCCGCTGAACGCCGAAACGCTCGCCGCCTTCGTTCCGCAAATATTCAGCCGCGTCTCCGGTTACTCCGAGGAGACCCTCATCGGCGGCCTGCGCGGAGTCACTTTGCGCACCGATATCGCCCCTTGCGCCATGTTCAAGGCGGGCAAGCTCCACCTCGCCGTTCTGGGCAAACGCGGTGAAAATCTTCCCGAACCACTTTTATTGCAAATCGCCGCGGAGATCGCCAAACGCACCCAGTAATATTTATGGCCATCATCAATCAAGCCACCAAGGAATTGCAGGTCAAAATTGTCTATTACGGCCCCGGTAAAGGCGGCAAGACAACCAACCTCGAGCAAGTCCATTCCAATGTCCAAAACGTCCAGGAAAAGGGTAAGCTCGTTTCACTGGCCACAAGTTCGGACCGCACCTTGTTCTTTGATTTCCTTCCCATCGAGGCCATGGCGATCAAAGGCTTCAAGACAAAATTTCAACTCTACACCGTCCCTGGCCAGGTCATTTATAACACCACCCGCCAGCTCGTTTTGCGCGGCGTCGATGGCATCGTTTTCGTAGCCGATTCTCACTACGACAAAATGGCGGAAAACGTCGAAAGCTTCCAAAACCTTCAGGACAATCTAAAAAGCCTGAAACTCAATTTCGCCGACATCCCTTACGTCATCCAGTACAACAAACGCGACCTCCCGAACGTTGCTCCCATCGAGTACATGGAATTCCTGCTCAACAATCGCGAGGTGCAAGTGCCTTCCTTCCCGTCCGTCGCTTCCAAGTGCGAAGGCGTTTTCGAGGCTCTAAATATGATTACTCGCCTGCTCCTGAACAAATTCATCAACGACAGCTCGCGAAAGGCCAACTGATATGCCCGGGCTGCCCGCGCTTATAGAAGAAGACGTCAAGCTCCTTGACGGGGCGCTGGACGACTTGCTTCGCAAAAGCGAGGCCACCGCGGCTTTGGTCATCGACAAAGGCGGCCCGCTCATCAATCAGCGCGGCGCCGTGGACGGATTCGACACCACCACCATTTCAGCCCTCGCCGCCGGTTCTTTCTGCGCGACCCAGGCCATCGCCGAACGCATGAACGAAACCAATTTCGCCTCCATCTACCAGCAGGGCGAACATCACAGCCTCCTCTTTTGCAACATCGACGAAAACGTCCTTCTCATCGTCATCTTCAAGGCCAAGCTGAGCGTCGGCATTGTCAAGTATTACGCCGCCGAAACCGTCCACCGCATCATGACCCAATTGCAGAAGGCCCAAAAGCGCGACCCGGACACCAGTGTCGATTTGGTCTCCCTGAACGTGCTCGACTCTACCAACATTTTCCGCAAAACTTAGTCGCGGATGGCGACTCCGTGGTTCTTCCTGGGCCTGTTCCTGGCCGCGTCCTTCTTGATGATCTGGCGCCTGGAATCCATGGCCGCCGGTGGTTTTGAGGGGACCGTCCTGGGCACCCTTGTGATGCCGTATTGCACCGGCATGGGAAACCTGATCTTCGCGATTGTGCTCGGCGCCCAACGTGGTTCCGGCGCCGCGGTCCTCACCAATTGCCTTGTCAACAACGTCACCAATTTCACCCTCCTGGTCGGCTTGCCCGTCGCACTGTGGGGAATGTCGGCTTCCGCCGCGGGCAAAACGAAAAAGACCAATGAGCCGGATTACACCCATCACCTCGACCGTCTTTCCACCCTGTTGACTCTCATGGCCGTTCTTTTCTTTACCGGCGTCACGTGGGCTATTGGACGGCGCGGCCAAATCGGTTTCGTCGATGGCCTTCTTCTCGTCGGCCTGTTTTTGTTTTGGCAAAGTTTCCACCTTTTCGAAGTCATCAAAACCAACGCTCGCAAGAACCGGTCGTTCACCCGGGGGCTTGCGCTGGATTTGGTTCTTCTGGCGTTGTGCTCCTGGGCCATTTATCTCAGCACCAATTGGCTCGTCACCTGGGTCTCCGGCATCAAGAGTGGTTTTATCAGTGCCAGGTATCTCGGATGGTTGAGCGGCTGCCTGGACGTCCTCCCAAACGGCCTGCTGGCGTTCTATTACGGCTGGAAAAGGCAGCCGGAAGTCGTTTACGCCTCCCAGGTCGGCGATGGCCACGTCTGCATACCTCTCTGCATCGGCGTTTTCGCCCTTTTCAAACCGATTTCCGTGACGCCCTTCTTCGAAACCGGCATTCTCATCCTCGGTGCAGCCACCATCGTTCATCTCCTCTGCATCGGTCTGGTCGGACGGTTGCCCCGCCTGGTGGGCTGGCTCCTTTCAGCGGCGTATCTGCTCTTCCTTTACGAGGGCCTTCTCAAAAAAGCCGGCTAACCAATCGCCTCTCCCGTATCCGGATCAAAAAAACGCGCCTGCTCCATGCCGAATCGCAGCGAAATAGTCTCTCCGGCTTTTGCGCGCGACCCGCTCGGCAGCCGCGCAACAAAACTCGCTCCGTTGCAGGAGCAGTAAAGTAGATTTTCAACCCCCGTCGCCTCCACCCGCTCCACCAGCGCCGGAACGCCGCTGTTCCCAACTTCGGAAATATGCTCCGGTCGCAGTCCCAATGTCACCCGCCGCCCCGCCCAATCCCCCGCCGCGTCGTTCATCGCAGCCTCAAAACCCGCCTGAAAAACCAGCCCGCCATTTTTCCGCGCGATAACACCGTCAAAGAAATTCATCGGCGGCGACCCTATAAAACTCGCGACGAAACGGTTTGCCGGCTTCCGATAAATTTCCAACGGCCCCGCGACTTGTTGCAAAGTCCCATCGCGCATCACCGCAATGCGATCCGCCAGCGCCATAGCCTCCGCCTGGTCGTGCGTCACGTAAATCATCATCGCGCCAACCCTTCGGTGTACCGCCGCGATTTCCGACCGAAGCTGCACTCGCATGGGCGCATCGAGATTGGACAACGGCTCGTCAAAAAGAAAAACCTGCGGTTGCCGCACCAATGCCCGCCCCAGCGCCGCCCGCTGGCATTCCCCGCCCGAAAGCGCCGTCGGTTTCCGCTCCAGGAACGCCGTCAGGTTGAGCATTTCCGCCGCCGCGCGAACCCGCTTCGCGATTTCCTCCTTCGCAACCCCCCGCAGCATCAGCCCAAATCCCATGTTTTCGAAAACGGTCAAGTGCGGCAGCAACGAGTGATTCTGAAAAACCATCGCCACATCCCGGTCGCGCGCCGACACTCCCGCCAGCGGCTTCCCGTTCAGCGATAGACTCCCGGCGTCCGGCGTCTCAAGCCCGGCAATCAGCCGCATGGTCGTCGTTTTCCCGCAGCCGGAAGGCCCGACGATCACCAGAAATTCCCCCGCCTCCACCGTCAAGTCGAGTTTCGACACCGCCCCCACATTCTGGCGCCGGGGGCCGGAAAAATGTTTTGAAACTTGTTCGAGGACCAGCCGCGGCACTTGCTCACTCCGTCTTCCGCGGGATCTCCCGGATGTAAATGTTCTTGAACCACAACAGCCCTCCGTGGTTCTGCAATTCGATCTGCCCAATGGGATAGATCGGCTTGTTCGGTTCCCAATAATTTTCTAGCGTCGTGTCACGCACCACCAATTCCCCGTTGAGAAACACGTGGACTTTCTGGCCCACCATCAAAATGCGAAATCGATTCCACTCCCCCACCGGGTGATCGGCATAGACCAGCGGGTGGCGATTGTTCTTCTGGTTATTCCAAAGCCCCCCCGATCCGTCCGGCGTGCTGAATTGCCCGGGGCTGTTGGTGGACCAGATTTGCACCTGCGGCGTGCCGCGCAAATAAATCCCGCTGTCCCCCCTGGGCGCAATCTTCCAATCCACCAGCATTTCAAAATCCCCATAATCACGCGCCGTGCAAAGATTGTCCCCCTTCCCGTCAAACACAATTTGCCCGTCCTTTACCTTCCAATGCTCCCGCATCCGCTGATCCGCCGCCGTCTGCGCGGTGGCCAGTTCCTCCTGCGACATCTTCGCTCGCGCCGGCGGGTCCGCCACCAACCCCTTCCAACCGTTCAGGTCCGTCCCGTCGAACAGCGCCGTGAACCCCTCCGGCGGCGTGTTCTCCATCTCCACCACCGGCAATTCCTTGATGTAAATATTCCGAAATTCCACGTAACTCCAATGCCCCAGCAGCGCGATATGTCCCCGCTCACGCAACATCCCCGGATGTCCCCGCAACACCTCCGGTGAATCCACCGTGTTGACATTTCCATCGACAATCGTCTTGCCGTTCAACACCACCGTGATATGCCGCCCGATGAAGCTGATTTCGTAATGGTTCCATTCCCCAACTTTATTCAGCGCCCCCCGCTTGGCCGCGAAAATCTTGTAAAGCGACCCGCAGTACTGCCCCGGGTCGAGGTGCGCATATTGCGGCGCGTCGTCGTCGAGTATCTGCACTTCGTTGCCGGAATACGTCAGGTCATTCGTTTCCATCGGCACCCGTATTCCCACGCCGTTATTGGCTCCCGGCGTCAATTTAAAATCCATCCGCAAAATGAAATTCCCGAAAGTCTGCTCCGTCACCAGATCATTGCCCGCATCCGCCGGCGACGCGATGACCCCGTTGGTGACAAAGTAGGAAGACGGCGACTTTTTATGAATTTCCCTCCAGCCGTTGAGGGTCTGCCCATCGAACAGGGAAACAAAGCCATCGTCCTGCGCCGTCAATCGCCCGGCAACAATCACCGAACCAACGACAGCCCAAACCGCGAAAATGCGCATTCTCATAAAACCAAACCAGCCCGCACGTTTTAAATGACAATGCCCAAATGCTCAATGACCAATTTGCCGTCCAAAATAATTCCCTGCTGGCGGCAACGCCCTCCGTTGATTATGGTAAAAACACTATGACTGATCCTCGTTACGCGAAATTGGCCGCGCTGCTCGTCAAATATTCCGTCGAGCTGAAAAAAAATGAGCGCGTCCTTCTCGATATGATCGATGTCCCGGATGAATTCACCATCCAGTTGATGCGCGCCGTCCGCAAGGCTGGCGCCATTCCTCTCGTGGAAACCCGCCACACCCGCATCACCCGCGAAATCATGCGCCAGACCACCGAGGATCACGCCATGCTCCTTCGCGACGTCGAGCTTTTTCGCATGAAGCGCGTCCAATCCTACATCGCCATTCGCGGGGCCGACAACGCCAGCGAAGCCGCCGATGTGCACGCCTCCCTCATGGCCCTTTATTCCAAGGCCACGCGTCCCGTGCTCGATTACCGCATCAACAAAACCCGCTGGTGCGTTCTCCGCTGGCCCACTCCCAGCATGGCCCAGGCCGCCGGCATGAGCACCGAAGCCTTCGAGGATTTTTATTTCGACGTTTGCACCATGAATTATCCCAAAATGGCCCGCGCCATGATTCCCCTGCAACGCCGCATGAACAAAACCGACCGCGTCCACCTCAAAAGCCCCGGCACCGACCTCCGTTTCAGCATCAAAGGCATCGGCGCGCTCCTGGCCGAAGGCAAGCGCAACATCCCCGATGGCGAAGTCTTCACCTGCCCCGTCAAAAATTCCGTTGAAGGCACGATCCAATACAACACCCCCACCTTGTATGCCGGCACGAAATTCGAGAATGTCCGCCTGGAATTCAAAGACGGCAAAATCATCAAAGCCACTTCCAACAACAATAGGCGCCTCAACGAAATCCTGGATACCGACCCCGGCGCGCGTTACATCGGCGAATTTTCCCTCGGCTTCAACCCGTACATCCTCAACCCAATGTGCGATATTCTATTTGATGAAAAAATCGCCGGCTCCCTTCATTTCACTCCGGGCCAGGCCTACCAGCAAGCCGACAACGGCAACCGTTCCGCCGTGCATTGGGACATGGTCCTCATCCAGCGTCCGGATTGGGGCGGTGGCGAAGTCTGGTTCGACGGCGCCCTCATCCGCAAAGACGGCCTCTTCGTCCCCAAAGACCTCCATCCCCTCAATCCAAAAAATCTGAAATAGCGAAACGGAAATTACCCCTTCAGCACCGCCAAAAATTGCTTCATCGCCGGCGAGAGCACCTTCGATTTCTTGTAAATCGCCGCCAGCGGCCGCACCAGCTCCACCCCTTCGATCCTCACCTCCGCCAATGTCTGCTTCGACACTTCCTGCGTGATCGTCCCCTGCGGCACCAGCGAAACCCCCGCCTCGATCTCCACCGCGCGCTTGACCGTCTCGATGTTGTCAAACTCCATGACCGTTTGCACTTCCACGTCGTGGTCTTTCAACACCTTGTCGATCGCCTTGCGCGTCGGAATGTCCGGCTCAAAGCTGATGAATTTTTGCGACGCCAGTTGCGTAATCTTGATCGACTTCGACCGCGCCAGCGGATGCTGCGGATGGCAGATCAGCACAAGCGTGTCCTTGCGCAACGGCACCAATTCCAGCTTCGGGTCCCGCGACGGATACGCCACCAGCCCCAAATCCACCACATTGCTTAACACGTCTTCATAAACCTGGTTCGCCCGCCGGTATTCCACGTGGACATTCACCGTCGGATACAATTTTAGAAATTTTTTCAGATACGGCGGCAAATCGTGCAGCCCAATGCTGTAAATCGTCGCCACCCGGATGGTCCCCGAGATGATGTCCTTGATTTCCTGCAACCGGTTCTGCAGCGAATCGTACGTCTGGATCACCTGCTTGCTATATTCGTAGAGGACCTGCCCTTCGCGAGTCAGCCGGAACTTTTTCTTGCTGCGCTCGATGAGGAGCGACTTGAATTGCCGTTCCAACGAACTGATCTGCTGACTTACGGCAGACTGTGTGATTCCATTAATTTGCGCGGCCTTGGTAAAACTCTCAGTCTCAGCCAGATCGCAGAATACTTTCAAACTCTCAATTTGCATTGCCGGATATTGTCAATTATATGATTAACTACGCTAATGATGCTCGCCCGTCCCAAAAAAGTCAAAAGAAAGTCTCAAAAAACCAATTTTCCTTAACGCGGACGCAATAATTAATTGACAAATAATCACGCGATGTCAGTTTTTTCGTTCAGAGCAGAAATAAAAAAACCCAGCCGAACAATCAGAAAATGAGGAAATCGAACCAACTCGCTTGCGGTCTGTTGTTTATGGGGATCGTGCTATTGATGACTCGGTCAACCAATGCGGATTCGTTGACCATCACCAGCGGTCAAACCATTCAACTCGGTCTGCCCGGTGTGGCCACAAATTATTCCTACACTTCCGTCACTGTCGAGACAGGCGGCACATTGAAAATTGCCGGCAGTGTCACATTGACCGTCACCTCCAACGTGCTCATCGACGGTCAAATGACCGACGGATCCTCAAGCCAGGCGCCGTCCGGAGCGGATGGCGGTGACGGAGCCGACGGAGTCGTTATGGACGGCGTAGCCGCTGACGGCGACCCCGGCGACGACGGCGCAAACGGCACCAACAGCATAGCAGACGTGCCCTATTTATTGATCCTTGCCAAAAACATGGTTGTCAACGGTTCCATTCTTTTCAATCCGCAGGCTGACGCCGGCGATGGCGGTGACGGCGGCGCCGCGGGAAAGGGCGCCGACGGTTTAACGGGCGCCCCTGCTGGATGGGGCGGATATGCCGGCGTCGGCGGATATGCCGGAAATTCCCTCGGCGCCCCCTACTTATCGATTAATGTTCTGGCTGAAGGCGGAACTCTACCAACCGCCGGCAGCTTCGTTTTGGGCACAAACGGCATGATCTCCCTCGATAACCTGGGCACCGGCGGCAAGGGCGGCGACGGCGGTGACGGCGGCGTGGGTGGCACAGGCGGCGATGGTGCGGGCGGAGGCAACGGCGGCGCGGGCGGAGAAGGCGGTCCGTCTGGATTCGGCGGCACTGGAGGCTTTGGCGGATCTGGCGGAACCCTGGTCATAACCGCGATGGGAATTGACCTGGAAGGCCAGATTTCACTCAAGGGCAATGATGGCGGCGATGGCGGCGACCTGGGTGATCCCACCGACGGCGGCGATGGCGGCGACGGCAGCCCAAGCCCCACAGGCGGCACCGGCGGCCGGGGAGGGAATGGCGGCGACGCTGGTAATTATCTTTTAGAATTCAATCCAGGAGGGGTCGGTGGCAATGGCGGCTTTGGCGGCAACCTTTATCTGCAAGTCTCCGTCGCATTCACCAACTTCGCCAAAATGGACTTTTCCGGTGGCAACGGCGGTAACGGCGGAGCCGGCCAGCCCGCCGACACAGGAATGGGTGGCGACGGCGGCACCGGCGCCGGAGGTGCTGCCGATGGTCAAAACGGCCTTCCCTCAGCGGACACTCCCGACGCGTCCCCCGGAATCGACGGCCCCAGCGGCAGCATGAGCGTGATCAATTCAAGCTGGGGCACGGTGTCCCCCAACGGCTGGCAAACATTCGGAGACGGGATTCTGACTTATGGCCTCACCAACAACATTCACACACTGATTCTTTCCTCGACCAACGGCCCCTTCTCAATCGTCGGCCAACCGCCCGATCCCAGGTTTCAATATGATCCCGGCGCCGGCTACTCCATTGTCGAGACCAACGAGCCGGTGGAACTGCAATTTGCGTATCAATGGTTAACCACCGTTGGTTCGGTGGATATTTTCCTCGCCGGCCAATTGGTGCTTCATCTCAACGCCCCGCCCGTCCTGACCAATGGTTTCACCGAAGCCACCCTGACCCTCCCCGCCCTCCCCGCGGAAATCACCGACGACTTGACTTTAACATTCCAACTCAACACCCCCGGCCCCGCCCAGTTTGAATTAGGAAGCATTTCGCTCCAGGCATTGCCCCAATTGCCCTCCATTTCCATCAGCCCATTGTCGGCCGATTCAACTACGTTGAACCTAAGTTGGTTTGGAACCACCAATGAGAATTACCAAGTGCAATATCGCCCCTCCCTCGCCAGCGGCACATGGACAAATTTGGGTTCCGTCATCCCCGGCCAGGGCGAGGCTTCCACGTTGGCGCTGCCAGTCACCCCGGGTTCTCCCGCCGGCTTTTATCGATTGATGACGACCCCGTCAAATTAAGAGGCGGCTACGCGTAACCCGGATTTTCCTTCGCCACCAATTTCATCGTCACAACATCCTTTCCTCCGCAGAAACTATTCTTCCTCGAACCGACAAGCGTAGCAATGGCGTCGCGACCGGAGATTAGTCTATTGCAAATAAAAGAGGCTGATCGAGTGGACGAATTTTGGGAGCCGGATCAGTCATGGAAAAATTCGAGATGAGTGCCTCAATCATCGGATGTCTCAAGTCCTCCGACGGACCTACATGGTAAAAGTGCTCGCGCTTCAGCATATGAAAATCGGCCCGACTCCAGACACGGTCAATCGCGGAGTTCGTGCGGAATTCGTTGCTATGCCACGTCGAGAGCAAGAATTCGCACGGCAGCGAACCGAGGCCAGACGATAATGCCGCCTCATCTGTATCCGACCATGAATTGAAATAGTCAACATGACGTCCGGCATAGGGCGGGTCGGCATACACGAAGTCCCCAGCTTCGGCCTGTGCAAGTGTCTCGCGAAAATCACGAACCTCAAAACTCCAATCTACTGTACTCAAAATCTGCCCGATTTGCCGGACTTGGTTGGTGATTTTCGTCACGTATGCCTGCGCGAATCGCTCTGGTTTATGGCAGTAGGGCACGTTAAATTTCCCTTTCCGATTGAATCGCATGACGCCATTGAAACACGAACGATTGAGGAAAAGGAAATCGAGAGGCGTCGGTGCTTCGTTGAACCGCGTCCGCACCTCATAAAAATAGGGCTCGCCCTGCGCCTTTAGCTTCTCGCCTTCCCTGGTTAGAAATTCCTTGACCGTTGGCGCATTGATCTTCCCGCTCTGGATGTCGCGATAGAGGCCGATTATGTGAAGATTCGTGTCACAAAGCAGGGCTTTCTTTGGCTGCACATTGAGAGCGACGACACCCGACCCGCAAAAAGGCTCAATCCAGCGAGAGTACTCGCGCGATTCCGCGATTTTCTGAATCACGGAGACGAGTTTTGTTTTTATCCCCTGACACTTCAGAGGCGGGACCAAAGGCGGACGGCTCATGATCCAGCCTCCTCGTTCTCTGATTCGTCCTCGGCGAGATTGGCGATTTCCTTCGCGTGCGCCTTTAGCGTGTCCGTTCCCCGTTGCTTGTATTCCAGGTAGGTCTTCAGATTCATGTATGGACGTTTCACGCTCAAAGCTCCGGCCATGTCGCGCGTCAGGTAGAACATCCAGTAGTCGTCATACACCTCTTCACCCAATGACGCGAACGGGCCAGAGCCGCTAATTAACGCGGCGATGTTGTCAACCGATCCGATGTTCTTCGTGTTGCCACTTCCTGGCCGAGCGGTCGCAATCCGAAACTTTGGCTGGGCAAAGAATTGGAAGTCTTTGATGACGGAAGGAATCTTGGCAAGATCATCAAGGGAGAACTGCTTCCGCTCGTCTGCAACGTCGTCGCATTTCGTATAGATGGCGCCCAGAACGAAGTGCGCGGCATATTGGTTATACGGGTAGAGGGTGTTTTTGTTGCTGTCCCGATTCCTAAAATAGCCTGTAAACGCTCCAAGAGTCATGCCATTCACTTTCGTTTCGTTTTCCCGATACGTGCTCTTTATGTCCACCGCAAACCGATTGCCGGAGGCGACGTGGGTGAAAGTCAGGTCGGGGTAGAAATTTTGGTGCTGGCACAGCTCGATTTCTAATCCGTGATTCTTAGCGAACTCGGCAAACATTGGAAACAAGAGAAGTTCCAAAACTTTCGAGACAATTTTCGTATCAACCGAGATGGAATAAACGCGCCGGTAAACGTCGATGAACCCTTTGATAATCCACTCTCCTTCATTAGTTGCAACGGCCTTGGCAAACGAGGCCGTATGTTCTTGGAGGTGTTTAAGAAATTGTTCACGTTTCATCGTAATAGAGCCGTCTGCCGGAATTGTGCGCCGGAAATCTGTCAGCGTCAATTCCGCCCTGTGGTTTGTGCCCCATGGTCCGGACAGCCATTGTCCAGGTCGCGCGACACCATGGTCCATCAAAGCACGGGTTTCATTTGGTGCGTCGTCAGGGGCTTGCCCTCGAATCCGTGCATTCCTCATCTGTTCCCGCGAGGGCAACCAATGTCTTTCGCATATCGTCCGAATTTTGGTGTCAACTTCATACATTCAACATTTGCAACATTTGTGTTGATAAGCCAGAGCTACAACTTGCCAATTCCTCTATCTGCCAATCGCTCAACCAACTCACAGGCCGATGAATTAACCAGGACGACATCCGTCGGTGGCATATTGAATAATCCGGCGGACTGCTTTGAATTGGTAACAACTAAAACCAAAGTCGCCGGTTGTTTGCTGCGACCTGCGCCGTAAAGCAATTCAGCGGCCTCGGCTACACTCTCTCCGCGCCGTTGAACTCGAATTAGAACAGGATTTTCACCGGGTGCAATCTTGAGGATTGCATCAATGCCCCGATTGCGTTGAACGGGAACAATCGGCAACCCACGCAAATAAGACAGCGCATCCTCGTCAGACTGGACATAGCTTTCGCGTCCTTTGCGCAACAATTCAGATGAGGTTTTGAACGGCCGCTCCAGGCGCTGCTTTGCCAACTGGACAGCTTCGGCGGCAATATCAATCCCCAGTGAGTTGCGACCAAGCAGTTCCGCCGCAACGAGTGTCGTTCCGCTTCCAGCGAAGGGGTCGAGCACCAAGTCGCCTGGCGACGTGACCAATCCAATTATACGCTCAAGCAAGAGGATAGGCTTTTGTGTCGGATAGCCGACGCGCTCTTTCGCTTTCGGGTTCAGGATCGGTATGTCCCAAACATCTGCGATGGGCACGCCCTTTTTGTGCCCATCCTGGACGATCTTGCCGTTTTCATCCCGGGCATAAACGGCTTTGCCATGTTCGTCCCGTTGGCGGCGCTGGAGAATCTGGTCAACATTTGTCGCGGGTGAATAATCGTCAAAAAGCTGATGGTATTGGTAATCTTCCGTTTTACTGTAAAAGAAGATGTTTTGATGTGAAGGCATTGGATTGCGCTGCGAGTTCGACCACCGCCGGTAATGCCAAATGATTTCAGAGCGAAACATTGCATCGCCAAAAATCTCGTCCAACAGGCAACGAATATGATGCGAAGCGCTCGTGTCGCACTGGAAGAACAACGACCCGGTCGCTTTCAGGACGCGATGAAACTCTTTCAAACGAAACCGCAGGAACTCCAAATATTCCCCGCGCGACTTCCACTCATCACTAAATTCAAACTTCGTAGCGTAGTGCGGTCCCGCGTAACGAGCGAATGCGTCTTCTGCGTAAAGAACGGTGGATCAACATAGACCAGGTCAACCGACTCGGTGGCCAAACCGCGCACCACCCCCAGACAATCCCCATGACGAACTTCACTCGCCATGTCAATTGCTCGGTCTGATTATTCCTTTTTCTGTCATAAAATTGATACTTTCAAATTTCTGTCAAGATAAGTGTTACATCGTCGGGCAGCGCTCCCGACGGATACTGAACCAGTTCAATCAACCGCTGACCCGCACCGTCTGCCGAGCGTTCGCGGCAGACCCCAATGATTCTTTCCGCCGACGTGTATTTGAGCAAACCATCGGTCGCAAGGAGCAGAGTTCCGGGTTCTCTTTTATGACGGAATGGAACTGGCCACGCGGTGCCAGAGCCAACGAGTGGCTTGCGGTGCTGTGCCTGGGTGAGGTCCACATGAACTCCATTTTCCAGAATCAACCAAACGCCGGAATCGCCAACGCTTGCACCGAAAACCTCCTCCGGTGTTACGATAACAAGGGCACAAGTGCTTTCACCTGCAATCGAGTCCTTGGCAACCGCCGCATCCACATTCCGCAATAATTCTGTGCAGGCGTCGGCATGGAACAAGGGAGAAGCATTCAGGCGAGCCATATCCACCGCTAATATTGCGGCCTCGGCACCGCCACTGAGACCGCCTGCACCGTCTGCCACGCAAAGCACGACCCGCGGGCCATCGTTGATGATAAGTCCGCGATCCTGGTTCTGTGGATTTCCCGCAGCGGTCAGCAGTATTGGGTTCATCAGAGTTTGATTGGCTCCCGTGCCTTAAGCCACTGGGTCGGAATGCTAAAATTGGGCCCCCCGCACCGGCAATAAGAACATTTTGCGCCTTCTCAAGTTCGTTAAAAAAGCATCCTCACGGTCGCTTCAGTCGTAAATTTGTTCTGTAGGCATCGAACACGTCGTCCGTAAAGCAAGCGAAAATGACCCGATCAATTTCAGATGTGCTCTCAAGTGCGGCGTGAGCTTCCCGAACCGCGATTTGAACAGCATCGCGAATTGGATATCCCAAGACCCCGCAACTTATAGCCGGGAAAGCGATGGTCTTGATCGCCCTTTCACGGACGAGGGCAAAGCAATTACGATAGCAGGATGCAAGCAACTCCGGCTCTCCATAATGTCCGCCGTCCCACACAGGTCCAACCGTGTGGATTACGAATCTCGCCGGCAACCGATATCCACTGGTAATCTTTGCCGCCCCCGTTGGGCAGCCACGTAGCACACGACATTCAGTCAGTAACTCCGGCCCCGCCGCCCGATGAATTGCCCCGTCCACGCCCCCGCCGCCAAACAGTGACGTGTTGGCTGCATTCACTATGGCATCAACCTGAAGTTCGGTGATGTCCGCACGCGTAATCTCAATCCGATTCTCAGTTTTCATGTATTGTATCCCCTATGAGCGAGTTCTTGGGCATTCCTTTGCCTAGGCTGACGCATCTAATCGCCCGCGATAATTTTGCAGGTCTGTATCTGTGACTTCTTTGGGCGAAACGAGTTTGTAATGCTTTTCCGACAAAATCGTGACCCCATTATCACCGGACTCGAATTCAAATAGCGCAATCACGCCTTCGTCCATAAACTGCGCGGCGATCGGTCGGCAAACGAGCAGCGGTAGCTTGGCGGCGCAAATGGCAAAATCTTGCTCGATCTGCACGACGCTCAACTTGTCTTTGCCGCCCTTGGCCTGGACCGGAAAAACGTAATGCGCGCCTTTTTTATCGACGCCGATATAAATTTCGTCCGTCTCAACTTGGCCCATCTCTGGAACCGCTGTGCGCAAGTGGCTTTGGAGCGAGTAGCAGGTAACTCCGCTGAAAATATCCACCAGCCGGTTGTATCGAACTCTTGCAAGCAAAGCCTGTTCATCGCTGAATGCGTATTTGGCGACGATGCCCGGCGTGGCATCGGGGACTTTTGTCACCGCCATGTGCTCGTTGGGGACAATCGGCGTGTCTTTTACTAGCGCAAAGCTATACCGTCCGCGCCCAGTTGGACGGATGATCCAAACTTCCTCCTCGCCGGCAAGCGAGGATATGGCTGTCGGCAACAGCGTTCGATACCGGAAGCTATAAACCAAGTCGCCGAGATTCTTCGGAAGTTCCACCTTGAGCTTGGCCGCAAATTTTTCCATTTCCACACGCTCAAAAGGCACTTCGCGCATCCCTTTTTCATATTTTGAGAAAAAGAGTTTTTCGATGATTGCGGAGTAGCGGTTGACGCGCTTCGGGGATTTGGTGGGCAGTTTTGTTTTCATGCTCGGTTCAATGGGTTCATCCTTTAGGGTCATATAATTGCCGGTCTCGTGTTTCGACCAACCGTTAACTTTGGGCGAGCCGCCCCAACGGAGTAGGACAACTTCCTCCCGCAACTGCTCCCGGGTGGCAGTTGCCAGGCGCGTGCGAAAAAGATCTGTGCCGACGACTTCGTAACCAACGGACCTTGCCAGGTCCGCGAGTAACTGGCCGGTGCGAATCATCACTCGCAAATACGACGCCTGATCACCGACGACGTAGGCGAGCTGTGCTCCGGGGCGAAGGACTGGCCGCAGATCCATAAGATGCCGGAGCATGCCGCCAAAATACAACTTTGTAACGCGAGCATAGAGTCGTTCAAATCCGGAAGTTTTACCAAGCTCGATCCGACGCCGCTCAATCGCTTCGGCAATCTCCTGTATCGCGTCGTGGCCTTCAACCAACCTGTCGTCAGTGTCACTTTTGTAAACACTCCGGGTATTTGAACGGACCAGATTCTGTTTCAACCGGCGCAGGTCATCCTTGCTCTTGATGAAACCCAGCAACACCGACTCAAGCCGCGTTGTCCGCGTATAATCTTTCTCATTGGGATACGGGGGAGACGTAATAACGGCATCGACGGACGCGGGTTTCAAAAGGATTGCGAGGTCTCGCGCATCCGCCTGATGCACGATTGCCGGCGTTGCCGCTTTGACTTGCAAGTGGCGAATGTCCTCAGCCATCTTCTTGACCGCACGAAGCCATGGACCAACTACCGCTGCATCCTTTTTGATCGCCCCCACACCGATCTCAGGTCCGAAATGGAGATTGCTGATTTCGTTAACCAGACTCTTCGCCAACGCGACGTGTTCATGGGCCAACAATCGCGGTTCGCGATTCTCCTCCAAAACTTCGAGCAGCAACAAAACCTTGTGAAGCGGTAGCGGGCTAATCGAATCTGTCAGCAAGAGTTTGACTAGTTCCGGAGGCAGTTCTCGAAGGGCCGGTTGCGGCTTTGCGTGCCTCCCAAATAATCCGAGAGCTTCCTGGTCTTGGATTCCTTGCTCGTCAAAAGATTGCAACGTCAGTTTCGCGATCCCCGCCGCATGTGCGATCAGACTGTCTGGATCAACCTCCCAATCGACCTTTGTGCGACTGGCAAATACAGCCATTGGGTTTGGCTCAATGCCGCAACTCGGTATGCCGAGCTTCTTGCACTCAACAATCGTCGTGCCGGTTCCGCAAAATGGATCCAGGACGTTGTGCTTTGAATTCAAACCAAATCGTTCAACGTAAGTCCGCACGATGTGAGCCGGATAAGACAGGACGAAACGATACCAATCATGGGCGGCGCGGTCCTCCACGCGGAGCTTGTTATCCTCTCGAGTTGTCCGCAAAGGGGAGCTTGAGGCGCTTGGTACCGCGACGTCTGGTAGAGGAAGGATATTGTAATCGTCTTCTCGGACTTGTCGCACTGATTTCACTATAGCCATGACGTTTGCGAAAGTGTGCGGCTAAAGATTACCAGCGTCAATTCTGGCCTGTGTTTTGTATCCTATGGTTCGAACAGCCGTCGTCTGTGGAGCGGCAACTTGAGCTTTATTCCGACAACACCTGCTTCACCTTCCGCAGCAAGTCCTGGCTTGTAAACGGCTTCTGCAAATACCTCTCCCCCTCCTGCGAATCCGCCGATCGCAAATACCCGCTCGACCATAAAATCCGCGTCTTCGGTTCCGCCTTCACTATGTGCTCCGTCAATTCCCGCCCGCTCATGTTCGGCATCACAAGGTCCGTGATCACCAAGTCGATTTTCTTCTTCGACTTTGTGAATATTTCGAGCGCCTTTTGCCCGCTGTTCGCCGTCAACACCGTGTAACCAAAGGACGACAACACCATCTGCCCCATTGTCAATAATAAATCCTCGTCATCCACAAACAGGATCGTCTGCGTCCCGCTCAAGTCCGTCGCCGATACCGGCGCGTCCCGCACGATCCGCCGGTTCGCCGGCAGATACACCCTCACCACCGTCCCCGAATCCGGCTGGCTCGATACCGCCACCCCCCCGCCGTGATTCGTCACGATCCCATAAACCCACGCCAGCCCCAAACCCCGGTGCCGCGTTCCCTTCGTCGTGAAAAATGGCTCAAAAATCCGCGGCATCACCTCCGCCGCGATCCCCCCGCCCGAATCCGTTATTTCCACGCAAACATAATTGCCTGGTGTCAGCTTCGCCGTCCGGTCCTGCGTCGGCTCCGTCAATTCCAGATTGTTCGTCTGCACATTGATCTTCCCCTGCCCGCTGATCGATTCCACCGCGTTCTCAAGAATTTTCACGACGGCCTGCTGCATCTTGGCTTCATCAAAACTCGCCGTGAAAAGTTTGCGTTCCAACTGCATCGTCAGCGTGATCGGCTTTTGCATCGAGCTTTGAAGCGCCTCAACCGTTCGCTCCAGCAGCGTGTTCAAATTCCCCGCCACCTGCACCCGCGAATCCTTTTCCTGCCGGCTGAACGCCGCCAGGTCATTCGCGATTTCCGCCGCCTTCGCCGCCGACTTCTCAATTTCCGTCAAAGAATTGCGCCACGGATGCCCCGGCTCCGCCTTTCCCAAAAGAAGCGAGGCATGTCCCAGGATGCTCGTGAGCGCGTTATTGAAATCCAGCGCCACCGAGCGCGCCAGTTGCAACGCGCAATCCAGCTTCTGCTTATGCGCCAACCCCGCATCCATTGCCGGAGCTGCCTTCGCCGCCGTCGGCGCCGCCTCGGCCGCCATCGGTTTGAACAATTGAATCAAACAAATCGTTTCCCCCGCCGTCACACAGGATTGAGCCTGATACTGCCCCGGCAAACCGCTCTTAAGCTGCAATTTGATCGACATCGGCTCCTCGTGCGGCGGCATATTCAGAAAATGCTGCGCCGAATCCGGGTTCTGCGGAGACCAGATCATCCCCAGGTTCCCGTCCTTTTCGATCGCCGACCCAAAAGCGCGGATCGCCGCCCGATTGACCCTCATCACCCTTCCATGGATATGAACGAGCAGACACGGCCAATCCGCATTCAGCAGCAAAAACTCCTCCTCCCCCGCCGTTTTCTGCGCCACCACAGGCGGCGTCGGCGGAACCGGCTTCACGGCCACCGGAGTCGGCGGCGATTCAACCCGTTTAACCTCAACAGGTTTCGGCGGCGGAACATAAGTCAACTCAGGAAAAGCACCGCCCGACTCCTTCAAAAGCTGGAGCACCAAGTACTGCTCCCCATCCCGGACGACTTTATTGATATGCGCGACAAACGGTGCCAGCACCCCCCCCGCCGCCCGCAACTTCACCTTCGCAGTCCCCCCATCCGGCAGCCCCCGCAAAAACTGTTCTGAAGCCCCCCCACTCTTCTCATCCCAGATATCCGAAAGCGTTTCCAACTGCTCAAACACCCGCCGAGCCGACTGGTTAACCCGGCAAATTTTGCCGCCCTCCTCCAACAGCATTGCCGGCCACGCCGCCTGTTCCAGAACAAAGTCAGTTTCCCGTCTCATTGGATTTTTAGACGATTTTCTACGTATTTTTCACTTCCAGGACTAAGCGACAAACCTGTCATGTTCATAGCGGACGTATTCTAGCCGAGGATTTGTATTCTGTCAGCGTATTCCGCACGAGCAATCCACGGCGGCTCCTTGCCACCCGTCTGTGACCTGCTATTCTCAGGCCAACGACGGTTTGCCCCCGTAGCTCAAATGGATAGAGCTGCCGCCTCCTAAGCGGCCGATCCCGGTTCAATTCCGGGCGGGAGCACCATTTTTTTCCCAGCGAGAAATCCCCGCATTTACGAATCAGGTTGACTACTCTCAGACTTCTGGAAAATTTAGGCGCATTTTTATGGCGAAGATTCAGCGCGCACTGCTTTCCGTTTACGACAAAACCGGCCTCGTGGCCCTGGCCCAGGCCCTCTCAGCCGCCGGCATTGAAATCATTTCCACCGGGGGCACCGCCAAATCCCTGCGCGAGCAAGGGATCATGGTCAGCGACCTCAGCGCCTACACCGAGTTTCCCGAAATGCTCGATGGCCGCGTCAAAACCCTTCATCCAAAAATTCACGGCGGCCTCCTCTACATCCGCGGCAATCCCGCCCATGAAGCCGCCGTCCGAAAGCACGACATCAAACCCATCGACCTCGTCGTCGTGAACCTCTATCCATTTGCCCAAACCGTCGCCCGCCCCAACGTCACGCTCGCCGACGCCATCGAGAATATCGACATCGGCGGCCCCTCGATGCTTCGCAGCGCCGCCAAAAATCACGAGAGTGTCACTGTCGTAATGGACCCCGCAGACTACGCCGAAGTGGCGGACCAAATCATCGCCGAAGGAAACACGACGTCCGAATTGCGCCGGCGTCTTGCCGCAAAAGTCTTCGCCCACACATCCGCCTATGACGGCCAGATCGCCGGTTATCTTTCCAAAACATTTGGGGTCAATCCGGGAATCCCCGCCGAAACCTGGCCCGAGCCGCCGCCCGGCAAAGAACCGTGGCCGCCCGTGTTGCGCTTAAATTCGAACCGCTCTCAACAACTGCGGTACGGCGAAAACCCCCACCAGCGAGCCGCCCTTTACGGCCGGTTCGGCGAATACTTCCGGCAACTCCACGGCAAGGAACTTTCCTACAATAACATTTTGGATTTAACCGCCGCCGCCGCTCTGATCGCGGAATTCGCCGCCGACTCTCCCACCCTGGCAATTCTCAAACACACCAATCCGTGCGGAGTCGGCAAAGGGGAAACGTTGCGCGAGGCGTGGGAAAAAGCGTTTGCCACTGACAAACAAGCCCCTTTCGGCGGGATCATCGCCGTGAATCGGACGTTGGACCTTCCGTGTGCGGAAGCAATTTCGGAAATATTCAGCGAAGTCATCGTCGCCCCGGACTTCGCGCCGGACGCCCGTGAACTGCTGCAAAAAAAGAAAAATTTGCGCCTGCTTCAAGTGCTCAAAGTGCCGACCACCGCCAATAGCCTGGATTTGCGCGGCGTGGGAGCTGACTCCCTGCTCGTGCAAGAGCGTGACGAGAGAAAAATATCCGACGCGGATTTGGAAATCGTCACCAAGCGGCAACCCACGGACATCGAGCGGCAAGCCATGCTGTTCGGCTGGAGAATCGTCAAGAACGTCAAATCGAACGCCATCGTTTTCGCGGGCGCGGACCGCACCCTGGGCATCGGCGCGGGCCAGATGAGTCGCGTTGATGCCAGCCGCATCGCTGTTTGGAAAGCCCAGGAAGCTGGATTGTCTCTCGCCGGAAGCGCCGTTTGCAGCGATGCCTTTTTTCCGTTTCCCGATGGCTTGATCGCCGCCGCCAAGGCCGGCGCCACCGCCGCCATCCAGCCAGGCGGGTCACTTCGCGATCCCGAAGTCATCGTGGCAGCCGACGAGCATGGACTGTGCATGGCGTTTACCGGGGTGCGCCATTTCCGCCATTAGCGAAGCAATATATAAACAAGGGCCACCTGCCAAAGGCAAAGCGCGCCCAGCGCCACCCACGTCAGGGTCTCTCGCAATGCCATGGAAGATTGTCGGACGGGACCGAGGCTGAATCGGATTTTCACCGCGCCGACCGTGATAATATCGCCGTTGCGCAAAACGGCCCGGCGAACCCCTTTGTCGTTCACGCTCATCAATGCGTCCGGCTCCGCCTCGATGATAATCCCTTCTGTTTCCCACGTTATTTGGAAGTGACGCGGCCAGATGCCTGGTTCGGCTAACATGACATCGGAGTCCTTTGCGCGCCCGGCCCGGATTGGAAATTGACTGCCGCAGAATTTCGTCCCGGTTCCGTTTCCAGAAAGAATCTGAAGCTGAACCATCGCTAAAAGCGCCGCGGAACGTAAATGCGGTCACCCGGATAAACCGGTAGGTCTTTCTCCGGATGGTCGATGGCCTTTATGCAATTGACAATGCTTTGATGCCCATCCACCCGCGTCAATTTTACTTTTCTCTTGTTCGCAAAAGGGTCAAACCCTCCAGCCGCATCGATCGCCCGGGTGACTGTGATTGGGCCGGAATAAAGTATCCTGCCTCCCGGCCCTCCCTGATTTATTTCGCCGCCGACATAAAAAAAACGTGCAACCGGCGTCACCGACACGCTGAGATGCGCATAATACTTGGGCTTCAAGGCAGTCTCGATATCCCCCGCAAGCTGGGCCGGCGTTTTGCCGGCGGCGGCGATAGGCCCGACAAACTGAACGCTGATTGTCCCGTCCGAAGCGACTTCTTGTTCGACGGGATCGATGGGTTCTGGAGTGCTCGAGAACTCGATTTTGACCCTATCGCTGACTCTCAGCGGGTCCGTCAACGCATTGTGGACCTCAGCCTGCGGGGGGGCCGTCGGATTGTCCGGCACCGCAGGTTTATTCGTCGCGCATCCCGACAGGACGACAGCCGCGGCACAAAAACAGGAAAACAACTTTCTGTGTATCAGTCTCATAGTTCGGACTTGGCGAACGGGCAAAATCAGTATTTCGGCTTGACCTCGACTTTGGCCGGTTTCGCGGCGTCTGCTACTTGGACAACTGTCTGGTCTTTTTGTTGAGACTGATATTCGTAATATCCGCTGTAGTAATAGTAATTTTCGTCCTGGCTCATGTTGATATTATTCAAAACGATCCCCACGAGGTTGCCCCCGACCTTCAGGATCATCTGCTTGGCTCGCAATGTCATCGGCTGCGGATAACGGCGGTACTGGACGACTTGGAGAACCATGTCCATTTCGCTCGCCAGGATTGAAGCATCGCTGACACCGAGCAAGGGCGGAGAATCAAAAAAGATGAAGTCATAACGCCGCTTAAGTTCCTGAATGGTGTCCCTCATTTGCCCGGACCCAAGGATGCTCATCGAACTATTGGGCAACTTGCCGCTGGCGATGAAATCCATCGTCGGAACCATCGTCTTCTGAATTACCTCATCCAGCGAACATTGCTTTAAGAGGTAATCCGTGATTCCAACCGTATTCGATTTATGCACCGCCTTGTGCAATGTCGGGCGCCGCAAATCCGTATCCACCACCACAACGCGCTGCCCATTTTGCGCGAACACAGTGGCCAGATTAAATAATGTGGTCGATTTCCCCTCACCCGCCCCTCCGCTGAGGCACGTCAAAGTGTTCCACTTCTCGTCCTTGCGGGAAAATAAAATGTTCGTGCGCAGGACCCGGTACGCTTCCGCATGAGGACTATCCAGCCCTTCCTCCAAAAGGATTCCCACATTTTGCGGAATAACTCCGAGGACGGGCGCCTGCAACGACCGTTCGACATCATCAATGGTCTTAACGCTGGTATCCAGGTATTCAATGAAGAACGCCAGGCCTACCCCGACCATGAGACCCACGATAATGCCCAGCGGAATGATAATAATCGTTTTTGGGCTGACGGGACGACGCGCAGGTCGCGCCGGATCCCGAACGATCACGATGCTCATTGGCTGCTTAAGTTCCGCCTCTTCCTGGATTAAATAACGCTCCATTTCCGCCAGGTCTCTCTTCAGATTCTCCACGTCATCCTTCAACCGGTAATACCCTCGGTTCTGCTGATCCTCCGCATTCTTCTGGTTTTTTATATCCTCCTCTTCCTTGACGATCAATTGAAGGAGCGTCTGATCTTGTTGGACGCGCGCACGAATTCCAGCCAGGATTCCGTCCACTTTCCCATTGTAATCCAATTTCGCCTCCTCGTATTGGTTGGAAGCCGTTATGAACTTGGGGTTCTGAGGGCCATAATCGCTTTGCGCCGAGGTCAATAGGGCCTTGGACTCAGCCACCCGGTATGCCTTTTCCGTCAATTCCGGGTCATTCAGGGCTTTATAGGCGGTTACAAGTTCCGACCCCAGGTTGGTCTGTGGGATACTCTCAAGGTTAGTAAGGATGGTGTGGTACTCATAGTAGTCGCCAAGCGCCATGACCTTTTTGTCCGCCCACTCTTTCAGCATCTCGCCGTCGATCGTTTCGCTGAAAAGGCCTTGAGAATCCAGTTCAGATATTCCCAATTGCGTGCGCAACGTATCCAAATTTGATTCCGCGGTATGGAGCTTGGCCTCCTGCTCGGCCACTTGAATCTTATACGCTTCGACGCCTCCCCCGCGAGTATCTCTCCACTGCTGCAAGCGGGCATTCTTGTAAGACTCAACGATGGCATTGGCTATATTGGCTGCCAGTTGGGCGCTGGGGTTTTTGACGGTGATTTCAATCAAACTCGTCATGCGCGTTTGCTCGACCGAGATTCTTGTGCTCAAATAGTCGAACGTCTCGTCCATCGTCCACGGCGGCAAGCCGAGTTGCTCCGGCAATTTCTGTTGCAAATTCAGGTCGGCAATGACGTTGGTCAGAATTGACTGCGACTCGATGATCTTGAATTGTGTCGTGAGGAAATAGGGGTCGGACTGCGCATAGGAGTAAGAATCCGGACGCAGCATGGTGACTTCCGGATTGTCCTTTTGCACCTCGATGCGTGCGGTGCTGGCAAACCATTTTGGGAGCCAGAGGGTGAGCAGCGCGCTCGTCATCACACAAAGCAGGAACACGACCAATATCAGGCTGCGCCGAAGCCGGATGACCCGCCAATAGTCCAGAAAATGGAGTTTTATCTCATGTGATTCATTCGTCGTCGCGGCGTCCATAAAATTAAAAGGCTAGATACGTATATTGGGCAATACGTTCTAGCCTTCTGAAGAAAAGGTCAATTTTATTTCTACGATTTTTTAATAGCTCGCCCGGATGCCGACATAAACCATATTCCGGGTATAACTACGATCGGTGAGATCGGAATTCAGCTTGCTGTAGTTGTATCCCGCTTCGGTCATGAACCACGGATTGAAGTGATATGCCAAGTTGATTCCCAGCACGTAGAAATCTTCACCACGTCCGTTAATGCTGCCAACAACGCCTCCCTGCCCCAGCGAATCTCCTCCTACAAAGGTTGAATATTGCGCCTGGCCCATTGCATTGACCGAGAACTGGTCCGTCAACTTATGGGTGACTGACGCATAAACCGCCGTCGCGTCCGTATCCAGCACAGGGCTTGTCGCGCCGGTGACGTCGGTCGAATTGTGAATATGTTTAACTCCCACCTGCGCCGAGGACAACGACGTATATTGCCACGTCAAATTAGCGTCCACATACGGCGAAAGCCGACTTGTGTGGATATTGTAATAATCGACATATTCGCCACCAACCCGAATCGATGCATTGAGGTCTGGGGTGAAACTATGGTCAGCTCCGACAAACGCAAAATGATCATCTTCATTACGAATGTCGCTGGCATAGCCAGTTGGCGCAGCCGGACTGGGATAAATGATGAGTTCAGGGCTTGTATAATCCACATGCTCATATTGGTAACCAAAAACCCCGGTCGTGTCCGGCGTTGCCTTCCAACGCAAGTCCACCGTAGCCAACTGCTCCATCCGATCCAACGCAGCCGAGCGGCTCGGAACAAAGGCACCCGCCCCTCCAAGCCATC
Source organism: Verrucomicrobiia bacterium (assembly GCA_036272955.1). Lineage (GTDB taxonomy): Bacteria > Verrucomicrobiota > Verrucomicrobiia > Limisphaerales > Palsa-1400 > DATAUD01. The sequence continues at coordinate 32,713 of DATAXU010000214.1, forward strand.
CGTAAGGGTTTGCACTCGTAGGGACGGTTGTATCGAAACCAGGGACATCCCCCTCGTGCTGTTGATAAGCATACACCGTGTTGGCGTAGCCGATATGCAAGTCGAGGAGTTTCGTCAGTTCAGCCGTAAAATCAAGCTGTCCGGTATTACGCACGTTATTTCCTTCAACCCGCAACGGCGTGGCAACTATGGTACTGTCGATAACATTGGGTTCCTGCGCAACGACAAAGGATTCGTTGAGCGAGAGCTTATAACGTTCGCTGAACTCATGCTCGAAGCGTCCGTTAAACTGATGCGACTGGTCGAGCGTGCTGTGCTCTTCGTACCAACGCGCGTCATACACATAGCTGGCGCTCATCAGCGTATCCTGCACCGAATGATTCACCGAGGCAGATGGCGCAATTTCCGTTCCCCAACTGTGTTGGGCGAGCCCATGCGGCAAAGTTAGATAGTTGTCATCATAAAACCCGCGGAGTTCCGCAGACACTGACCACGCCTTTGACATTTCCAAAGGGCTCAATCCGGGGGCATATTGCGCATGCGCCGCAGCGGCGCCAATCGCGAACAAT
>DATAXU010000215.1:0-1556 GCA_036272955.1 Verrucomicrobiia bacterium
GGCGATTTGCGAATGGATGCCAGGGCCCGGATGACCGAATACGACGCGGCCAGTGCGGTATTTCGCCCCGATTACGAGAAACTGAATCTTCCGAAGGACGGTATTTCCGCGGAATTGACCGCCACCGAACGAGCCGCGGTCTTTCGGTTTACCTACCATCAAGGACAGACCGGCCGGCTGATCATCGACGCCTGCGGCGGATCGGAGATCAACATTGACGGTCGGACCATTCGCGGATTGAGCCGCACCAACAGCGGCGGAGTGGCTGGAGATTTTGCCTCCTACTTCGTCATCAAGCTCGACCGGGACGTCGCGAAATCCGATGTCTATATTGCCAACTTCCCGACCGGCGCCTCTTCGGGCAAAGGCGACGACGTGGCGGCGTATGTGGAATTTCAAACCACCCCCGGCGAAGCTGTCGAAATACACGTCGGAACCTCGTTGATCAGTTGGGAACAAGCCGCGCGGAATCTCCAGACGGAAGCCGCCGGCGGTTTCGACGCCGTTCAAGCAGAAGTTCACCATACCTGGGAATCCAATCTCAGCCGCATCGAAATTCAGGCCACTCGGGACCAGAAGAAGACGTTTTACTCCTGCCTTTACCGCGCACAAATGTTTCCCCATCGTTTGTTCGAACTGGACGCGGCCGGAAATCCAATCCACTACAGCCCTTACGACGGCAAAGTCCACGCGGGCGTGCTCTATGGAGACATCGGCATTTGGGATGCGTTCCGCACGACATTTCCGTTAATCACGTTGATCTACCCCGATCAACTAAACGAAATACTTCAAGGATTTGTCAACGCCTCGGACGAGGGCGGAACGTTGCCGGAATGGCCCAGCCCGGGCTATCGCGATTGCATGATCGGCCAGCACTGCGCCGCGATTTTCGCCGACGCCATCATCAAGGGCAACCAGGGGTTTGACGCCGAAAAAGCGTTCTCTTCCCTTCGCAAAAGCGCCTTTGAACCGCCTGTTCACGGCGAACTGGTTCGACGCGGCCTCGGTGACTACCTCAAACTCGGTTACATCCCGAATGGCGCCAGCACATACGCTGTTTCCGCCACCCTCGATTACTCGTATGACGATTGGTGCGTGGCGCAGATCGCCAAAAAGCTTAATCACATGGACGATTACGAAACCCTGATGGCTCGCGCGCAGAATTATCGCCATCTCTGGGATTCCGGGACTGGTTTTATGCGCCCCAAAAACGCCGAGGGGCAGTGGATCGAGCCTTTCGACCAATTCGCATGGGGCGGACCTTACGCGGAAGGCGGCCCCTGGCAAAGCAGTTGGTTTGTGCCACATGACACGGCGGGCCTGGCAAGCCTCTTGGGTGGACGGGACAAGCTGGCCGCCAAATTGGACCAAATGCTGGGCCTTCCCCCGGTATTTCACAAGGGCGGTTACGGCTCCGTCATCCACGAGATGCGCGAGATGGGCATTGCCAATTTCGGACAATATGACCAAGGCAACCAGCCGGGCTTTGACGAGCTTTACCTGTATGCGGCGATTGGCCAGCCGTGGAAAACGGAATACTGGACACGGCGCGTCTG
>DATAXU010000216.1:0-34008 GCA_036272955.1 Verrucomicrobiia bacterium
GAGGATGAGATCGCGCAAAGCGAAGGAGCGGTTGGCGAACCGGGGCGGCATTTCGTCAAGTACTGGCTGCACGGGGCGCATCTTTTGGTCGAGGGACGCAAGATGAGCAAGAGCCTGGGGAATTTCTTCACTGTACGTGACTTGCTGGCGCAGGGTTTTTCGGGACGGGAAATTCGGTATTTATTGCTCACTTCGCATTACCGCGAGTCGTTCAACTTTACATTGGATGGATTGCGCGGAGGGCGAACGGCACTGGCCCGATTGGATGAATGCCTCGGCAAACTGCGCGAAGCGGCGAAGGGCGTCTCCGCTGCGGCTGATCCGAATTTGGTCGCGCAATTCTCCACGGCGCTCGACGACGACTTGAATGTGTCCGGCGCCTGGGGGGCGATCTTCGAATGGGTGCGGGAAACCAATCGCGTGCTGGCGGCGGGTCAGTTGACGGCGCAACAGGCGGCTTCGGGACTGGCGGCGTGGGAGACGATTGATTCCGTGCTGGGAATTGTGCGGCAGGCTGAAACGCAGGCGCCGGCGGAATTGGAGTCATTGCTGGAACGACGGCAGGCGGCCCGAAAAGCCAATGACTTCAAACGCGCGGACGCCATTCGCGACGAGTTGAAATCGAAAGGATGGATGATCGAAGACACGGCGAAAGGCCCGCGACTCAAACGCATATGAAAGGTTTGTTCATTACGTTCGAGGGCACCGAAGGCAGCGGGAAATCCACCCAAATCGTGATCCTGGCGGAGCGGTTGCGCGGGTTGGGGCACGTCGTCCGGCAATTGCGCGAGCCGGGCGGGACGCCCATCGGGGAGGAAATTCGCCACACGCTCAAACATAGCGACGACAATCACGCGATGATGGCCGAGACGGAATTGTTGCTGATGAACGCGAGCCGGGCGCAATTGGTGCGCGAAGTCATCCGGCCCGCGCTCGACCTGGGGGAAATTATTTTGTGCGACCGGTTTTACGATTCCACCGTGGCGTATCAAGGGCATGGGCGGGGGCTGGATTTTCAAATGGTGACACGCGTCATCGACTGCGCGGTGGGTGAAACGCGGCCGGACTTGACGTTGTTATTGATGGTTCCCGTCGCGGTGAGCGAAGCGCGGCGGAAATCGCGGCTGCTGCCGGGACTTGAAATCGCGCGTGACAGGATGGAGGAGGCGGATCGCGGGTTTTTTGAGCGGGTTGAGGCGGGTTATAAAAAATTGGCGGCGGAGGAACCGGGGCGCATTAAGACCATTGACGCGACGGCCAGCCTGGAGGGAGTCAGCGGGCAGATTTGGGCGGCGCTTGAGCCGTTGGTGAAAAAACTGCCAATCCCGCCGCCGCACTTGCAAAAACCCGCCGTTGACAAAATATCGGCTTCCGCTACCGTAAGCGCTCCGAAGAAGAAGTTACGCTTTTGAATTAACTATGCCGAATACGAAATCAGCCGAACGCCGGATGCGAAACAGCGCCCGCAAACATTTGCAAAACCAGGTCGTCAAGTCCCGGCTCCACACCTTGCGCAGAAGTTACGCCGATCTTTTGGGGGCGGGCAAAAAAGACGACGCCGCCAAAGCATTGCGCGCGCTGACTTCCGCGCTGGACAAAGCGGCCAAGCGCGGTGTGATTCATCGCGCCAAAGCCAACCGGACGAAATCCCGGTTGAGCATCCGCCTGCACGCCACCGACAAAAAAAGCGAATAGCAAACGGGGAAACTGCTTTCCCGCAATTCGCTATTCGCCTCGCGCCGTTCGCTACTTTCCTTACCGGGGACCCGCGGCTTCAGGTCCGGGCACGCTGACGAAGAGATTGGGCGTTTTCTCCCCGGACGAACCGAGGTACCAGGTCGGATACCGGCCGTCCCACTTCTCAATCCGCGCCTTTTCGATGTCCATGGCCTTGATCTGAAGCAGCAACGGATTCTGCGACGCTTCGTTCAAGGCCTGGTTGATCTTTCGGATCGCGTCACCTTCGGCTTCGGCTTGCGTTTTTTTCGCGTCGGCCAGGCCGAGGGCCTCGCGGCGCGCTTTCTCGGCCACGCCATCGGCTTCGAGTTCGATGCGTTCGTTTTCTTTCTTTTGCGCCTCGAACTTCGCCTCGGAGACGACTTTCAATTGCTGCGCGATAAACGTCTGGTCAATCGAGCGCTGGATCTCGGGGTTCTCATACGTCATGCCGCCGAACATCCCGATCGTCGTCACCGTTACGCCACGGCCCTGGAAAAAGGTCGTCACGTCCTTTTTCACAGCGTCCGCGATTTCCTGCTTTTTGGCGCGAAGGACATCCAGCGAATATTTCGCGGCCACTTCCGCCGCCACTTGCTGAATGCGGGCGCGGATTTCATTGTCCATCACGTCCGCCAGCGAACCGCTCGGATACCAGTAGAGGAACCTCGCGGCGTCGTCTTCGGAAATGAAGGCGGTGCAGGCAAAGCCCATGCTGAACCCGACACTGTCCGCGCTTTCGATCCAGATCGCGCGATCGGAGCGGGCAACGACACCGCCGGTCGGTGTCTGCTCGGTCGTCCATTCGCGCGTGATAGGCGAACGGTTGACTTTGATGAGGCGCACCGTTGGAATCCAACGGCCGTCGGTTTCCATCCGGCCTTCCTGAGACCAGCGATGGAGGATTTGCACGCGCTTCGTCGCGACCTTCCGTTCTTTCAGATAATCCTCGGACTGAAACTTCGCCTGGGCTGCGCCGTCGCCTTCCAACGGAATCAGGAATCCGGTTTCCGAAGTGTCGATCTCGACGTATTCCGGGCGGTCGTACGGTTTGCATCCCGTCGCGCCCAACAGGATCGTCGCCGCCAAAACCAGGACGGATATTCTGGCACCGTGAGTTTTGAGTTTCGCCAGCGTCATGCGAGCCAGCGGCGCAAGACAGAACAACGCCGCCAGCGCCACGACGAGGATCCCCGCGACGTGCAGGGAATACGACGCTTCGTTAAAAGCGCGCATTTCCGCTGCGACGGTATCCGAACCGTTTAGTTGCCGGACCGCGAGTGTGGCCGCAATCGCCGGCTGGCGAACGGCAAGCCACCACGTTTCCAGCGCGCCGACGGCGCCGCAGAGGCCGAGAAACATTCCCAGGCGCCAGAGGAGTTTTTCGCGAGAGAAAAACAGGCCCATGACGACAGGGACCAATACGGCCAGCGTCAACAATACCGCCGACCACGTGAGTGTGAACGATGTGGACTGAGGCATGAGAACGCCCATGACAACACATTTCATAACCGACTCCGATGTCGTGCCCGCTTTGCGAATTATTTGCCGCCCCGACTCCGGGTTGGCGCGCAAAGCCGCAACGAGTTTTACAACAGGGTGATCATGTGGCGCCCCAACATGGGGGCCAAGAGGATCGCCCTTCCAATTGCCGACGGAGTTAGCTGACGGGCTTGGTCCTGGAAGTGACCTTGGCGATGGTTGCCCACCGCCGTTCGCCCCCTCCGCATCGCTGCGGAATCTGGGTCCCCCGCGCCGGTCCGCAGGAAGGCAAACCGGCTTAGGCTGCAATTACTTCAGCAATGCTTAGTTCGCACATGTTTTGGGGGCTGTCAAGTGGCAGCGACTCCGTGTCGCGCCTGGGGAATGGCTGGGGTTGGGGCCTTGGGGTGGCTGAAATCGAGGTGGTGGACGACGGAAGAGGCAGGGGAACCTTTAGTAACCTTGATTGGGCTGGATTGGGAGTCGGGTTGGGACTGAGGCTGGGGCTGTACGGCGGCCGCGGGTTCGATTTTGCGGGTGGCGGCTTGCAAGCGTAGGATTATCGTGGCGGTTTTGAGAAGGGCTTTATGCTCGGGACTTGGAGCGCCGTCCCATCTGGCCATGAATGAGGCGAAACGAAAGGTGAGGTAGCTGACCATGTAGTCGGCCATGGTCCGGGGGATTTTGCCCGGTTTTGGAGGATCGATCTCGCGCTGGAGATCATCGACGGATTCGCGCATTAGGAAAGAGCTTTCGATGAATTGAGTTTGGAACAGCCATTCCTGGAACCCGCCGTGACGCCAGGCGCTCAGGTTTTGGGGGGAGATACTTGAGCCTTCGAACTGAGTGGCGAGGACCTCGCGAACCTCCGGGAGGGCGTTGAGCCAGGTGAGGATTTCGTCGGCTTCCTGACCGTCATCGAGGCGGATGTTGAGTTCTTCGCGGATGTTGCCGGGGAGCCGGGCGATTTTGCCGCGGCGCTGAGGGGTTGTGACGCTTTGCATAAATATGATTTCCATTTGTGCTCATATGTGACCGAGATGGATGTCCCATAACGTACGTATTTAACACGGTTTGATGGGATATGCAAGAGTTTTTTTCATGTCAGTCGTTGCGATCGCTGGGAACGTAAGTGACAGTGGATTCCCAAGCTTGCAAAAGGGAGCAATTCTGTTTGGTTTTAATCGCATGACCATGGCTGAACTCCGGGAACAAATTGCGGGGTTGGCTGTCGAGGAACGCCTTGACTTGGCCGCGCTAATTGCCCACCTCAACCGCGCTGACGACCCTGAATACCAATCGACACTGGACCAGCGGGCGGCGGATATCTGTTTGCACTATTTGCTTTTGGTTGTCGTTAGCAGACTGGACGCGTAACTCCAACTGGCATTCGCAATCACTCCGGAATCCACGCAGACTCCTCGCCGCAGGGCGGGGAATGCTTGAATAATCTTCCGAGGTCGTTAAACTTCAATAGTGAAACTTTCTGTGACTATCGATCGCGATGAGGATGGAGTTTGGGTGGTAGAATGCCCGTCCATTCCGGGTTGCGTCAGCCAAGGCAAAACGAAGCATCAGGCCCTTAAGAATATCGAAGAGGCCATTGCGCTTTGCTTGAAAGTCAGGGCAGAACGAGGTCTGCCACTCACGGTTGAAACCCGGCAAGTCGAAGTGACTGTCTGATGCGTGCCCTCCCGTAGCTGTAAGTCTATGGCGGGACGGGGCAGGGGAAGTTTGCTTACGGCGTTGGTACGCCCAAATCGCGACAAATTTTCCGAGCGAGAAATTTGTTGATCTCAGAATGCCGGGGCACCGCGGAGCGCCGATTTGAAACCGGACGGCCCCACCATGAGTGGTCGCTGCCTTCGCGGGATTAAAACGCACCCGTGGGCTGTAAGGTGGCGGATGAGTTCCCGCCGTTTCACAGAACGATTGCTTCCTCCTGATAACCTTCCTGCGCGGCGGCGAGGGCATCTTCGCGATTAAACTCCAAGGCTTCTATTAATGCGGAGCGCAGGTTTTTCTGAAGCTCGGTGCGCGTCTTGCCTTGGCAATTGACGCCGGGAATTTCCTCCACCCAGCCAATCCACCAATCACCGTCCTGTTTAATGACCGCCGTATAATGACAATTCATGTTTCAAAAGCAAATCTACCGCCTGAATAGTGCATGACAACGAGAACAAAATCAATGCGCAAATATCTCCTTCCGCGAGACTTCGGAAGACAGGGCTAGGGCGGCTTGAATAATCTTCCGGGGTCGTTAAACTTCCAATAATGAAGCTTTCTGTGACCATTGATCGCGATGAGGATGGAGTTTGGGTGGTGGAATACCCGTCCATTCCCGGTTGCGTCAGTCAAGGCAAGACGAAGCAGCAAGCTCTTAAGAATATCGAAGAGGCCATTGCGCTTTATTTGGAAGTCAGGGCTGAACGTGGTCTGCCATTCACGGTTGAAACGCGGCAAGTCGAAGTGAGTGTTTGATGCCTGCTCCCCCCGTTTTCATCCCGTTTGAAAATTGCCGCGTTTTGTGAGATAACCCAAGTATGAAATTGACGGCAGACAGTCAAGGGCGGCTTGGAAGCGCGGAACTATTCCGCCCAAAGGCCGACTTCGAGGCAACGGTGCAGCCCGACGGCAGCGTTCGTCTGGTCGAATTGACGCAGGTTCCGGTCGTGAAACCGCGACGAGTCGGCGGACGATTGCGCGGAGCCGATGTCCGTTTGTCTCGCGAGACTGTCGCAGTCGCCGTACGTTCCGAGCGTGCCGAGCGTGACGCGCGATGAAACACTATTGGGACGCCTCAGCGCTGATTGATGCCCGCCACGACTCGCGCGTCGAAGAAAAGGCGCTTGAGCCTGAGCAATGGACTCGACCAGGGACAAAAGCCGCGCCTGAATTATATTGATTTTTTGCCTATTGACTTAAACGGGGTGTTTGCTACCTTCACCCCTCCTCGGAAGAGGGTTTTGATTTTGATTGATGAAGACGTATTTGCCTAAGAATCATTTGGAGCAGCGTAAATGGCACGTTGTGAATGCCGACGGAGCCGTCCTGGGCCGCCTGGCTGTTCAGGTTGCCAACATTTTGCGCGGCAAGAACAAGCCGATTTATACGCCGCACCTGGATGCCGGCGATTTTGTCGTGGTTATTAACGCCGAAAAGGTGCGCGTCACCGGCAAGAAGGAGAGCGATAAGGAGTTTATGACTTACTCCGGCTGGAAGGGCGGCGAAAAATATGCCACCGTCTCCCAAATCCGCGCCCGCCATCCTGAGAAACTCATCACCCACGCGGTTCGCGGCATGGTTCCGAAGAACCGGCTCGGCCGGGTCCTGATGACCAAGCTCAAAGTCTATAAGGGCAGCCAGCACCCGCACGCGGCCCAACAGCCGGCGAATTTGGCGCCGTCGAATTAAGCTTAGTTTTTTCAACTTTACCCTTACTCTTACTTTTTATGGCAGACAGCAAAGAAGTTCTTGGGACCGGACGCCGCAAGACGGCGGTCGCGCGAGTTCGCCTGGCGGCGGGTTCGGGCAAAATTGTCGTTAATGGGCGGCCTTTTGAGAATTATTTCGCCACCGACACGTTGCGCACGATGGCAACGGCCCCGCTGACCGTGACGGAAAGCGTTGCCAAGTACGATATCCGCGTCAATGTCGAGGGCGGCGGGCCTTGCGGACAAGCCGGCGCGGTGCGCCACGGAATTGCCCGCGCGCTGTTGCATGTCGATGCGGCGTTGCGCCCGACTTTGAAATCCGCCGGACTGCTGACCCGCGATCCGCGTATGCGCGAACGCGAGAAATACGGCCAACCCGGCGCCCGCAAGCGCTTCCAGTATAGCAAGCGTTAATCGCACGCATCGCATCGCAAGCGCGCGATTCCTCACGCCCGCGTATCGGCTGGGTTATGACAACTCAAGCGAAGGTCGCCATTGTTGGCGCGTCCGGTTATTCCGGGGAAGAGCTGGTCAAGCTGTTGCTCCGCCACCCCCTCGTGGAGTTGACGGCTGTCACTTCACGGCAATACGCCGGCAAATCCGTGGCGCAAATTTTCCCGAAATACGCGAACGATTCCCGCGCAAAATCGCTCCACTTTACCGATCCCAAGGCCGAGCTTCTGGCAAAGGCCGCGGACATTGTGTTTCTTGCGCTGCCGCATGGCGTGGCGGCGGAATTTGCGGCGCCTCTTTTGGATTTGGGCTGTCAAATCATCGACCTGAGCGCGGATTTCCGGCTCAAGAGCGCGGGGGTTTATAAGGAATTTTACGGGCACGACCATCCCGCGCCGGGGTTGCTGCAAAAATCGGTTTACGGGCTGCCGGAAATGTATCGGGACAAAATTAAAGCGGCGTCGCTCATTGCGTCGCCGGGATGTTATCCGACGAGTATTTTGCTGCCGCTTATTCCGTTGCTGAAGGCGGGATTGATTGCAAGCGCCGGGATCATCGCGGATTCGTTGAGCGGCGTCAGCGGGGCCGGGCGAAAAGTTGAGGCGGACTATTTGTTTGTCGAATGCAACGAGAGCGTGAGGCCCTACGGAATTCCAAAGCACCGGCATTTGTCCGAGATTGAAGAGCAATTGAGCGCGGTGGCGGGCAAACCAGTGGTCATCCAATTTTCGCCGCACTTGATTCCCATTAACCGAGGCATTTTGACGACGCTTTATCTGACTCCTACCAGGCAACTTGCCCAGGAAGAGATTGCGGGTTGTTACCGCGCGGCGTATGGGCAGGAGCCTTTTGTGCGATTGCTGGACGGCGCAACGCTGCCCGACACCAAGAATGTCAGCGGAACCAACGTCATCGAAATCGCGTGGCGCCTTGACGCGCGGACGGGGCGATTGATCGTCATGAGCGCGCTCGACAACATCACCAAAGGCGCCAGCGGGCAAGCCGTGCAAAGCATGAATATTCTGCGCGGGTTTGAGGAGACGTCGGGGTTGTGTTAGCCGGGCGGCAAAATTGACAATTGACTGCGCGTCGGCAACAATGGGGTCATGCAGGTATCGCTAGGCAAAGAACTCGAAGCTTTCGTTGCGGAAAAAGTCCAAAATGGCGGCTACGCCAGTGCCGACGAAGTCATACGGGAAGCCGTGCGAGAGTTTAAGGCTAAGGAAGATCCCGCCGAAAGCGACAGCGAGGAATTGGCGGAGCTCCTGCTCGCCGCTGTTCGTGGGCCGCATCGGCCTCTGAGGCCAGGTGAGTTTGATGAACTTCGCGCACAAGCTCGAGGCCAAACGGCCAGATGAGCCGCTGTCTATCCGAGTTGTTTCGTCGTCTTTTGGGACCACCATAGGCCCAGGCAACAGAACTTATGGACATCGCCGCCAACCTGGAATCCGTTCGTCAACGCATTGCCCAAGCGTGTGACCGCGCTGGGCGCGATCCGGCTGGCGTTACTTTGCTCACCGTCTCCAAAGGGCATCCGGCGGAAGTGGTGCGCGCGGCGGCCGAGTTGGGTCTGGTTCTTTTTGGGGAAAACCGCGTACAGGAAGGGCGGGCGAAAATCGGCCTTTGCCCGAGCCGACTTCGCTGGCATCTGATCGGACATTTGCAATCCAACAAATGCCGTGACGCGGTCCACTTTTTTGAAATGATTCAAAGCGTCGATAGCCTTGCGCTGGCGCGGGAAATCAACAAATGGGCCGACAAATCCGCGAAAACCACCCGAGTGCTGATCGAAGTCAATATCGCGGGCGAATCGAGCAAGTTCGGCTATGCGCCGGAAAAAGTCCTCGCGGAATTAAGTGAAATCAATGCGCTGCCGAAGATTGAAGTGCATGGGTTGATGACCGTCGCGCCGTATTCGCAGGATGCGGAGAAGGTGCGGCCGGTATTTCGGCGATTGCGGGAATTGAAAGTCGAGTGCGAAGGCATTCTTGGCGCGCCACTGCCGCACTTGAGCATGGGAATGAGCGGTGATTTTGAAGTGGCGGTGGAGGAGGGAGCGACTATTATAAGGCTCGGAAGCGCCATTTTGGGGCCGCGTTCAGCGCCCAAACCGCCGCAAGACGATTGACTATGGATCTGACAGTCGAAACATTTCAGGCCGAGATCACGGAAGCTTTGAAGGCTTACGACAAACACGTCGTCTGCATCGACAAGACGCCCGAGGAATGCAAGGATGCGTTGATGACTTTGATGGACAAGGCCATACGGGCTTATGCCAGCCGCGGACCACATTTGCGCCACGGCATCGCGCTGGACAAACAGGTCACGATCATTCTCAGTCAAACCGAGCAGGACCTGCCGCTGTGCGGAATTTATTTTAATTTGCATTCCCCCTACAAAAAAAAGACCATCGCAAAAGCCAAAAAGGAGGATTAAAACTATGCGTACCTGGGCACGCCGGGTTTTCGAGAGAACAGGAGCCTTGCTCCTGCTTTCCTGGGCCGTCATCCATTGCCAACCGCTCTCCGCGGCGAACTTCTATCAGGGCGTCGCCCCTGGCACCGTGGCATGGCCGGGCGGAATTGTCCCCTACGTTTTCACCACCAATGTCAGCCCCGCCGAACAGGTCGTTTATCTGGACGGAATGAAGGAATGGGAATTGGCGGCGAACATCCAGTTCGTTCCGCGCACGACGCAAAGCTACTACGTCATCCTCGATTTCGATTTTAATGAGGGAACCAACTCCTACTACGCCAGCGATCCGCCAGTCATGACGATTGATAACTTGTCGCGCGCGCAAGTGTGCCATGAAACGGGGCATCTTTTGGGGTTTCAGCATGAGCATGTCCGCATCGACCGCGACAGCTATATCGTTGTTAATTTCATGAATATTCAGGGCTACACCAGCAGCGAAGGCTCCAGTTCCACCAACCTCGACGACGAATCCGGCGGAGGCGAAGCGGGCAGCGGCGGGCCGTCCAGCCTTTATCTTATTGACAGCAATTCCACTCCCAACGGCCCCTATGACTTCGAATCGGTCATGCATTACAGCCGCACCCTCTACTCGATCGACCCGGCGACGCTGGACGTCATTGATCCCCTGCCCCCTTACGTTTACAAATATTATAATCGCATCGGCAACTTTGCGTTGAGCGTCGGGGACCGCGCAGGCGCAGCTTACCTTTATGGACAGCCGGCCACGCCGCTGACCAATATCGTCACGACGACCGCCGACGGCGGATTGGGAAGCCTTCGCGCGGCAATCTACTACGCGAACGATAACCCCGGCAGCAGCATCAGCTTCAACATCCCCACCAACGATCCGGGATTCAGCAACGGCGTTTACACCATCTTCGTCAGCGGACAACTTCCGCCGCTGGTCGCCGACGGTACGGTCATTGATGCCACCACCCAACCCGGTTACGCCGGCCAGCCCATTATTGCGGTGGACGCCTCGCAAATTATTCCCGAGGTGGAATTTAATGTCAGCGGTCTTTATTTTTACGCCGGCAATTGCACGTTGCGCGGGCTGGCGTTCGATAATTTTTCGCTGCCCGGCCTGAGCATCCTTTACAATTACGCCGCCAGCAATCACGTCGAAAACTGCTACATCGGCCTCGCGCCGGATGGCATCACGATTACGTCCAATGGCTACGAAGGCATCGCCATCGACGCGGGCGCGCATGACAATGTCATTGGCGGAACGAACGCCAGCCTCGGCAATGTCATCAGTGGAAATGGCGGATACGGGATCACCATCACCTCCAGCGACACTGACGGAAACATTGTCGCCGGCAATTACATCGGGCTAAACGCGGACGGCGACACTGCGGTCAGCAACCTTTTGAGCGGCGTTGGAATCTGGGGCGGTTCCAGCAGCAATGTCATCGGGCTGCCGGGCGCGGGCAATGTTCTTTCCGGCAATGTTGAATACGGAGTCTTTATTGGCGACACCAATACGGTCGGCACCGTCGTGGCCGATAACTACGTCGGCACCGATGCGTCGGGGAGTATTGCGGTGGGGAATGGTTACGGGGGCGTCGGCGTTTTCGGCGGGGGAAACAATGAGATTATTGGGCCGAGTAACTTGCTTTCGGGGAACGCCAATGCCGGCCTTTGGCTGGATGGTCCTGGAGTCAATAATAATGTTGTGGTGGGCAATTTCATCGGGATCGATGCGGGCGGCACAGAGGCCATCCCCAATGGATGGACCGGCATTTATATTCTTGCCGGCGCGACCGGCAATACCATTGGCGGCACCGAAGCGGGCGACGCCAATGTTGTGTCAGGCAACATCTCGGAGGGCATTTTCATTTCCGATCCCGGCACGGCCAGCAACGTCGTCCAGGGTAATTTAATCGGATGTGGGCCAAGCGGGACAAACGCCATCGGCAACGGTTACACTGGGGTCGGAATTTGGAGCAGCGCTTCGTTCAATTTGATCGGCGGAACGAACGCCGCCCAGCGCAATATTATTTCAGGAAGTTACGGCAATGGAGTCAGCATGGGTGGCGCAGGCGTCACGGGCAATGTGATCTCCGGCAATTACATTGGCACAACCCCCGACGGCCTGAGTGCTTTGGAAAACCAGGCAATCGGCGTCTATCTTGAGGTCGGCCCGGAAACCAACTGGGTTGGCGGTGCGACTCCGGGCGCGGCGAACCTGATTTCGGCGAATGGCTCGGACGGCATCCAATTGTGGGGCCCCGGCACGGAATATAATTTCGTCGAGGGCAACCTCGTCGGCACAGACCCAACCGGCAAGAGTGGGATGGGAAACCTGGGGAGTGGTTTGTCGATTTTGGCGGGAGCGGAGTTGAACACGATTGGCGGCGCCGCACCTGCCGCCGGGAATATTTTCTCCGGCAACGGCAACGGTATCGATCTCGACGACGCGACCAACAATCTGGTCGAGGGCAATTATATTGGGACCGATGTCAGCGGCGAACTCGCGCTTTCCAACACTGGCGAGGGCATGTTGCTCATCGATGGTTCCCAGAGCAATCACGTCGCGGGAAACGTCATCGCCGCCAATGGCGACGACGGCATTTACATTTCTGATTCGACGACCGGAACCAATTTTATCGACGGGAACAAAATCGGCGTCGCGGCGGATGGAGTCACCGGGCTTGGCAATGGTTTCCAGGGAGTTTTTATCTATGGCGACTCGTCGGGGAATGTTGTTGGCCTGGACGTTTCCGGCAACGGCGCGGGGAATATCATCGCTGACAACACGGATGAAGGCGTCATCATTTACACCAATTCCGTCGGGAACACCATCCGCGGCAATTCGATTTTTGGAAACGGGCAACTTGGGATCAATTTGGTCGGCGGCTCGCTTCCGGGGCCAAATGACTTGCAGAATTATCCCGTGCTGACTTCCGCTGCGTCCGCAAACGGCGATACCGTCGTCACCGGCACGCTGGCCAGCACAGCGGATCAATCGTTTTTAATCGACATCTATCGCAACACTGCCCCTGATCCTTCCGGTTACGGCCAGGGCGAATATCCGGCGGGGACAACCACATTGCAAACCGATGCGAGCGGCAACGGCTCATTTTCGATCCCGCTGACTGGTTCGTTTGCCGGGCAGTATTTTAGCGCCACCGCGACCGATGCCACAACCGGCGACACGAGCGAATTTAGTTTTGACATTGTCGCGACCAACGCCGCCAGCACCAGCCCAGGAGACTTCACGGGTCCGTTTATATGGAAGAGCAACGAATTTTCGTTCAGCCTCTCAGGGGCCACCAACCAAACCTACACTGTTGAGGCTACAACCAATCTTGCCGCCAACCCGGTTGTGTGGTCGGTCGTGACGAATGTTTTCGCAACGACGGCGCCCGTGCAAATCGTGGATACCAACGCCGCCGCACCCGCCCGCTTCTATCGCATCGTGACGCCTTGACCTAATCAGAGCAAATGCGAGAGGCGGATCAATACGAGGCCGTTGCAGTGGAGCCACCAAGAGACGGCCTGGAATATCCCGTGGCCTGTCAATAATGGAACTCCAATGGCCAGCACGAGGGCGTTTCCTAGGAAAATGATCACGGCGGAAAACAGCCAGCCCTGGCTCGTGATGTCGGTCTGCCGCGTTTTTAATATTTCCACCGTCAACGTCACGTGAAACGCGTACGCGGCGCCCAATAGCAGGTGAAACCACGGCGTATAGCCCCGGCGCCAATCCCAAAGCAAACTGCCGATCACAAAAATCACCACGATCAGCACGGCGTACAACGGGAAAAAATACGGCGCAAGCGCGATGAGGAAATTGCTTTTGGTGGTCACGACGTGACCGCCGGACGACTTGGCTTTGAATCGTTTGACGCTGCCGCCGAACATCCACGTCCAAACAGCGTGGGTCAATTCATGGCCGAAGACGTAAACTAACATCGGTTTTGGAAGGAGTAAAAAAACGACCATCCAACAAGCCGCGCCGGCGAGCATGGGCATCCACACCTGGGTCGCGCCGCCGAAGCGCGTGATCGCCTGCCACGCGGCCATCGCTGTGCCGAGGCAAATCGGCAGAAGCAAAATTCCCACAATCATCTTCAGCCACTTCGGCATCAGGGCGCAAACCTTACCGCCCACTACGGCGGACGGTCAATCTGACAGAAACGGAGATTCTTTTAGTGAATTTCTGATTTCCGGATAATCTTATCGAATGAAACGTTTTGGACCGATTGCGGGGATGGCGTTGCTTCTCGCAATTGCCGCCGCGGGCGCGGGGCCGACGAATGCGCCGCTTCGCCAAATTGGTCCGAACGTTTTTGAGTTGGGGGCGGTGCAATTCGATAAATCACAAAAAACTCTCCGGTTTCCGACGCAACTGAATATGAAGGAGGGGTTGATCGAATATTTGCTGGTCAGCGGCCAGGGCAAAACTTACGAAAGCCTGCTTAAAACAGATGCCAACCCGTACGATATTCAATTGGCGTTGCTTTTTCTCGGCGCCAAGGGAGCGCCTCAAACCCCGGCTCTTCTGGCGATGCCCAATGAGCCGTTTCACGTGAATCATCCGGGGCAGCCGGCTCTTTCCATTATGGGCGATCCCATTTCCATCGAATTAAGCTGGGAGGCGGGCGGGCGGAAAAATCACGCTCGCGCCGAGGATTGGATTGTGAACCTTTCCACAAAAACAAATGTTGCGCGGGGCAGTTGGACATTTAACGGCTCGCGCGTGGTCAACGGCGTTTTCCTGGCGCAGCGCGACGGGCAGATTGTCGCTATGATTGACGACATCGATGCCATGGTGAATAATCCAAGGCAGGGCCATGATAACGATCAAATATGGCAGATTAACTCGAACGCCCTCCCGCCGTTGAACACGACGGTCGAGGTGACGTTCAAATTGGAGGCACGAACGCAATGAGACATAGCCTGATTTTAGCTATCGCCGTCGGTTTTTGCGCGCTGGCACATGGCGAGCCGGACCAGCCATTGCTGCGGCCGCCGGACATTTCTTTTCGCCACGAGGTCGAACATGCCATCGACAAGGGCGCCCAATGGCTGCAATCGAATCAAAACAGCAACGGCTGGTGGTCCACCGCCGATCAACCCGCCGTCACCGCGCTGGCATTGAGCGCGCTGATGGGCGAACCGTCGGGCGAATTGCGAACGCATCCGAATGCCGGCGTGGAACGCGGCTATAAATTCGTGACCGATCACGCCAAGCCGGATGGGAGCATTTACGAAAAAGGGTTGATGAACTACAACACGTCCATCTGCATGATGGGTTTGCTGGCGGCGCAAAATCCCCAGTACGATCCCCTCCTTCGCAAGGCCCGGCAATGGGTCATCAGCCAGCAAATCGGCGGGGGCGGCGTTGGATACGGCGACCACGGCGATCATTCGGACATGAATAATACTTTCACGGCGCTTCAGGCACTTTACTACAGCAAATATCTTGCGCCGAAGCCCGATTCGACCCTTGCGGGGGAGAAGGATTTGAACTGGGCGGGGGCGATTCAGTTCATTCAGTCGTGCCAGAACCTGCCGGCATACAATAAGCAGCCGTGGGTTTCGAGCGACCCCAAAGATGAGGGCGGTTTTGTTTATTATCCGGGCGACACCAGGGGTGGCCGCACGACCAATGCGCAGGGGCGCGTCGCGTTGCGTTCCTACGGCTCCATCAGCTACGCGGGATTGCTGAGTTACATTTATGCGGACCTCAAGCCGGACGATCCGCGCGTGACGGCTGTTTACGGCTGGCTTCGCAACAATTTTACGCTGGATGAAAACCCCGGCATGGGCCAGCAGGGTCTCTATTACTATTTGCACCTGATGACGAAGGCGCTGGCGATTTACGGCGTTGACCAATTGCCGGTCAAAGGGCAGACGGTCGATTGGCGCCGGGAAGTGGCCATGAAATTGATCAACCTGCAAAAAGCCGACGGCTCCTGGGCCAACGGAAACGGACGCTGGTGGGAACACGATCCCGCCCTGGTCACTTCTTATTCGGTGATGTCGCTTGAAATTCTGTATCGGGGCCTGTAAGAATTTTCCTCATGCGTTTGTTCGAAGCCATACTTGCAGCTAATCAGCGCGCCCTGGCGGGTGACAACTCGGCGGGCGTCCACGTCGCCGATTATGCCGATGAACTTCCTGTCGTCGCACTGACATGCATCGATCCGCGGCTGACCCGGCTTTTGCCAGGCGCACTGGGGCTGACCGAGGAAAACTTCATCTGGCTGCGCAATGCCGGGAATATTCTCACCGGCCCGCTCAGCAGCACCATGCGCTCCATCGCGATGGCCTGCGCCATTAAGGGCGGCCGGGAAATCGCGGTGATCGGCCATACGGATTGCCGCGTCAGCCAGACTTCCGCCGCCGCGTTGATCGACAGGTTCAAAGGCCTGGGCGTCGAACGAAACAAATTGCCGGATGATATCGCGGGGTATTTTGGGCTTTTTACCGGCGAACGGCAGAATGTCGTCCATTGCGTTGACGTCATCCGAAGCAGCCCGCTCATAGGTCCAAAGACGATCGTCCAGGGCCTTGTCATCAATATTCAGACGGGCGGTCTTGATTGGGTCGTCAACGGTTACGAAATGCCCCCGCGCACGGTGGTTCCGGCTGCCGGCTTGCAATTCCCGGAACTCGGCTCAATGATGGGTGCGCTCGGCGGAAACACACCCTTTCAAATGGGCGAAATGAAGTATCCCGACGTGAAAATCGGAGAAGCCGTGCAAAAAGCCACGCAAGCCCCCGACCCACTCTCCGCAGGCAAAGCCCCCTCCATTCTCAGCGCCCCGATTAAGCCGCTGGCGGCCCCGACGCCTCCCCCGCCCATTCTGCCACCCCCCCACCGCCCGCGCCCGATTCCCCTTCCGCCGCCCATTCGAATGAACCCTAGAAAACAGCCGTAACATTGGTTAGATTGAGGGTTGACGGGGGGAAGGTTTTCAGGTTCCATGTAAGTGACAAAACAACAACGCGCGGAATTGCGAATTATAGATTCCTTGGGGACTCTAACCAGGTTCCCACTGTCACAACAGATTCCGCGGGTGTACGGTTTCTTGCGGAGCATCCCCCCAGACAAAGTGTGATTTATGAATACAAGCAAAATGTCTGAAGTTCCCGAGGCAAAGGCCCAAAAAGCACCCCTTCCCCTCGCCAATGGCAAAGGCCGCCAGCAACCCGAGGACGCCCCCGAAGTCATACCCCCTGACGCTACTTTTGACCTTCGCCATCTCCTTCGCGCCCTGACCGCCGCCCGCGAGGGCAATTTCAGCGTTCGCCTTCCGTCGGACCTCGCAGGCGTCGAGGGAAAAATTGCCGACGTTTTCAACGACATGATGTTGAGCAATCGGCGGATGGCGGACGAACTCGAACGCATGAGCCGCGTCGTTGGCCGCGAGGGCAAAATCAGCAGACGCGCCAATTTTGGCTCGCGCGGCGGGTCCTGGAGCGAAATGGAAGCCTCGGTCAACAACTTGGTTTCCGACCTCGTGTGGCCGGTCGCGGAAATCACCCGCTCGATCGACGCCGTGGCCAAAGGCGATTTGACCCAGGGCATGAGCCTTGAAGTCGAAGGGCGGCCCCTGGAAGGCGAATTCCTTCGCAGCGCCAAGATTGTCAATACGATGATTGGGCAATTGAATTTGTTCACCTCGGAAGTCACGCGCGTCGCCCGCGAAGTCGGCTCGGAAGGCAAGCTCGGCGGCCAGGCCCAGGTCAAAAAAGCCAGCGGCGTCTGGAAGGATTTGACCGAGAGCGTCAACTCCATGGCTTCCAACCTGACGGCGCAAGTGCGAAACATTGCGGAAGTCACCATCGCGGTGGCCAACGGGGATTTGTCCAAGAAAATCACCGTCGATGTTCGCGGCGAAATTCTCCAGCTTAAGGAAGCCACCAATACGATGGTGGACCAACTTCGCTCGTTTGCCTCCGAAGTTACTCGCGTCGCCCGCGAAGTCGGCACCGACGGAAAATTGGGCGGCCAGGCCATCGTCCCCGGTGTCGCCGGAACGTGGAAAGACTTGACCGACTCCGTCAATTTCATGGCCAACAACCTTACCGCCCAAGTCCGCAACATCGCCGAAGTCGCGACGGCCATCGCCAAGGGCGACCTTTCCAAAAAAATCACCGTCGATGTGAACGGCGAAATTCTCGAGTTGAAGAACACTGTCAATACGATGGTGGACCAGTTGAACTCATTTGCTTCGGAAGTTACCCGCGTCGCCCGCGAAGTCGGCACCGACGGAAAATTGGGCGGCCAAGCCATCGTGCCCGGTGTCGCCGGAACGTGGAAAGATCTGACGGACAACGTGAATTCGATGGCCTCCAACCTGACGGCGCAAGTGCGTAACATCGCCGACGTCACGATCGCCGTGGCCAACGGGGATTTGTCCAAGAAGATCACCGTCGATGTTCGCGGCGAAATCCTGCAGCTCAAGGAGGCCATTAATACAATGGTCGATCAACTTCGTTCCTTCGCGGCCGAAGTCACGCGCGTTGCCCGCGAAGTCGGCACCGACGGAAAATTGGGCGGCCAGGCCATCGTCCCCGGCGTCGCCGGAACGTGGAAAGACTTGACCGACTCTGTCAACATCATGGCCGGCAATCTTACCGCCCAAGTGCGCAATATCGCCGACGTCACCATTGCCGTCGCCAGCGGCGACCTTTCCAAGAAAATCACCGTGGACGTTCGCGGCGAGATTCTCCAGCTCAAGGAAACGATTAATTTGATGGTCGAGCAGCTTCGCTCCTTCGCCGCCGAAGTCACCCGCGTCGCCCGCGAAGTCGGCACCGAAGGAAAACTCGGCGGACAGGCACAGGTGCCCGGTGTCGCGGGAACCTGGAAGGATTTGACCGACAACGTCAACTCCATGGCGTCCAATCTCACCGCGCAAGTCCGCAACATCGCGGAAGTCACCACGGCCGTTGCCAACGGCGACCTCTCCAAGAAAATCACCGTGGACGTCCGCGGCGAAATCCTCCAACTCAAGGAGGCCATCAACACGATGGTCGATCAACTTCGTTCCTTCGCCGCTGAAGTGACCCGTGTGGCCCGCGAAGTCGGCACCGAAGGAAAACTCGGCGGACAGGCCATCGTCCCCGGTGTCGCCGGAACGTGGAAAGACTTGACCGACTCCGTGAACATCATGGCCGGAAATCTCACGGCGCAAGTCCGCAACATTGCGGAAGTCGCCACCGCCATCGCCAAGGGCGACCTTTCCAAGAAGATCACCGTCGATGTCAAAGGCGAAATTCTCGAACTTAAAAACACCATCAATACGATGGTCGATCAACTCAACGCATTCGCCTCCGAAGTGACCCGTGTCGCCCGCGAAGTCGGCACCGAAGGAAAACTCGGCGGACAGGCGCAAGTCTCGGGCGTCGCGGGAACATGGAAGGACCTTACCGACAACGTCAATTCCATGGCGTCCAATCTTACCGCGCAGGTGCGCAATATTGCCGACGTGACGATTGCGGTGGCCAACGGGGACTTGTCCAAGAAAATCACCGTGGACGTTCGCGGCGAAATCCTGCAGCTCAAGGAAACGATTAATTTGATGGTCGAGCAACTCCGCTCCTTCGCCGCCGAAGTCACCCGCGTCGCCCGCGAGGTCGGCACCGAGGGTAAACTTGGCGGACAGGCCCAGGTCCCCGGTGTCGCCGGCACATGGAAAGATTTGACGGACAACGTCAACTCCATGGCGTCCAACCTCACGGCCCAGGTCCGCAACATCGCCGAAGTCACCACTGCCGTCGCGCGAGGCGACCTCTCCCGCAAAATTACGGTGGACGTCAAAGGCGAAATCCTCGAACTCAAAAACACCATCAACACGATGGTCGATCAATTGAACGCCTTCGCGTCCGAAGTCACGCGCGTCGCCCGCGAAGTCGGCACCGAAGGAAAGCTCGGCGGACAGGCCCAGGTCCCCGGTGTCGCCGGCACATGGAAAGATTTGACCGACAACGTCAATTCCATGGCCTCCAATCTCACAGGCCAGGTCCGCAACATCGCTGACGTCACCATTGCGGTCGCCAACGGCGATCTCTCCAAGAAAATCACGGTGGACGTGCGCGGCGAAATCCTCCAACTCAAGGAAGCCATCAATAAAATGGTGGACCAGCTTCGCTCCTTCGCCGCTGAAGTCACCCGTGTCGCGCGCGAAGTCGGCACCGACGGCAAGCTCGGCGGACAGGCCATCGTCCCCGGTGTCGCCGGCACCTGGAAGGATTTGACCGACAACGTCAACTCCATGGCGTCCAATCTCACAGGCCAGGTCCGCAACATCGCCGACGTCACCATTGCGGTCGCCAACGGCGACCTTTCCAAGAAAATCACCGTGGACGTTCGCGGCGAAATCCTCCAACTCAAGGAAGCCATCAATAAAATGGTGGACCAGCTTCGTTCGTTCGCTTCGGAAGTCACCCGCGTCGCGCGCGAAGTCGGCTCAGAAGGCAAGCTCGGCGGACAGGCGGAAGTCCCTGGCGTCGCGGGAACCTGGAAGGACCTTACCGACAACGTTAACTCCATGGCCGGCAATCTCACCGCCCAGGTCCGCAACATCGCCGAAGTCGCCACCGCCGTCGCCCGCGGTGACCTCTCCCGCAAAGTCACGGTCGATGTTAAAGGCGAAATTCTCGAACTCAAGAACACCATCAACACGATGGTCGATCAACTCAACGCTTTCGCCTCCGAAGTCACCCGCGTCGCCCGCGAAGTGGGCACCGAAGGAAAACTCGGCGGCCAGGCGGAGGTGCTTGGAGTCGCCGGAACCTGGAAGGATTTGACCGACAACGTCAATTCCATGGCCGGCAATCTCACAGGCCAGGTCCGCAATATCGCGGAAGTCGCCACGGCCATCGCCAACGGCGACCTTTCCCGCAAAATCACCGTGCCGGTCAAGGGCGAGATTCTCGAACTCAAAAACACCATCAACACGATGGTCGATCAACTCAACGCCTTCGCCTCCGAAGTGACCCGCGTCGCCCGCGAAGTCGGCACTGAAGGAAAACTCGGCGGCCAGGCCCAGGTCCCCGGTGTCGCCGGAACCTGGAAAGGTTTGACCGACAACGTCAATTCCATGGCCGGCAATCTCACAGGCCAGGTCCGCAACATCGCCGAAGTCACCACTGCCGTCGCGCGCGGCGACCTCTCGCGCAAAATCACCGTGGATGTCAAAGGTGAAATTCTCGAACTCAAAAACACCATCAACACGATGGTCGATCAATTGAATGCCTTCGCCTCCGAAGTCACCCGTGTCGCCCGCGAAGTCGGCACCGAAGGCAAGCTCGGCGGACAGGCCCAAGTCCCCGGTGTCGCCGGAACCTGGAAAGATTTGACCGACAACGTCAACTCCATGGCCTCCAATCTCACGGCCCAGGTCCGCAACATCGCCGACGTGACGATTGCCGTTGCCAACGGCGACCTCTCCAAGAAAATCACCGTGGACGTCCGCGGCGAAATTCTCCAGCTCAAGGAAGCCATCAACACGATGGTCGATCAGCTTCGTTCCTTCGCCGCCGAAGTCACCCGCGTCGCGCGCGAAGTCGGCACAGAAGGCAAACTCGGCGGACAAGCCATCGTCCCCGGCGTCGCCGGCACTTGGAAAGATTTGACCGACTCCGTCAACGTCATGGCCGGTAATTTGACGGCCCAGGTCCGCAACATCGCCGAAGTCGCCACCGCCATTGCCAAGGGCGACCTCTCCAAAAAGATCACCGCCGACGTCAAAGGCGAAATCCTCGAACTCAAAAACACCATCAACGTCATGTTGGACCAGCTCAACGCCTTCGCCGCAGAAGTCACTCGCGTGGCGCGCGAAGTCGGCACCGATGGAAAATTGGGCGGCCAGGCGGAAGTCCCCGGCGTGGATGGCACCTGGAAAGACCTTACGGACTCCGTCAACTTCATGGCGGCCAATCTCACCGACCAGGTTCGCGGCATCGTCAAAGTCGTCACAGCGGTCGCCAACGGCAATTTGAATCAAAAGCTGACCGTCCAGGCCAAGGGTGAAATCGCCGCCCTCGCCGACACCATTAACAACATGACGGACACGCTCGCCATTTTCGCCGAACAAGTCACCACCGTCGCCCGCGAAGTCGGCGTCGAAGGCCGCCTCGGCGGTCAAGCCAACGTCCCCGGCGCCTCCGGCACCTGGAAGGACCTCACCGACAACGTCAACCTCCTCGCCGCCAACCTCACCACCCAGGTTCGCGCCATCGCCGAAGTCGGCACCGCCGTGACAAAGGGCGATTTGACCCGTTCCATTCAAGTCAACGCGCGCGGCGAAGTCGCCGAGTTGAAGGACAACATCAACGCCATGATCAGCAATTTGCGCGACACCACCCAGCGCAATACCGAGCAGGACTGGCTCAAGACCAACATCGCCAAATTCACCAGCATGTTGCAGGGCCAGCGCGACCTCATCACCGTCGGACGCATGTTGCTCTCCGAATTGGCGCCGCTGGTCAATGCCCAACAGGGCGTCATTTATCAAATGGAGACGCGCGACGACGATTCGTATTTGAAACTCCTCGCCGGCTATGCTCATCGACAGCGCAGCGGCGCCGGGGACACGATTCGCATCGGCGAGGGCCTTGTCGGCCAATGCGCATTGGAGAAAAAAGCGCTCACCCTCAGTTCCCTTCGCAACCACGAAATCGACATCACGTCGGGCCTTATCGAAACCAACCCCGCCGCCGTCGTCGTTTTGCCCGTCTTGTTTGAAGGCCAGACCAAAGCCGTTATTGAACTGGCTTCCATGTCTGCGTTCAGCCAGACACACATGGCCTTCCTTGAGCAGTTGACCGGCAGTATCGGCATCATGCTCAACACCATCGAAGCCACCATGCGCACCGAGGGACTTCTCCAGCAATCCACCAAGCTGGCCAGCGAATTGCAAACCCGTCAGATCGAACTCCAGCGCACCAATGAGGAACTCGCCGAAAAGGCGCGCCAATTGGCCGAGCAAAACGCCGAAGTCGAGCGCAAGAATCAGGAAATCGAACAGGCCCGCCGCGCCGTCGAGGAAAAGGCCTCCGAACTCGCCCTCACCTCCAAATACAAATCCGAGTTTCTGGCCAACATGTCCCACGAATTGCGCACCCCGCTCAACAGTATCCTCATTCTTGGCCAGCAATTGCTCGATAACCCGCAGGGCAACCTTTCCATCAAGCAGGTCGAATACGCCAAGACGATTCACAGCGCCGGCACCGACCTCCTTAACCTCATCAGCGACATTCTCGACCTTTCCAAGATCGAGTCCGGCACCGTCACCATCGAAGCCGAGGAAGTCACCTTCGCGTCTGTCCGCGACACCGTCGAACGCAACTTCCGTCACGTCGCAGACACCCGTAATCTTGGCTTCGTCGTCAGTCTCGACCCGCATTTGTCGCGCCAATTAATCACCGACGCCAAGCGCCTGTTCCAGATTCTCAAGAATCTTCTCTCCAACGCCTTCAAATTCACCAGCCAGGGCCGCGTTACATTTTCTGTGCGCGTTGCCGCTCAAGGCTGGTCGCCGGACCATCCCGTCCTGCGCCGCGCCCCCTCTGTTCTCGCCTTCGAAGTCGCGGACACCGGCATCGGCATCCCGCTGGAGAAACAGCGGATTATTTTTGAGGCGTTCCAACAGGCCGACGCCGGCACCAGCCGCAAATACGGCGGCACCGGCCTGGGCCTGGCGATCAGCCGCGAATTGGCCAACCTGCTCGGCGGCGAAATCAAGCTCAACAGCACGCTCCAGGAAGGCAGCGCCTTCACACTTTATCTGCCGCAAACATACGCCGGTCCTTCAATCGCCCGCGGCTCAGAGACCGAAGCCCCGGCCATGAAAGTCCTCCCCGTCGCCACCACGGAAACCGTCCATGACGACCGCGACAACATTCAGACCGGCGACTCCGTCCTCCTGATCGTCGAGGATGATCCGCATTACGCCCGCGTCCTCCTCGGCCTGGCGCGCGACAAAGGGTTCAAGGGCCTTGTCGCCATGCGCGGCAGCGTCGCCCTTGCCCTCGCACGCGAATTCAAGCCCACCGCCATTAGTCTTGACATCTTCCTCCCGGACATGCTCGGCTGGACGGTGCTCAGTCATCTCAAACAGGACCCCGCCACGCGCCACATTCCCGTCCAGATCATCACGATGGAAGAAGAGCGCCAGCACGGGTTGGAACGCGGCGCTTTCGCTTACCTGAACAAGCCCGTCACAACCGAGGGACTCGAAGCCGCCCTGACGCGCATCCAGGAATTCACCAAACCCCGCACCAAACAACTCCTGGTCGTCGATGACGATGAAGGCGAGCGCTCCAGCATCATCGAGTTGCTCGCGCACGAAGACGTCGAAATTTCCACCGCCGCCACCGGCGCCGAAGCCTGGGAATTGATGAACGACCGCTCCTTCGATTGCGTCGTTCTGGACCTTCGCCTGCCGGATGTTTCCGGGTTCGATCTTCTGGCCCGTATCGAGGCCGAACCTTCCCTGCGCGAGTTGCCCGTGGTTGTCTTCACCGGCAAGGAGCTCTCCGAGGATGAAGAAAATCGCCTGCGCAAAATCGCCAAGAGCATCATTATCAAAGGCGTCCACTCCCCGGAACGTTTGCTCGATGAAACGGCCCTGTTCCTCCATCGCGTCGTCACGAATCTGCCCCCGGAAAAACAGCGCATGCTCGAACGCCTCCATCACACCGATGAAGCCCTCGCGCACAAGAAAGTGCTCGTCGTGGACGACGACGTCCGCAACATCTACGCCCTCACCGGCCTGCTCGAACGCCACACCATGGATGTCGTCAGCGCCTCCAACGGCCGCGAAGCCATCAGCATCCTTGAAAAAACACCCGACATCTCCCTGGTGCTGATGGACATCATGATGCCGGAAATGGACGGTTACGAAACTATGCAAGTGATTCGCGGCAACCCGCGCCACAAGCTCCTGCCCATGATCGCCCTGACTGCAAAGGCGATGAAAGGCGACCGTGAAAAATGCCTGGAAGCCGGCGCTTCCGATTACATCGCCAAACCCGTGAACACCGATCAATTGGTTTCGCTCATGCGCGTTTGGCTGCACCGTTAACCTATAAAAAACTGTGACTGCCCCTGTGCCAGATACTCAGCAAGCAACGTCCGCGACGGAACAAAGCGCCGCCGAACGCCCCACGGAAATCGTCAACATCCTGCTCGTCGATGACCAGCCGGGAAAACTCCTGGCCCACGAGGCGATCCTCTCTGAACTGGGCCAGCGCATCATCAAGGCCCGCAACGGCGTCGAAGCCCTCGCGCACCTTCTGCGCCACGACTTCGCCGTCATCCTGCTGGACGTCAACATGCCCAACATGGACGGCTTCGAAACCGCCTCCCTGATTCGTCAGCGCCCGCGTTTCGAAAAAACGCCGATTATTTTCGTCACCGGCTACAACACCACGGATTTGGACCGCTTGAAAGGCTACGAATTGGGCGCTGTGGATTACCTCTACCTCCCCGTCGTCCCCCAGGTGTTAAAGGCAAAAGTCAGCGCGTTCGTCGAACTGGCCCGCCAAACGCAAATCATCAAATCCCAGGCCGCCGATTTGACCGCCCACAATCAACGCCAGGCCGAGCAACTGGAGGTCATCCAAAAACTCAACGACGAACTCAAGGATGCCAATGCCGAGTTGGAGGCCTTTTCCTACACCGTCTCGCACGATCTCCGCGCCCCGCTCCGCTCCCTCAACGGCTACGTCAGCGTCCTCATGGAAGATTACGGCGCGCGTCTCGACGAGGAGGGCCGCGGCCATCTTCAAGCCCTTTACCGCGCCGCTAATCGCATGGATTGCCTCACCCGCGATCTCCTCGCCTACGGGCGTGTTGCCCGCGAGGCCGTCAAACTCGAACCCGTGCTCTTGCAGCCGATTCTTGAGGAAATCGTCTCCTTTGTCGGCGCCTCTCACGGCAAGCAGGCGAAAGTCACGGTTGACGCGGGCGATGCGGAAATCCTCGGCAACCGTTTCCTACTAGAACAATGCATGATCAATCTCGTCAGCAACGCCACCAAATTTGTCCGCTCCGGCGCCAGCCCGGAAGTCTGCATTCGCGCCGAACCCAGGAACGGCCAGGTGCGGTTATGGGTTGAAGACAACGGCATCGGCATCGATCCCAATTACCACCGCAAAATTTTCAGCATCTTCGAGCGGGTTGGCGACCTCCAAAAATACGAAGGCACCGGCATCGGCCTCGCCATTGTCAACCGCGCAGTCCAACGAATGGGTGGCACCTGCGGCGTGATTTCCGCGCCGGGCGAGGGAAGCCGTTTTTGGGTGGATCTCCCCTGCCCGCCCGCCGCCGCAGGTGGTTTAAGCGCCGCCTAAGACCGAGCGGATGAACAAATTCGCGATCGGCACCGACATAGGCGGAAGCCACATTTCCTGCGCCGCCATCGACCTTCAGAGTCAGTCAATAATAAATAAATCCTTCGTCACCCGCGAAGTCGATAACCAGGCCTCCGCCGCGGATATTTTCGCCAATTGGGCGGGCGCCATAAACGAATCCCTCGCCAGCCTGCCCCGCTCAGAAGTGGTCGGAATTGGCTTCGCAATGCCCGGCCCATTCGATTACGCCAATGGCATTGCCCTCTTCAACGCCAACGTCGCCAAATACCAAAACCTCTACGGCATCAACATCTCCCACCGCCTCAAAGACCTCCTCTCCCTTCCCGGTGCGTCCAGTAATTTCGATTTTCGCTACCTCAACGATGCCACCTCATTCGCTGTGGGAGAAGCATGGCTGGGAAAAGCCGCCGGCGCGAAACGCTCCCTCTCGATAACCCTTGGGACCGGCTTCGGCTCTGCGTTCATCGAAGACGGAATCCCCGTCGTCGAACGGGACGATGTCCCCGGCATGGGCAACCTATGGCACGTCCCCTTCAACGGCGAGATAGCCGACGCCTCATTCTCCGTGCGCTGGTTCATAAATCGTTACACCGCGCTCTCCGGGAGCCGGCTTGCGAACGTAAAACAAATCGCCGCCAAGGCCGCCGAAAGCGACGCGCATGCAAAAGAAGTATTCACGGAATTCGGCGTCAACCTTGGAACCTTTCTAGCCCCCTGGCTCAAACGCTTCGCCGCCGACGTCCTGGTAATTGGAGGCAACATCGCCGCCGCCTACGCCGAATTTGGCCCCGCGCTCGAAGCCACCTTACGAAAGCACCATATCTCCGTCGCCATCCATCTTTCCGAGTTAAAAGAGCAAGCCGCCCTGATAGGAAGCGCCCGTCTATTCGAAGATAAGTTCTGGGCAAAAGTACGGCCTCTGCTGACACCACTGCGTCCCCCGCCCTGATCGCCAAACGTCCCGCTGCCACAATTATGTGACGCGCTGCCACACCCACGATAGCGTCCCGCTATATTTGATCGTAATGCTCCGAGCGACGGGAAGGTAGATCGAAGTCTGAGGTCCAACATCGACGTCATCGACCGCCACTTGGTGTACTCGCCCACCTAAAATATAGACCATGCAATGCGTTCCGCTGGTATTATGCACCGAAGTGCCCGTCGCAGGAACTGCTGGCGTTGGATAGGCAGGCCACGGAACGGAACTGTGAGTCTGGACGCAAGTTTGCCCATTCCGATTCCTCGACAAATCCACATCCAGCACGGAGTTACCATGAAAACTGCCGTTGCCCACAATGATCCCGGAGGAACCCTCGTCATAAAGCCCCCGCTGCGCGTCTTGCTGGTTAAGCCCGCTAAAATTCAAAGTGCCGGCGAAGTCGGCCGCCACGTGGATGCCAAAATGTTTGACACGGGTGATGGAAAGCCCGGTCAGCGTGATATTGCCGCTCCCGGAAACTCTCACCCCGTCCGCATCCCTGCCGGACTCAATGGAGGAAATTCCGACACCGGTGACGAGCACGCTGGCATTGCCGGAGATCTCGATTGCATTGCCGGAAGTATCATGAACGGAACCTCCCGTAATGCTCACGCTGGGCGTCCGAACAGAAGTGATTCGATACCCGGCATTACTGGAAGTAGAAACGACGCAGTGGGAAAACGCCACCGGCCCGGTGATGTTAACCCCGACGGTGATATTGTCCACGTAGCTTGAAGTAATGCACATCCCGCTGACCTGCGTAAATCCGCCATCGTCCAGCGCAACGGCCCGATTGCTGTGATCAGAGCAACCCACCCCGGAGATGACAAAAAAATTAGGCGCAACCCCGCCATCTTTTGTGGACCAGAAGCCCCGATTGCAATTGAGCGCGCCACAGTTGATGGCCGCCAGACTGTTATATCCGTTAGCCAGCACAAATCCGTCCATGGTTCTAACGTGGGTGCCCCATTGCGAAACCGTGCAGTTCAGAACCTGTGTCGCATTAGCGTTCCCTTTAGAGGCCGCCGTGCATTTGATTCCGAATCGACCATCCCCTGGAATGTCGGCGCCACTCACATTCAGGTCATAGAAATAGACATCACCCGATGAATCCACCAAAGCCCCGTTCCAGCAATTGATAAGATGAACGCCGTGAATGTGAACATGCTGGCAGCCCTCAATACGAAGAAAATGCCCACCCGTCCCCGCATAATTGTAACCCTTGATGTGAAACCCTTCGAGCACCACGCCCCAATTAACGCCGACAATCTTGAGCACGTCGAAGCCCAACGACGACGGCACGATATGCGTTGCGCCATCAATCGTAGCCTGCCCGTGCCCAAAAACCTTGACTGCCTGCGTGATCAGCAGCGTCCTGGAAACCATATAAACCCCGGTCGGAAGAAGAACAACGCCCCCCTTGCTGACATTTCCCTTCGAGAAATTCCCCGCGGCGTTAATGGCATTCTGAATCGCATCGGTATCATCAGCAACGCCATCCCCTTTCGCGCCATAGTCCGCGACATTAAAAATGCCGGGATCCTTCTCATTGACAGATTGCCCCGCCCCCATCGTTTTCCCCGAAAGCGCGAAAACGCCCGCCGCACCCCCGGCCAGCCCCAAGGAACGCAGCCAGGCCCTCCGGTTTGGTTTCCCATCCTGTTTCATCAGCTAATGCCCTTATAAAAATATCGGTTCAGCAAGATTCGTGATATAAACCAAGTATGAAACTGACGGCAGACAGTCAAGGTCGGCTTGCCAGCGCAAAATTATTCCGCCCAAACGCCGACTTCGAGGCAACGGTGCAACCCGACGGCAGCGTTCGACTTGTCGAATTGACCCAAGTCCCGATTGTGAAACCTCGGCGAGTTGAGGGACGGTTGCACGGAGCAGATGTCCGTTTGAACCGGGAAAAGATAGCCTCTGCGGTACGCGCTGTGCGCGACGCGCGATGAAACGCTATTAGGACGCCTCAGCGCCGATTGATGCCCTCCACGATTCGCGCGTCGATCAAAAGGCGCTTGAGCCTGAGATCAAAAATTGCCGGGGACTTGCGGAAAGCCGCGGGCTCCGTGCCAAAAACGCACAATGTCAACGCGCTGCTCGTCGCGTCGCAACCAATAAATAATACGATAGGAACGGCATATCACCTGCCGCAAATTTGGTCGCCTGAACTCTGGAACCATCCGACCCATTTCAGGAGAATTTGCCAGGCTTTCAGCGCGGGCGATTAATTCAAAGCCAAGCCGGGCCGCCGCGTCGGAATCATGTTTGGCAACATATCGAACAACATCTGCCAGGTCAGCCTCGGCTGACGGGGAAATGATTACTTTCCAGCCCACGCGGCGATTTTGGCTTTGACCTCTTCAATAGGCAGGCCTTCGCCGCGATCCAATTCGGCCAACCCATCTTCCACAGCCAGGCGGAATTCCAATTCGTGGATGGCGTCAACCAATGTGGCTTTCGGTGGCAACTTTTCAGCCACCTCGAGAAGTATTTCTTTCGCGCTCACCATTGAATCTTAGGCGACCTCACGTGCGATTGCAAGCCAATGGGAATTCGTTTTGGCCCGGAGCTTATCCGGGCCGCACCACTCTCTCGTCGGTTCAATTTGCAATGACGAATGAACGCGATTGAATTCTTGATCCCACTCCGCCCGCGCAGTAGAGTCTCAACGATAAAGGCGATTTAAGAATTGGTTATCTCATAATATGACCACTGTTGGGGACCGCGAAGTTCTTTTCACACAATCGTTCATGATCCCCGGTGGGGAGCAGGCGGCGTTTGATGTCATCAAGGCAGGGGTCAAGGTCATCCTGCGTTTCGCGGAAAATCCTATTGACCCAAACAAGCCGGCGACTTCGTCCACGTTTGCTGACAACGTATTGACGATAACGCTCACGGACTTTCGCAATCAACAGGGGACGGCGTTTAAGAATCCTCGAAAGCTCGGCAATTTGGGGGATGGGAGGCCGTTCGGGTTCAACGTCGTGCATCATTTGTTTGGGACGCTGAATTTCGTGACCGTTCAATTTTATGCCGGAGGGGATTACTTGTGAGCGGGCTGATTCCGAAAATAGGCGTTATTATTGCGACTGGCTGCGCACGATCATTTTCGCGGCGTATTACGCGCGCTGAGCCATCAATGGCAAGCCCATAAACGAGGCAATGACGTGAACGTGGATCTCATCCGCGCTCCAACCATACGCAATGTGATCTAAGGCAACTTCGATTACCTTGGTGTTCGTATCGTCGATCCATGCCCGCCCTTCGGCGTCACGGTGAATGTGGCTCGATATATCAACGGCACTCATGGCATCTCCAATACCGCGACAAGATTACCCCGACTCGAGCGAAACACAACCTGTTTCATTTCAGCCCCCCAAAAAAACAACGCCCCCCTTGCTGACATTTCCTTTCGAAAAATTCCCCACCGCGTTAATGGCATTCTGAATCGCATCAGTATCATCAGCAATGCCATTCCCTTTCGCGCCATAATCCGCCACGCTAAAGATGCCAGAATCGTTCTCATTGACAGATTGCCCGGCCGCCGTCGTTTTCTCTGAGAGCGCAAAAACGCCCGCCGCGCCACCGGCCAAGGTCATGGAACGCAGCCAGGCCCTGCGGTTAGGTTTCTCATCCTCTTTCATCGGCTAGTGCCCTTATAGAATATCGATTCAGCATGCTTCCGATGTTACAATTGACGCAAGCGTGATTGCAGTGAATCATGCGCCTGAGCAGTCACGTCTGATTTGGGATGTCAGACCAGTTATTGCCAGCGTGTCAGGGCGAGCGGATAACGTAATAGCGTTGCGTATCGGTGACCTCCGAATCGATGAACTGATATTGGCCAGGAGGGCTCTCGGTGGGCATGCCAACTGTTGCCCATTCGTTTAACGGCAACGACAGGTTAGTAGTGGACTGGACGATGAAGGCAGCGCCGGCTACGTTAGTAAAGCTAATTTGGACTGCACCGCTTTGGAGCAATTGCACGTTGCTCACCGTTGGCGGTGTGCCGACAATTCCCTGGGTAATCGGGATCGTTTGGCCAAACAAGCTGATGTGGGCCGTTCGGGCTGGCCCGATATTGGCGGAAAACGAAAAGCCCACAATGCCATTTGTAATTCCAGTGATTGTTAGCCAGGACCGGTCACTTGTCGGCGCGAAAGGGGGGAGCAGATTTGCCGTGGCTGGCAAAACCGGAGGCAACGAAGCGTTGCCTGCAGCCAGACCTTCAAATTTGGGGGTGGGATCCACGAAAGTGTAAGGAAGCTCTTTGATCTCGCTATGAGCGGAGTCGGCGATATAGAGATTTCCCGCGCCATCGACCGCCACACCATAAGGATATGACAATCCAGATGAAATTGTCGTAGTCACGGCTTTGTCCGTCGCCGCCCACTCTTTGATTACTTGGTGAAAACTGTCGGCGATATAGACGTTGCCCTGCCCACTCACCGCAATGCCATTGGGATCATTCAGCCCTGACGGAATCAAAGTGGCGATGGTGTTATTTGCGGAATTCCACTCCTCAACCCCATTGTCGCTCTGAAGAATGTAGATATTTCCCGCAGCGTCCGGCACTGCGCCCACGAGATACGTGTCCTGGAGGACCGTAGTCACAGCGTCGTTTGCGGCGTTCCATTCCTTAATTGCGTTATTGTCCGTATCTGCGATGTAAACATTGCCCGCTTTGTCCAACGCGACACTATTGGGATCATTCAGTCCAGAGGAAACCAAAGTGACAATCTCGCCATTCGCCGCCTTCCATTCCTTGATAACATTATTGCCCGAGTCGGCGACGTAAATATTGCCCACTCCATCTACTGCCACCCAAGTGGGACCGTTCAATCCAGAGGAAACCAACGTCGTCACCGCATTGTTTGTTGCCGTCCATTCCTCAATCGTGTTGCCGTTATAATCGGCAAAATAGACGTTGCCCGCTCCATCCAGCGCCACGCACACAGGGAACACCAAGCCGGAGGAAACCAGCGCGGTCATTTGTCCAGCCGGGACATAACTGGACCCAGCTTGAGTGACTGTAAGCGTCTGACCACCAATGGCGAGGGTACCTGAGCGCGTGACGCCAGGGTTGGTATCGTACGTGAAGATGACGTTTGTGCTGCCAATGCCGCTTTGGTTCGCCGCGCTAAGATGCAGCCAGCCGGCGCCTGTCGTGGCCGTCCAAGTAGCAGTTTTCAGTGTCGCCGCCAGAATAACGCTGTCGTTGCCGGCTCCTGGTCCTTCCAATAGAGCTGATGTCCCAAGCGAGAAAGTGGGGCTACCTTGTGTGACGGGGATGCTCTGGCCGAGCAAACCGATGTGGGCGGTGCGGTTTGATCCCAGGTTGGCCGTAAATGAAAAGTTCACTGCGTCGTTGGTAACGCCGCTAATGGTCAGCCACGATTGATCGCTAGTTGGATCAAACGGCGCGAGCAAATTCTCGAAGACGGGCAGCACCACGGACAAAGCACTGATGCCCGCGTCCGCGAGCTCCAGCCTGGCATTTGGATCCACAAACGCCCGCGGCAATTCTTTGACCACGTTGTCCTCCGTGTCGGCAATATAGGTGTTGCCCGCCAAGTCCACAGCAACGCCGGAGGGACCATTTAACCCGGATGGCACAAGGGTCGCGAGAGTACCGGTCGCCGCCGTCCATTTCTCTATAACCGAGTTGTCGCCATCAGCGACATAAACATTTCCCGCACCATCCACTGCCACACCAGAGAGATAACCAAGCCCGAAAGACACAATTGTAGTCACCGTATTATTGGCCGGAGTCCACTGTTTAATTACGTTGTTGCCTGTGTCGGCGATGTAAACATTTCCCGCAATATCCACCGCCACTCCTGCGGGAAAATCCAACCCGGAGGATGCCAGCGTGATTACGTTGCTGTTGGCGGCCACCCATTCTTTGACCGCGCTGTGAAACGTATCGGCAATATCACTGTCATCCGGTCTTTAATTCCACAGCATCAACTGGTTACGCGAATCGAATGTTTCAATTTGCGTTGCTGTTTTTGCAACGAGTTCTGCCAGAGGCACTTGCTCAAACACATTCACACTCAAAACTTGCAAAATTTGGGACAAACTAAGTTCCAGTCCAAGCTCTTTGCGCACGATAGCTACCAGCACGTAAACGCAGATAGCAATCCACACCTGCGTCTTGACCGCGTTGTCGCTGGTGCCGAAGAAGTGCTTTATGCGCAGGTTCTGCTTGACCCATTTGAAGAACAGTTCTACCCGCCAGCGGCTCTTGTAGAGTTGCGCAATCGTCAGCGCGGGCAGGTCGAAGTTATTGGTCAGAAAGACCAGAGCCTTGTCTGTTTCGGGGTCTCTATAACTGATCCGGCGGAACCGGTCGGGATAGTGCTCCAGGCTTTTGAGCAGTGTCAACCATACGACTTGATCGCTGCGCACGCCGGTGCTTTCCTCCACCGGTCGCGACTCCAGCCGGTTGATCCGCAGGCCCGCCTTGGCTCGCGTCACAAAGAAGGCCCCCGCCAATACAAAACGATAGAGCCGGGCAAAATCCACATAGCCGCGGTCCATCACGTAGAAGGCGCCCGGTTCGAGAATCAACTCGTCCAGGATGTTCACATCGGCCCTTTTTCCCTCGAAATCGAGATCATCGTCGGAATGGGGCCGCGCAAATCCAGCAGCGTGTGCAGCTTGACCGCCGCCTTGGTGGAGCGAAAACGCGCCCAGGGAAACAGCGTCAAGCACAAGTCAATCGTGGTCGAATCCAGCGCATAGACCGTTTGCTCCAACTCCACCCCGAAGGATTCGTCGGCGTAAAGACGGCGGGCGCGCGTAATCAGGCTTTGGGCCAGATCGTGGTAGATGCGCCAGTCGCGCGAGCGATTGGCGTCGGCCAGCGTGCTATGCGCGACGTTGGAACGAAAACCCATCCGGTAGAGTTGACCTTGCCGCGAGCGCAGGCAGACTTCTATGTCGGCCAAGCTATCTCTGTAAGTCAGTTGCGCGAAGGACATGGCCAGGAATTGATCCCAACAAGGGAACTTGTAAGTCTTGTAGTTGCCATCATAACGTTCCACGCAACGACGAAATTGTTCGGGATGAATCCACTCCGTCAGTTGCGAAAAAATCAATTTTCCAGCGGGCATGGCG
>DATAXU010000217.1:0-49457 GCA_036272955.1 Verrucomicrobiia bacterium
GTCGTCGCCGGCCTTGCCGCGAGTTGCTTCCAGCAGCATTCCACCGGGTGCGGGAACAGCACGGCAATCAGCAAATACAGGAAAAAAGAAGCAATGGCGAACCACCACACCCATCCGACCTGAAGGGAGAGCGGGCGCAATTTCCAAGCGCAATTGTGAAGCCAGTCTTTCAACCATCCCAGGCGCAGAAATGGCCCCAAAGGCAGGCCCACCGCCACTTCCTGCGTTGTTCCGTCCACTTTCGCGCCGTCGGTGATATCGGCTGTCCCGCCGACGGTCACCAAGTCATGATGGAGCACCGCTTTTGGGCCTAGATGCACGTGGCCCATGATGACGATCACGTCCTCGCCGACTTCCCCGTTGATTTCCGCGTCGCCGCCGACCACCACGACGCTTCGTTCCACTTTTCCCGCAACTTTCGCGCTTCCGCCGATAACAACAACCTGTTGGGTGGAATCGCCCGCCTTTAATTCCGCATCGTCGCCGATGGAAACGACCTGCTCATGGTGAAGTCCGGCGGAAGCGGTCAGGCTGACAAACACCAAACACAGGGATGACAGAATCGATAAAGACGTTCCTCTTTTCATAAGTGATTTTTCTGCGGCGCTCCCAAAACCAGACGCACGAAAACCGTTCCCAAGCCGATGCAAACCGCGTAGGCAATCGCCGCCGCCAGGATGAATGCGAGCATGAATCCTTTTCCGAAATGATCCAGGATTGCCACCAGAGCGTCCCCCAAAACACCCAATGCGTTCCAAAGATGTGGAGCACCGGCGGTCCAATGAGAGAACCGCGCGGCCAATGTTCCAAACATCTCCGGCGCAACAGCGCGCCAACCGAAAATTGCCCCCGCCAAAACGCCGAGCGCGAAGATCAGGTAGGCAACGCGAAAGCCGGCCGGCCACGCGAACCACGGGCGGGAAATCCACGGAGAGGCCGGCTGCGTAATCCGGTTCATCGTGCGTGAGACCAGCTCGCGGGGCGCCGCCAAATCCGGCAGGTCCTTTAGCAGGCGGCCGGTCTGCGCTTCCAATTGTTTGTCGGATTCGGGGTTCATAGGAGGTCCGTCAACCGCGGGCCAAGTCTTTTTCGGAGGGCTTCCCGCCCGCGGAAAATATCGGTCTTCACCTTGCCCATCGAAATTCCGAGCTTGGTGGCGATTTCCTCGTATTTCAAACCTTCGAGATGGAAAAGGACGAGGGGCACGCGTTGGGCGTCCGGCAATTTGCGAAGCGCTTTTTCGACCAGCACACGGCGTTCAGCGCGGGCAAAATCCTCGTCCCAGTTGTCGGGGGCGGCAAAGTCGATCTCCGGCTCCTCGCCGTCGTCGCCGGGGCGGAAATAATCCGTGAAGAGGCGCCAGCGGGAGCGATGGCGGGAAAGGTGGTTGAGACTGAGGTTGATGGCGACGGTTTTGAGCCAGCCGGGAGCGCGGGGGTTTTCGCGCAAGTCGGCGAAGCGCTGGAAAGCCTTGAGAAAAACCTCCTGCGAAATGTCCTCGGCCTCGGCGGGATTGCCGGTCAGGCGCATCGCCGTGCTAAATACCATGTTTTGGTAATTCCGCATGAACGCTTCGAATTGCGTTGTGTCTGGCATGGGCGGTTGGCGAGGTTCGCGCAACAGTCTTACGCCCGGCCAGATTCATTGACAACGACATCACGCATTTCTTGTTGGGGAGCAAACACGTGGAAATAATGGAATGTTTCAGATAAATTCGCATAAAAACGCGTAAAAAGTGGAAAAAATACCTAAAGTTTCCATTGTATTTGCCGAAATCAGAGGTATGTTCCTCGTGCGATTGACTCTCTCGGGGGTGGGCGAGGCGCTGAAATGACACGCGCGCTGCCTGCCGCTGAACCGGTTCCCTATGGTTGGGAACGGCCCGGGACAGGGCGATCTATTGTAGAAAGTCAGCCAATAATGAGCACTAAATTGTTTGTAGGAAACCTCTCCTTCAACCTCACCGAAAACGATCTCCAGGACGCCTTTGCCGCATTCGGCACCGTCACTGAAGTCAACCTGATGCTGGATCGCGCCACCAATCGGCCGCGCGGCTTTGCATTCGTCACCATGTCCAGCAAAGAAGAAGCCGACAAGGCTATCGAGGGCATGAACGGCAAACAGCTCGACGGCCGTGCCTTGACCGTCAATGAAGCTCGTCCCCGCGAAGACCGTCCGCCCGGAGGCGGCCACGGCGGCGGAGGCGGCGGCGGACGCGACCGCGGCTCACGACGCCCGTATTCGCGCTGACCGCTTTCGGGGTGGGGTCTGTTTTACAGCCCCTTTCCCGGAGAATAGCGGCCCCCCCCAATCTATGAAATCATTACAATCCTTATCATCTAACTGTCGATATCATCGTCACTGGAGTTCATTGCCATGACGATGTTTATATTTTGGACGACCATCGGCTTCTGCGTCGGTGGCGCCTTTGCGTCGCTATTTGAGTGGATCCTGCATCGTTTCGTCATGCATAAGCCGACTCTCGGCTTCCGCTACCCGTACGAGCGGCACCACCTGTTGCACCATCGAATCTTCAAGGCGGACCATACGTATCATCTTATCCACGAGCATGATAAGTCCACAATTCCGATGGCTTGGTGGAATGGTCCGGTGCTGGTTTTCCTGGGATCGCTTCCGTTTCTTTTCGTGGCGGTGCTGTTCCGCAAATGGGGATTGTGGTGCGGAGCGGGTTTGGCTTGCATCGCCTATTACGCCACCTACGAATACCTTCACTGGTGCATGCATCTGCCGAAAAGGCGCCATGTCGAACGTTCCGGTATTTTCTTCCGTCTCAATGGGCACCACCTTCTGCACCATCGCTACATGCACCGCAACTTTAACGTTGTCTGCCCGTTGGCCGATTTGTGTTTGGGGACGCTCATTCTGCGTTCGAAGGTCAATTTCAAGCAGGCCACCGGCCCGACCGTCCCGAACGTCCAGCCCAAATCCCATCCGATCCCAGTGGCAGCGCAGGTGTAAAAAGTGTAAACACCTTCTTTTGTAGCCCGTCTCCTCAAACAGGGACGGGTTTTTAGTTTAGTGGGTTCCGGTGGATTGCTGGTAATTTGTCCCCGAATAATGCAGGACGCTCCCCTTGGAAGGCAGGTTGGTGGAATTCCAGCCTCCGCCGAGATCCATCACTAACTGGACCGCCGTGGCCATTTGCTGCAAGCGGATATTCACGTCTGTCTGCTTGTTGCTCAACAAGGAGACCTGGGCGGTGATGACGTTCAGGTAACTGTCAATCCCCTGTTTGTAACGTTCGAGGGCGAGGTCGTAATTGCGTTGGGCGGCCCGGACGGCGACTTCCTGCTGGCCGTTTTCCATATCCAGGATGCGCAGCGCGGAGAGATTGTCTTCCACCTGCTGAAATGCCGTCAGCACCGTTTCCTTGTAGGTGGCTGCGTTGGCGCGATAGTTCGCCCATGCTTGCTGATTCGCGGCCTTGCGTTTGCCGGCGTCAAATACCACTTCCGTGACCGCCCCGCCCGCCGTCCAGAAAAAGCTGGAGGCGTCAATCAAATTGACCATTGTCGAGCTTTGCAACCCGACGTCGCCGCTCAAGCCCAGGGTCGGGAAGTAGGCGGCCCGGGCCACGCCGATGTTGGCGTTGGCCTCGGCCACAGCCCGCTCCGCCGAGGCGACATCCGGCCGGCGTTCCAGAAGCTGCGCCGGCAAGCCAATCGGGATGGCTGGCGGTTTGTCACGTTGGGGCTTGGGGACCAGTGAAAAGGTGGAAGCCGGCTGGCCCACGAGCATCGCGATGGCGTGCTCATATTGGGCGCGCTGGATTCCGAGGGCGGTCGCCTGCGCCAGCGTCGTTTGGAGCAGTGAATCGGCCTCCGCGACGTCCGAATCCGAGTCGATTCCCGTTTCAAAGAGGGTTTTGGTCAAATCGAGCGACGCTTTGTAATTGGTGATGGTGCTGTTATACAAGGCGATCAATTCGTCCTGGAAACGGAGGTCGTAGAAATCGACGGCCACTTCCGCCTGAATCGTCAGCCGCATGTTTTCCAATTGCGCGGCGCTGGCCTGGGCGGCGAAAGTGCTGGCGGCGGTTGCGTTGCGGATGCTTCCCCACAGGTCCGGTTCCCATGTTGCATCCAAAGGCAGCGAATACGATGAAAACGAGGTGTTCGCGGTGTTCACCTGGTTTGAAGAGACGGTGAGACCGGAACTGCCGCCGTTTTTGGAGATTTGGCTCCTGGTGGCGGAAGGCGACGCGGAGACGGTTGGGTACAATTGCGAGTATGCCTGTTTTGCCACGGCCCGCGCGGCAAGAAAAGTTTCCAGCGCGGCGATGATGGTCTGGTTGGAGACGTTGACCTGCTGCTCAAGAACGTTGAGTTGCGGATCATTGAACATTTTCCACCAGTCACCCTTGATGGCGGTGTCGGCGGGTTCGGCGGCCTTCCATCCGTGGGTTTCCTTATAAGCCACCGGCGTTTCCATCGCGGGGGCCTTGTATTTGGGCGCGAAATTGCAGCCCGCTCCCAGCGCCAGCGCGATCAGGAGTGTCCAAAAACATGCCTTCAATGTTGGCTTTGCCATATGTTTTTATGCCGGGGCAGGCGGCGTCGGGAGGGGTTCCACCCGGGCGGGTTTTCCACGCACGCGCCGCCACCAAATGCTTAACCGGTCAAAGTAGAGATAAACCACGGGGGTGGTATAAAGGGTCAATGCCTGGCTGAACAACAAGCCGCCAACAATGGCGACGCCCAGGGGCCGGCGGAGTTCCGAGCCGGTGCCGTTGCTCAACACCAGCGGCAACGCGCCGCACGTGGCGGCCATGGTGGTCATCAAAATCGGACGAAACCGCAGGATCGACGCCTCGAAGATCGCCTCCTCCGGTTTTTTGCCTCCGTTGCGCTCGGTTTCAATGGCGAAATCCACCATCAGGATTCCGTTCTTCTTGACGATGCCGATCAGCAGGATGATCCCGATGACGGCGATGATGCTGAGGTCCATTTTGAAGAGGAGCAGGAACATCACCGCGCCCACCCCGGCGGAGGGCAACGTGGAAAGAATCGTGATGGGGTGAATGTAGCTTTCATAAAGAATGCCCAACACGATATAGACAGCCAACAGCGCGGTGAGGATCAGCAACGGCTCGCCGGCCAGGGACGACTGGAACGCCTGCGCCGTCCCGGCAAAGCTTCCGTGAATGGTCGAGGGCATTCCCATGGATTGCTCCAGGCCGGCGATTTCATCCACCGCATCTCCCAGAGAGACGCCGAGACCAAGATTGAAAGAGACTGTGACGGCGGGAAATTGCCCCTGATGGTTTACCTCGATGGGCGCGGTGTCCGTTTTCACGCGCGTTACCGCTGAGAGCGGCACTTCGCCGCCGGAGGAGGATTGAAGGTAAATGTCGTTGAGTCCCATCGGCGACGCCCACCATCTCGGCGCCACTTCCATGACCACGAAGTATTGATTGAGCGAGGTGTACATCGTCGAAACGAGGGACTGGCCGAAAGCGCCGTAGAGCGCGCTGTCCAGGTTGGAAGCCGAGAGGCCCAGGCGCATCGCTGTGGCGCGATCGTACGTCAGCTCGGATTGCAGGCCGTTATTCTGCTGGTCGCTGTTGACGTCCGTCAGGCCGGGAAGTGTTTTCATTTCCTTGACCAGCTTAGGCCCCCAGGTATCGAGGTCCTGGAGATTATCGCTTTCGATGGTGTATTGGTACTGAGCGCTGGTCATGTGGCCGCCGATGCGCAAATCCTGGCTGGCGGCGAAAATGCAAGTGGCGCCGGGAACGCGGGCGCATGCGGCGCGCAGCCGGGCGACGACCTGATCGGCGGAGTTGGTGCGATCTTTGAGGGGCTTTAGAGTGATGAAGAAACGGCCCTGATCCGTCGTCGTGCCGCCGCCCCCGCCGGTGAAAC
This sequence comes from Verrucomicrobiia bacterium, assembly GCA_036272955.1. Lineage (GTDB taxonomy): Bacteria > Verrucomicrobiota > Verrucomicrobiia > Limisphaerales > Palsa-1400 > DATAUD01. Next base: position 5,886 of record DATAXU010000217.1, read on the forward strand.
CGACCAAATGCGCGACGGCGGGATCGGCCTTCACGATTTGGATGAATCGCAGCACTTTTTCCGACATGGATTGAAATGAAATATCCTCGGTCCCCTGCGCCGTTCCATTGAGCATTCCGGTATCCTGCTGGGGAAAGAAGCCTTTGGGGATGACTTTGAACAAATAGATGTTAAAGCCGAGCGTCGCCAGCAAAATGCACAACACGAGAAACTGGTGCCGCAATACCCATCTCAGGCTCTTGGCGTAATGTTGGTGGACCCAATCAAAACCCGCGCCGATGGCGTCGTGGAGCTTTCCGTGTTTGCGGTGTTGGTCCCCCTTGAGCAATGTCGCGCACATCATGGCGGTCGTGGTCAGCGAAACGACCAGCGAGACCAGGATGGCGATCGAAATGGTGACGGCAAATTCGCGGAAAAGACGGCCGACGATGCCGCCCATCAGCAGGATCGGCGCGAAGACCGTCACCAGCGAAACGCTGATCGAGATGACCGTAAACGTGATTTCTCCGGCCCCGCGCAGCGCCGCCTCCATTGGCGCCATCCCTTGCTCCAGGTAACGCGTAATGTTCTCGATCACAACGATGGCGTCATCCACCACAAACCCGGTGGAAATCGTCAGCGCCATCAGCGAAAGGTTGTCCAGACTGTAGCCGAGCAAATACATGACGCCAAAAGTCCCGATAAGAGAGACCGGCACGGCCACGCTCGGAATGAGAGTCGTGCGAAGGTCCCGCAAAAAGACGAACACCACCAGGATCACCAGGATGACGGAAATGAGCAGGGTGACTTCGACATCATGCACCGACGCGCGAATCGTCGTCGTCCGGTCCAGGGTGATGGTGAAATCGATCCCCTTGGGCGCCGCAGCCTCCAACGACGGCAAGGCGACGCGAATGCGGTCCACGGTGTCGATGATGTTGGCCTGGGGTTGCTTGAAGACGACCAGCACAACGGACGGCTTGCCATCGGCGAATCCCGCGTTGCGCACGTCCTGCACCGAATCCTGGACGTCCGCCACGTCTTCCAGGCGGACGGCGGCGCCGTTGTGATACCCCACGATCAACGGCCTGTAATATTCGGCCTTGAGCAATTGGTCGTTGGCCAGGATGTCCATCGTTATCCTGTCGTTGGAAATCTGGCCCTTGGGCGAATTCGCGTTTGCCCCCTTGAGCACGTTTTGCACGTTGGTCAGGCTTAAGCCGCAATTCTCCAGTTGGACCGGGTTGACGTCCACCCGCACGGCCGGAAGGGAACTGCCGCCGACGATCACCTGTCCGACGCCATCGACCTGCGAGAGGCGTTGCTGCATGACGCTCGAAGCGATGTCATACATCTGCCCCCGCGTGTAAATGTCCGAGGTCAACGCGATGATCATCACGGGCGCGTCGGCCGGGTTGACTTTGCGCCAGCTCGGATTATTCGGCAGGTTTGCGGGCAAATAACTGCGGGCCGCGTTGATCGCCGCCTGGACGTCGCGCGCGGCGCCGTCGATGTTCCGGTTCAGGTCGAATTGCAGCGTAATGCCGGTGGTCCCGAGCAAACTGGACGAGGTCATTTCCGTCACGCCCGCAATGTGGCCGAATTGCTTTTCCAGCGGCGCGGCAACGGCGGACGCCATGATTTCCGGGCTGGCGCCGGGCAGGGACGCCCCGACGGAAATGGTCGGGAAATCGACCTGCGGCAACGGGGCAACCGGCAGCAACCGGAACGCGACGCCGCCCGCCAGCGCGACGGCCATCGTCAGCAGCGTCGTGGCCACGGGCCGGCGAATGAATGTCGCGGAAATGCTCATGAGACCGCCGGAGCTGCTTGCGCCGAGGGTTCAGCCACGGGGGCCGGGCCGGCCTGCTTGCCCTTTTTTGCAAAGCGATCCATGTAAATGTAGATCACGGGCGTCGTGTACAAAGTCAGAATCTGGCTCAGGATCAATCCGCCGACCATCGAGATGCCCAGCGGCCGCCGCAACTCCGAACCGGTGCCGGAACCCAGCGCCAGCGGCAACCCGCCCAGCAGCGCCGTCATCGTCGTCATCATGATCGGACGGAAGCGCAACATGCAGGATTGGTAAATGGCATCGACGGTGTTCTTGCCTTCGTCGCGTTCTGCTTGCAGCGCGAAATCGACCATCATGATCCCGTTCTTCTTGACGATGCCGATCAGCAGGATGATGCCAATGAGCGAAACGACGCTCAGGTCCTGGTGGCAGAGCATCAGCGCCACGATCGCTCCCACGCCCGCCGACGGCAGCGTCGAAAGGATGGTGATTGGATGCACGTAACTTTCGTACAGGACGCCGAGCACAATATACACGGTGATCAGCGCGGCCAGGATCAACAGCGGCTCATTCTTGAGCGACGCCTGAAAGGAAGCCGCCGTGCCCTGGAAGGCCGTCTGCAAAGAGGCCGGCATGTTCAATTCCTTCTGCGCGTTCTCGATCGCCTCCGTCGCTTCTCCCAGCGAGGCGTTCGGAGCCAGGTTGAATGAAATGGTCACGCACGGGAATTGCCCCTGGTGATTGACGGACAGCGGCGCGGTTTTGGTTTCGAAATGCGCGAATGTGCTCAAGGGCACCGAACCGCCCGAGGACGACTGCACGTAAATGTCCTTCAATTTTGTCGGGCTTCGCTGAAACGGAGGCTGCGCCTCCATGATGAGGTGATATTGGTTCAATTGCGTGAACAGCGTGGAAACCTGGCGCTGGCCGAACGCATCGTAGAGGGTGGAATCGATCTGTTGCGCCGTGATGCCCAGGCGCGCCGCCGTCACGCGGTCGATGACCAGCGTCACCGCCATGCCGTCCATTTGCTGGTCTGTGGCCAGGTCGCGCAGGATCGGGATGGTCTGGAGTTTGTCCATCAATCTTCCGGTCCAAAGTTGAAGCTCCTGCGGATCGGGGTCCTCCAGCGTGTATTGGTATTGTGTCCGGCTGACCCGGTCTTCGACCGTCAGATCCTGGACGGGCTGCATGTAAAGGGCAATATCGTTGACGCTTTCCAATTGCGGCTGGAGGCGTCGAATGACATCCGAGGCGTCGAGGTCGCGATCCTCCAGCGGCTTGAGATTGATCAGGATGCGCCCGCTGTTGAGAGTGGTGTTGATGCCATCGACGCCGATGAACGAGGAGAGGCTCGCGACCGCCGGGTCCTTGAGAATTTTTTGAGCCAATTCCCGCTGGCGCGCCGCCATCGCCTCGAACGAAGTATTCTGCGCGGCCTGCGTAATGCCCTGGATCACCCCGGTGTCCTGCACCGGGAAAAAGCCCTTCGGGACGATCACGTAGAGGACGATGGTGAGGACCAGCGTGGCGAGGAAGATGAGCATCGTCATCGCCCGCCGGTCCAGCACCCACCTTAGCGTCCTGCCATAAAACTGGATGACCCGGTCGAACGCGCGTTCCGAAGCAGCCGCGATTTTTCCCTGCTTGTTTTCCGACGATTTTTTCAACAACCGCGAGCACATCATCGGCGTCAACGTCAGCGACACGACGGCGGACACCAATATCGTGACACTCAAGGTGATCGCGAATTCCCGGAACAGCCGCCCCACAATGTCGCTCATGAACAGCAAGGGAATCAGCACCGCCACCAGCGAGATCGTCAGCGAAACGATGGTGAACCCGATTTGTTGCGATCCCTTCAACGCCGCATTCAACGGCGTCTCCCCCTCTTCGATAAAGCGGACGATGTTCTCGATCATCACGATCGCATCGTCCACGACAAACCCCGTCGAGATGGTCAGCGCCATCAGCGAGAGATTGTCCAGGCTGAATCCCAGCAGATACATGATCGCGAATGTCCCCACGAGGGAAAGCGGCACGGCGACGCTGGGGATGATCGTCGCGGCAAACGTCCGCAAAAATAAGAATATCACGAGCACGACCAGCCCGATGGTCATCATCAACTCCAATTCCACGTCGCGCACCGACGCCCGAATCGTCGTCGTGCGGTCGGTCAAAATCTTGAGGTCCACCGCCGGCGGCAGGGTGGCTTTGAGTTGCGGCAGGCGGGCCGTGATGCGGTCCACCACCTGGATAATGTTGGCGCCCGGTTGCCGTTGGATATTGACGATGATGGCCGGAGTGTCGTTCATCCATGCCGCTTCCTTGTTGTTCTCCGCGCCGTCCACCGCCTTGGCCACGTCCGACAACATGACCGGCGCTCCGTTTCGGTAGGCGACGACGAGCTTGTTGTACTGCGCGCTGGTGGTGAGCTGGTCGTTGGCGTTGATCTGATACGAAAGTTGGGAGCCGTCGAAATTGCCCTTGGCCTGATTGACGCTCGCCGCTTGAAGGGCTGTGCGCAAATCCTCCAGGTTCAAACCGTAGGAGGAAAGCTGCGTGGGATTGGCCTGCACGCGCACCGCCGGTTTTTGTCCGCCGACAATCGTGACCAGCCCAACGCCTGTCAATTGCGAAATCTTCTGCGCCAGGCGCGTGTCCGCCAGGTCCTCGACTTCCGAAAGAGGAAGTGATGTGGAGGTCAGCGCCAGGGTCAGGATGGGCGCATCCGCGGGATTGGATTTGCTGTAGATGGGCGGGGAAGGAAGGTCCGCCGGCAAATAAGTTTGCGCCGCGTTGATGGCCGCTTGCACCTCTTGTTCCGCCACGTCGATATTGAGGTAAAGCCCGAATTGCAGGGTGATGATCGAACTGCCCCCCGAGCTGATCGAAGTCATTTGGTTGAGGCCGGGCACCTCGCCAAACTGGCGTTCCAGCGGGGCGGTCACGGCCGAGGCCATCACATCCGGGCTGGCGCCGGGGTAGAACGTCACGATCTGAATCGTCGGAAAATCCACTTCGGGCAGCGCCGACACCGGCAATTCCTTGTAGGCCACCAGCCCGACGAGGAGGATCGCCGCCATGAGCAGCGACGTGGCTACCGGACGAAGGATGAAAATCCGCGATGGGTTCACGACTGGTCTTCCTGCGGTTTGGCCTTTTCCTTGTCGTTGTCAGCGCCCTGATTTTTGTCGCGGTGACCCTTCTTCCCGCCGCCTCCGCCACCCTTTTGCCTGGCGCCTGGATTCCGCAATCTCACCACCATGCCGTCCTCCAATTTGTTGAAATTGTCCGTCGCAATCACTTCCCCGGGGTCCAGCCCCTCAACCGAAGTCGTGTCGGCATCCGTGACCCCGGCGGTGATGGTGCGCATCGCGACGACCGGGTTGGTGACAACGCTCACGGCGTTGTTGGTGGTGTTGGTCACCGTCATTTCGCGATTGGTAATGACATAAACAAAGGCCCCTTGCGGATTGCGCTGGATGGCGGCGGTGGGGATCAACGTGACGTTGCTCAACGTTTCCACAATCAATTTCGCGTTCACGAATTGGTTCGGAAACAGCGCCATGTTTGAATTCTCGAACATCGCCTTGATGGGAATCGTCCCAGTCGAGGTGTCAATCTGGGCGCCCGTGGCGTAAAATTTGCCGGTGGCAAGTTTTTGCTTTTGATCGCGGTCCCAGGCCTCGACGGTCATTGTATGGCCGGCCTGCAATTGGCGCTCCATTTCAGGCAGGAAATCTTCGGACGGACTGAATACCACCGTGATCGGCTGAAGCTGCGCAATGATCACGAGCGGGTTGGTGTTGGCGGCATGCACGATGTTTCCCGGATCGATCAGCCGCAATCCCGCCCGGCCCGTAAATGGGGCGCGAACGAAACAGTAGGCGAGGTTCACCTCCGCGTTGGATACCGTCCCTTCGTCGATTTTAACCGTCCCCTCATCCTGATGGACCAGCGCCAGTTCGTCATCGACCTGTTGTTTGGGAACGGCGTTCTTTTTGAAAGCGGTCTGATACCGGCCCAGGTCCACTGTAGCTCCTTCCAGCAGCGCTTTGTCGCGCGCCAGTTGCCCCTCCCCTTGAACCACCGCCGCCTGAAACGGCGCGGGATCAATTTCCGCCAGCAAATCATTGTTCGTAACCATTTGGCCCTCCTTGTAGGCGACTTTCACGACTTGACCATCCACGCGCGGGGAAACGTTCGCGGTATAGACGGGCGTCACAGTTCCCAGCGCCCAGACGGTCACGTCGATGTTTCCGCGCGCGGCGTTGGTGGTGGAAACGGTCACCGGCGGCGCCTGGCGGGTCGGCTGCTTTTTGCGGAACAAAATCGACACGGGAAACAGAATGATAACCAAACCGACCACAACGACCACAACCCACACCAACGGGTGGTGTTTCTTCCGCTGCGGTGTTGTTGGAACAGCGTTTCCCGTCGTAGTCACATGTTCAGCCATGGTTGTCCTTTGTGTAAGTTGATAAAATCATCCCTGAGCGACCGGTTCCGCCAGAAGCCTTTTAATCGTATCGAGGAGTATGGGAAAATCCAGCGGCTTTTGCAACAATGCGTTCACACCATCAAGCCCCTCCAATTGCTGCCGCGAAAACGCGCTGATAATAATGACCGGCAATTCAGGCCAAGCGTCTCTTAAGACCTTGAACGTTTCCTGGCCGCTTTTCCCCGGCATTTTCAAGTCCAGCAGAACCAAATCGATTTCTCTTTCCTGCGCAATTTGCAATCCGTCATTGCCATTGGCAGCCGCCAGCACCTCGTAGCCTTCGCCCATCAAAACGCGCCCGAGCATATAGCGGATGGACGGATCATCATCTACGATTAAGACATTCTTTTTGGTCTTTGGAGCTTTCCGAAGCACGTTGGTGGGTGGTTAGCCGTTGCCGTGCCAACTGCGGGGTAATTTCTTCGTGTTTGAATATCAAGCACTTACGGAGAGCGCCATTGGCTCCAACCGGATCGCCCCTGCCTAACGGCTATGCCCTCATGCATATTCCCTGAACAACCGGAGCGAACTGCCGCTGGACAAATCGCCCATTCCCTGACTCATTGGTCGCATGATCGTCCGCATCGACAAATGGCTTTGGTCCGTGCGTGTCTTCAAAACACGCCCGCTCGCCGCCAACGCCTGCCGCCATGGCCATGTCACAATTGACGGCAAGCCCGCCAAGCCGTCGCGGGAAGTCAAAATCGGCGACGTCATTGTGGTGCAAAAGGACGACATCTCCCGGCGCTTTAAAGTTTTGCAATTGCTCGGAACGCGCGTGGGCGCCCCGAAAGTCCCCGAATTTGCCGAAGACCAGACGCCCGCCTCGGAATTGCAAAAACCGCGCGCCCGGGTCTCCGGCCTATACCCGGTACGGCCAAAAGGTTCGGGACGCCCGACGAAAAAAGAGCGCCGCGTGATTGACTCTTTGCAGACGATGCAAAACCCCTAATGTACAATAGAAGTGACACTGGAACATTAAATTCCATTTATTTTTTCAATCGCAGTTGCATCGGGCAATACCCGCCCCTACACTGCTTCGCACGTCAATTAAGACGTTGATATGAGCAGCAAGCAACCTTTCCCTGCAGAGATGATGCGACGAGGATTTCTCGTCGTTGGAACCGCGGGCAGTCCTTGCAGTTCGTATCAGCCCAAGGATTATTTTAATATCCCTGATTTTGGCCGGTCGTCCGAACGACGAATTGGCGAAGTATTTGGGGGACGGCAAAGAGGCCAGCAGAACGACTAACCGACCGGATAGCCAGACTAACCCCGCACTCTTTGCCGCACCCCATACTTTGGGCAATGCGGCCGCGCTTTAAGGATAGAGAAGATACTTCGCCCGGCGCTCCTTGAACGCATCCACGTCCTTGCTCCACTTCGCGCGGATCTCCGAAAGAGGCGCGTCATTCTCAATCCCTTCCAACGCCTCTTCGTTCCCCAGCAGCCGGCTCATGTTCGTCACTTCAAATTGGTCCGGATACCACTGGTTTAGAATCTTTGCCGCCACGACGCCAATATCGACAACCTGGCACTTCTCCCGGTCCGTGAGAATGATATTGACCCCGCCGCACGACTCGTTCTTGAACTTGTTGTCCGTCGGCGTGAAACGGACCGGCACGAATCGAACCCCAGGCAGCCCTTCGCGATTCATCGCTTCGGCGAATTTTTCGTCCTCAACATACGGCGCCCCGATTACTTCAAAAGGCGTCCCGGTACCGCGCCCCACCGAAATCTGGCAATACTCCAGCAGCCCCACCCCGGGGTAGAGCGTCGCCTCGGTCAGGCTGCGCATGTTGGGCGAAGGGTTGATCCACGGCTGCCCGGTTTCGTCAAACCAGGATTTGCGGTCCCAGCCCTTCAGCGGAATCACCGTCAAGTCCAGGTTATCCAGGTGCCGCTCGGCTTTATACATCTGCGCCAGCTCGCCTTCCGTCATCCCGTAGCGCACCGGTTCCGGATGGAAAGCGACGAAGCTGGTTTTCCCCGTGAGCATCGGGCCGTCGATCGCCACTCCGTTTATAGGATTGACACGATCGAGCACGAAAAACTTCACACCCGCCTTGTTCGCCGCCTCCATCGTCAGCCCGAGCGTGGCGGTGTAAGTGTAAAACCGGCAGCCCACGTCCTGAATGTCGAACACCAGCGCGTCCAGTTGCGCCAATTGTTCCGGGCTGGGCGCATGGCGGATTCCGTAAAGGCTGAAAATCGGAAGCCCCGTGTGCTCATCAAAGCTGTCGCTCACCGGCTCGTCATAAGTCCCGTAAAGACCGTGCTCGGGGCTAAACAACATTTTCAACTCCACTCCCGGCGCGTTGCGCAAAAGATCAATCGTCGGGTACCGATGACAATCCTTCCCAGTCGGATTCGTGATCAATCCGATGCGCAAACCCTTGAGCGGAGCAAAGTTCTCATTGACAAGAACGTCGATGCCATTGAGCACCTTGGGCGTGTAGGCGGCCTCTTCGCTGGCGGCGCGGTGTTGCGGCCGGCGCGGGAACGGCGCCAAAGCATCCGGCACATAGGCAAAATCAAAATCCGTCACCGCCTCCGCCGCCAGCGTGCCCACTGTCCGATAAAGCCGCACGACGCTCCCCTGCCCGTACGGATGCACCCGATTGGAAAGAAAAATCACGAATGTCTTCGAGTACGGATCAATCCAAAAAGAATTGCCCGTGAAGCCCGTATGCCCGTAGGAGCCGAGCGGAAAATGCTCGCCGCGCGGCGAACTGAAACCGGTATCAATGTCCCATCCAAACCCGCGCCGATGGTCCATGTCCGGCGGCGTTTGCACGCTCGTCATCATCTTGACAGTCTCCGGCTTCATAATGCGCACGCCATCCAATTCCCCCATGTTGAGCATCATGCGCGCAAAACGGGCCAGGTCCGGCGCCGTCGAAAAAAGCCCCGCATGACCCGCCACTCCGCCCATGTAGCGCGAAGTCGGATCATGCACAACGCCCCGAAGCATGACGCCGTCCGTCATTTGGGTCGGCGCAATGCGCGGGATTTCCGACTCAGGCGGCAGAAACCGTGTGTCAATCATTTTGAGCGGCCCGTAAATCTCCTTCGCGCAAAATTCGTTCAAGGGCATTCCGCTGACCCGGTGGACAATTTCCCCCAGCAGAAAAAAATTGATGTCGCTATAGCGAAATTCCGTCCCCGGCGGCGCCCTGAGCTTCGTCGCCGATGCCATTTGGATGGCCGTTTCCGTCCCGTGCCATTTAGTGTGCGAGCTGACATCCTCGGTCAAGCCGGAGGTATGCGTGAGCAATTGGCGGATGGTGATCTTCTCCTTCCCACCGCCCGTGAACTCGGGAATGTAAGTGTGCGCCGTCTCGTCCAGTTTCACCTGCCCGCGCTCGACAAGCATCATGATTGCCGGCGCCGTCGCAATGACCTTCGTGAGCGACGCCAGGTCAAAGATCGTATCGCGCGTCATTGTTTCTTCCGTCGGAACCAGCGAGCGTTCCCCGTACGCTTTCCAGTAAACGTTCGTCCCATGTTCGATCCATACGACCGCCCCCGGCAACTTCCCGTCAGCAATGGCCGAGTCAATGGCAACGTCCAATTGCCGAAGCTTGCCCGGGTCCAACGGCGCCGCCATCAAGACCGGCGTGAGCGACAAACAAACGAGAAACGCAAAGAAGAGACGACTTCGCACAAAAAGATTAAGCAAGCACGTCCGATTCAACTGAATGGCTGCGGGTAAGCCCATTCGAAAATTGTGCCGCGCCAACTCCAGCCGTCAATGCGCATTTTACAGCGTCAAAAAAACGCGCGCCCTTTCATAAACCTTCCAAACGCGCGAGGAATACAATGAGATGCCTCGACCACACCTCACTCTCGTGGTATTCTGTTTTCAGAAATCGCCAAGAAAATGGTCCCTCGTACGACATATAAAGTCCTTTTGATAAAATCGGATGAAGGTTTTGCAATCAGTTGCCCCGCACTGCCCGGCTGCTGGAGCCAGGGCAAAACTCGCGAAGAAGCCTTGACCAACATCCGGGAGGCCGTCCAACTGTGGCTGGAGGTCGCGGAAGAAGAGGTTTTGAGCCCGGTAAAACGCAGAGCAGCCATGTGGGATGAGCTATGATTCCCAAAATTGGGAAAATCTGGTTTGTTTGCGATTGCTCAGTCAGCCGCGGCAATTGAAAATGGACCGGGGAATTGACTCAGATTGAGAAAGAGCTTAGGTTCGCTTTATGAAGTTTCGAGTACTCCTGGAGACGGATGAAGATGGTGTGTTCGTGGCTGAGTGCCCGTCTTTGCCGGGTTGCATTTCACAGGGTTCCACACGCACAGAGGCGCTTGAAAACATCAAGGACGCAATAGCAGGCTATCTCGCCAGCCTGCAAAAGCACAACGAGCCAGTTCCATTGCCTATTTCTGAAGAAGTTGTCGAAGTGCCGGCATGAGCAAGCTGCCATCTTGTTCTGGTCAAGACGCCGTCAAAGCATTCAAAAAGGCCGGCTACTTCGTGGACCATCAAACAGGCAGTCATATAATTTTGCGCCTCCAACGATGCGCCGGCTCACCATCCCCGCTGATCCCATGGGAACAAGCCAAATCCGAGTTGGACCTCGATTAACTCGCCACTTCAGCGAGAAAAGCGCGAACGGACGCGCGCCTTCATTGCCTCAAGCGGCACAGCAGATTCGGGATTTTGGCGATGCTCAGCCAAACGACTTTCCACCACCGACTGATCTTCGGCTGATAGTTCCGTCTCGTCCAATTCAAGCGCGCGCCTCATTAACAATTGACGCTCGGCCGGCGTCAACTTCGGCAATTCCGCCAAGACTTCTGAAAAGTTCACAAAAACAAGCGTCTCCCTTCCTGATGCGGTCGCGAATTCATTTTACTTTACTTCTACCTCGCCAGGCCGAACTCCAATTAGCCTCAGTCGGACGTCCTGGGCGCGCTTGGGACAGAGCAAAAATTCAGCTTGTCGCGTTCACTGTATGCAGTATGTTCACCGCACGGTGAACAGTGAGATTCCAGTGAACGAAGCGGCTTTCGTGCGGAAGGGATTAGCTCAATTAAAGGGACTATTGGATGAAGTACCCTTTATCATTGATGTTAAGGTACGAGCGCAACGTGACAATCACGGATGGGACGCCGAAATGACCGTAAGAACGGCGGCGGGCGCTACGCCCGTACTCGTAGAGTGCAAACGCCGCACTGAGCCGCGTTTAGTGCGTGAGATGGCAGATCGATTTGAACTTGCGCGCATCAAGAAGCCCGAAGCCTATCGTGTGTTGGTTGCCTCCTATCTTTCGCCTGAATCGGCGGCAATCTGTCAAGAACATGGGGTTGGCTACATGGACTTGGCCGGCAATTGCCATTTGAACTTTGGTCAGATTCATATTCACCGTGAAGGCATCGCCAATCCATTTCGTGAATCACGCGGAGCGGCCGCGCTCTTTGCGCCCAAGGCGGAACGAGTATTACGGGCGTTGCTTGACCCGGAACTCCCCGGACGACAATGGACGCTCCGTGACCTTGCAAAACACGCCGCACCGGGGGCCAGCCTTGGCCAGGTGCATAAAGTCATTAAGACTTTATGCGACCATGAATTCGCCGTTCAGTCGGACGAGGGCGTACAGCTTGTGAAACCTGAACCTCTGTTGCTGGAATGGGCGAAGAACTATCGGTTTGAGCGAAACAAGGCCGCACGATTCTACTCCGTCATGCCCGCGCGGGAATTGGAGGCAAAACTAGCCGATCTCATCAACGAAGTGGACGCTATGCCCAATTGCGAAGCGGCCTTCGCCTCTTTTAGCGCGGCAGCCCGAATCAAACCGTATGTCCGCCAGCACCGCCAGTATCTTTATTTCAGGGCCGACGTGGCACTGTTGAAAAAACATCTTGAACTTAAAGAAGTGTCCAGCGGTGAAAACGTGGTTGTATTTGACCCGTACGACGACGGTGTCTTTTATCAAGCCCAGCGGCAGGACGACGGCGGAATTTGCACCGGACCGATACAGACATACCTGGACGTAAATGCGTCGGGCGGGCGGGGGCCGGAGGCAGCCGAACATATTCTCGCTACGGTCCTGCGCAAACAGTGGAGGGTGGCATGAAGCCGGAGAAGTTTCATGCGGCGGATTATACGCCCTCGGAAGTGGAAGCGGCCAAGCGTGTGATGATTGAAGTGGCACAAAATCTTGGTGAATACAGTGACGCTTGCGTGGTTGTCGGCGGTTGGGTGCCCGAACTGTTGCTGCCTGAAGCCGAACCGAAACACACCGGCAGCATTGACGTTGATCTCGCCTTAAACCCCGAGCGACTGAGCGGAGAGCGTTACGCCAGCCTGCTGGATGCTCTGAAACGAAAAGGCTATCAATCAGGGGAACGTCCCTTCCAGTTGTTCAAGGACATTAAGATCGCGCGGGAAATGGTTCGCGTGGACGTGGAGTTCCTTGCCCCCAAAGGCGCCAGGATGAAAAAGTTCCGTCCAAAGCGCGTGCCTGGCTTTCGCGTGTTGGAAACCGAAGGGTGCGAACTTGCCTTTAATGACCGGCCATTGTGACTATCGAAGGCACAATGCCGGACGAACGGAAAAATCGCGTCATTATTCGGGTCGCCTCGGTGGCGGATTTTCTGGTGATGAAAGGCTATGCTCTCGCCGGCAGAGACAAGCCGAAGGATGCGTACGACATCTATTTTTGTGTGAAAAATTATCCCGGCGGGCCGGTTGCCCTTGCGCGGGAACTCCGCCCCAGGCTCCATATCAGAGAAGTACGCAAAGGATTGACACACATCGCCGGAAAATTTCGACGCGCCGACGACTTTGGGCCGGTCACTGTGGGGCGCTTCTTAGCCAGTGCCGACCCAGACGAACAGCAGTTTCAAGCCCAGGATGCGTTCGGCCAAGTCGAGCGATTGCTGCGGGAATTGCAAATGAGCGAGCTCAGATGACTGGATATCGGGAAGTGGGCCAGTCTCAAAGTTAGTCTTCACCATACCTGTTCTTCGTGGTGTCAAGTGCTGTATTTACCTCATCGGTTTCTTATGCAAATGCTCATGCGCCGCCGCGATGAATCCTTTGAAAAGCGGGTGCGGCTGGTCCGGCTTGCTCTGGAATTCCGGGTGGAACTGGCACGCCACGAAAAATGGGTGGCCCGGCATTTCGATCACTTCAATCAATTTGCCATCGGGCGATGAACCGCTGAAAACGTAGCCCGCCTTCTCAAACGCGCTCCGATACTCATTGTTGAATTCGTAGCGATGCCGGTGCCGTTCGTTGATGACAAACGCGCCGTAAAGCCGGTTGGCCTGGCTCCCCAAAACCAATTGGCAGGCTTGCCGCCCCAGCCGCATCGTGCCGCCTTTGTCCGTGACTTGCTTTTGCTCGTCCAGCAGCGCAATCACCGGATGCGGCGTCTGTAGATCAAACTCCGTGGAGTGCGCGCCTTTGAGATTGAGGACGTTCCGCGCAAATTCAATCGTGGCAATCTGCATCCCAAGACAGAGCCCAAGGTAGGGCACCTTATGTTCGCGCGCGTATTGCGCGGCCAGGATTTTGCCCTCGATGCCCCGTTCGCCAAATCCGCCCGGAACCAGAATCCCGCCAATCCCCTTCAAAATCTTTTCCGGACCGAACTTTTCAATCGCTTCCGCCTCGATTTTTTCAATCTCCACACCGCAATCATTCGCCACACCCCCGTGCGTGATCGCTTCGTAAACGGATTTATAGGCGTCGTGCAGTTCGATGTATTTGCCAACGACGCCAATCCGCACCCGATGCCGCGGAGCGATCAATTTGCGGATGATCTCCTGCCAATGCGACATGTTCGCCGATGGCGTATCCAAGTGCAGCAACCGGCAAACCAAATCATCCACGCGCTCCCGTTGGAGCATGAGCGGCAGTTCGTAAATGGTATGCTCGACGTCCATTTCCTCGATCACCGCTTCGTGCGGGATATTGCAAAACAGGGAGATTTTTTCCCGCAACTCGTTTTCCAGGCGCAGTTCGCAACGGCACACAAGGATGTGCGGCGTAATCCCGATTTCGCGCAGCTTCGCCACCGATTGCTGCGTCGGCTTGCTCTTCAATTCCCCGGCGGCCTTGATGTACGGCACATACGTGACGTGCATGAAAATCGCGTTGTTATAACCCACACGAAGCGCGAATTCCCGGATCGCCTCCAGAAACGGCAACCCCTCGATGTCTCCCGTCGTGCCGCCAATCTCCGTAATCAGGACGTCGCACTTGGTCTGTTCGGCAATGAGATGGATGCGGTGCTGAATTTCATCGGTGATGTGGGGAATCACCTGCACGGTCTTGCCGAGATAGTCCCCCCGCCGTTCCTTGTCCAAAACCGTCTGGTACACCTGGCCACTGGTCAGGTTGTTCATCCGGCTGAGTTTGGAATGCGTAAAGCGCTCGTAATGGCCCAGGTCCAAATCCGTCTCCGCGCCGTCGTCCAATACATAGACTTCCCCATGCTGGTAGGGATTCATTGTGCCGGGATCGACGTTCAGGTAGGGATCAAACTTTTGCAGCGTGACTTTGAGCCCGCGGTTTTCCAACAGCGTGCCGAGGGCGGCGGCCGTCAATCCCTTGCCCAGCGAACTGACCACTCCCCCGGTGACAAAAATAAATTTCATTGGCGCTTCTTCAAGATTTGCTCGACGCGTTTGACATCCGCCGGCACATCCACTCCCACGCTATCGTGGCTGACCCGCACGACCCCGATCTGGATGCCGTTTTCCAGGGCGCGCAATTGCTCGAGCTTCTCGGCCCGTTCCAACGGCGAAACCGGGAACTTCACCAAACGCAACAACGTCTGGCGCCGATACCCATAAATGCCCAGATGTTTCAAAAACGGAAACGCCGCCAACTGGTTTGCCCCGGTGGCGGCGTCGCGGACATACGGAATGGCGCGCCGGGAAAAATATAACGCCCGCCCCGCGCTGTTGACAACGACTTTCACCACGTTCGGACTTTCCCACTCGGAAACTTCTTCAATCAGCGTCGCCGCCGTGCTCATTTCCTCCTTGGTCAACGCCGCCGCCACCGCGTCAATCACTGCCGGCTCGATCAACGGTTCGTCGCCCTGGATATTGATGACCGCGTCGAACGAACAATTCTGCGCCACCTCCGCGATGCGGTCCGTCCCGCTGGCGTGATCCGGCGCCGTCATTTCCGCGCGGCAAAACCCCTGCGCCACCTCCCAAATGCGCGTATCGTCCGTGGCGACGATCACCTCGCTCAAACTCGTCGCCTTCTGGCATTGTTCCACCACATGGCCGATCAACGGCTTCCCCGCGATCAACGCCAGCGGCTTGCCCGGAAACCGGGCCGAACCGTATCGCGCTGGAATAATGCCGGCGATTTTCATGTTTGTTTCGAAATATACTGCGCCGCCGCCAAAAGATCATCCACCACAACGGCTTCCGTTAGTTGGTTGGCCTTTTTCAACTCCGTTTTCCGCCCATAACCGGTCCGGACGAGAATGCTGCATTTCACCCCGGCATTCCGGCCGCATTCCACATCAATCCATTTATCCCCAACGATATAGCTGGCGCCAAGATCGACCCCAAACTCATCGCGGGCATCAAAAAGAAACTGTGGCGAAGGCTTGCGTCCGCGACTGGATTGACCCGGCGCCTCCGGTGCGACGTAAATCCTCGCAAAATGCGCGCCCTGCTCGCCGAACAGCGAAATCATGCGGGCATTCACCCGTTCCACATCATCCAAGGTAAAATACCCGCGCCCAACGCCGGATTGGTTTGACACCACAACCAGCTTGAAACCAGCCACTTGAAGCAATTTCAAGCCTTCGGCGGCATTGGGGAGCGGCACAACATCGTCGGGCCGGGAAATATATTCCCGATCCTCGATTAACGTCCCATCGCGATCCAAAAAAACAGCCCGGCACAAGTTCAACAAGCGACAGAATAAGAAATCCCGGTTCAACTTTCAATTTGCAAAAACGCGTAAAAAAGTCGCTTTTCTTCGAATTTATACGATTTTTTGGGTTCACATGAAAGAATTTGCGATACTGACAGTGATTGGCCGGGACAAAACAGGAGTCGTCGCGCGCATCACCAATTTCCTTTTCGAACAGCGCGCCAACATCGAAGCGTTGGAAGAGCAGGTTACTCGCGGCCAATTCAGCATGACCCTCCAAGCCTCCTGGCCCATGCGCTCCATCGACAAGACCGCCCTCGCCACCGGCCTCTCAAATCTCGCCAAAGACCTCGGCATGGAAATCAAACTCCGCTGGACCGATCCCAAACGGCGCCAGCGCATGGCGATCATGGTCACCGCCGAACCCCACTGCGCGCTGGCATTGTTGGAAGCTCTAAAATCCGGCCGGCTCGGCGCGCACGCGGCGATCATGATTTCCAATCGCCGGGACCTCGCGTCCATCGCGCGAAGTTTCAAGCTGCCATTCGCCTTCGTCCCGTGGGAAGACCGCGCCGCCGCCGAGAAGCGCACGTTGCAATTGCTGGAGGAAAACGAAGTCGATTTCGTGGTGCTGGCCAGGTTCATGAAAATTCTCTCGCCGAATTTCGTCTGGCGCTACAAAAATAAAATCATCAACATTCATCCCTCGCTGCTTCCCAGTTTCCCGGGGCCACAGGCGTACCGGCAGGCTTACGAATACGGAGTCAAAATAATCGGCGTCACTTCGCATTTCGTCAGCATGCGGCTCGACGAAGGCCCGATCCTCGCCCAGGCCACCGCGCCGATTCCTTCCAACGCAACGCTCAAGGAAATCATCAGCGCCGGCCAGGTATTGGAATGCAAGGTCCTGGTGAAAGCCGTGCGCCTCTACCTCACCAAACGCCTCGACGTTCATTGGGGTGTCGTCAAGGAAGTGTAGCGGCGCACATTTGCGCTTTGACGACTTTGCCGGCGGGCTTATCGTTTCATTGTGAGTGATTTATTGGTCGGCCTGCTCAGTGCCGTGCTTTCGACAAATCCGCCGCAGGCGGTGAGTAATCTTGTGGCCGAAAAAACCGGCATCACCATCCCCGTCATCGATACGAATAATCCCGTCGAGAAAGAATATTACAGAATCCTCCTCGACGATGATGCCGCCCAAAAAGACATCATGCAATGGACGGACAACGCCGACGCTTTCACCAAGGCCGCCGGGCAGGATCCCCACATCACCCTGCACATGAAAATCCAGCAGCGCCTGGAAATCGTCCGCCGCGAGTATGAGGACTTTCTGCAACGGCATCCAAAGCACGTGAGTGCGCACCTTGCTTTTGGCAGTTTTTTAAATGACATCCACGATGAGGCGGGCGCGGTGGAACATTGGGACACCGCGCGGAAACTTGCGCCAAACGACCCGGCCCCGTGGAATAACCTGGCGAACTATTACGGCCACCGCGGCCCCATTGCAATGGCCTTCGAATATTACGACAAGGCCATCGAGCTGGATCCAAATGAGGCGGTTTACTACCACAACCTGGCCACCACCGTGTATTTGTTCCGAAAGGATGCCGCCGAATACTACCACCTGACCGAGCAGCAGGTTTTTGACAAGTCGTTGGACCTTTACCGCAAGGCCATCAAACTGGCGCCGGACGATTTTGTGTTGTTCACCGATTACGCCGAATCTTATTACGGAATAAAGCCGGCGCGTTGGGCGGACGGATTGAAGGCATGGACCGAAGCTCTGGACGTGGCACATGATGAAGTGGAGCGGGAAGGTGTTTATATTCACCTGGCGCGCATCAACATCAAACTCGGCCGATTCGACGAAGCGCGCAGGCGCCTGAATGGCGTGACGAATGAAACCTATACCCACATGAAAAAGAACATCACCCGAAACCTCAACCAAGCCATCGCCGCAGCCGCCGCCACCGCTCCGGCCAAATCGATCGATGGCAAATAGCGGTCGGCCCTGTGGAAATTATCGCGCATCGCGGCGCATCGGGTGATGCCCCCGAGAACACCCTTGCGTCCCTTCGCCTCGGCTTCCAGCAGGGGGCGGACGTGGGGGAATTGGACGTTCGCCTCACACGCGACGATCAGGTTGTGCTGATGCACGACTCCACGACCGGCCGCACCGCGATGATTGATCTCGCCATTCGCGAAAGCACGCTGGCCGTTTTGAAAAGGCTCGATGTCGGACGGAGGCGGGGCGTCGCCTGGGCGCGCGAACGAATTCCGACCCTGGATGAGGCGCTCGCTGTTTTGCCGGCGGGCAAACGTTATTTTGTGGAAATCAAGTGCGGCCCGGAAATTCTCCTTCCGTTGGAAAGATTGCTGCGCTGGAGGCCGTCGCTCTCGCACATTGCCCTCATTGGATTTGACTGGGAAACCATGCGCGAGGCCAAGGTGCTTTTTCCGCACATGGAGGTCTATTGGCTCTCCGCTTTCAAGCGCGAGAGGGCCAACAAAAACAGAAAGCCATCAACAGACCGCCTTATCGAAAGAGCGCTGGCGGCAAACCTCGACGGCCTCAATTTGCTTCATACCGGGCGCATCGACGCGGCGTTCGTCCGCAAAGCCCATCGAGCCGGACTTAAAGCGTATGTTTGGACGGTGGACAATCCGCGCCGCGCCCGAAAGATGGCGGCGTTGGGGGTCGATGGCCTCGCCACCAACCGTCCTGGCTGGATGCGCCGCCGGCTGGCGGCAAAACCCGATTCGACGAGGGCACGATAAAGGCATTAAGGGTTGAACGACGCCGGAAGGTCTGTTATTTTGCAAGAATGCAAAGGAGTTTTTTCATACGGCTGGCCAAGCTGTGCCCCGCCCTCGCGTTTTGTTGGTTCGCAGTCTCGGTGCCGGTGCAGGCGGCGCAACAGCTTAAAGGGCATGTGCCTCGGATAACCAAAAAGCTTCGTTCCATTGGGCGGCTCGATGCGGATAAGCAACTGGACTTGGTCATTGGTTTGCCGTTGCGCAATCGCACCCAACTCACAAACCTGCTTGAAGAACTTTACCAGCCGTCCAACACAAATTTTCGCCACTATTTGACCGCGGACCAGTTCGCTTCCACTTTTGGTCCCAGTCAGGCAGACGTCCAGGCCGTGACGGATTTCGCAAAGTCCCACGGGCTGACTGTCAAGAGGGTAAATCCGAACCGCACTTTGCTGGATGTCAGCGGGTCGGTGTCGGATATCGAGAAGGCATTTCACATTCACATGCGGACCTATCAACACCCCAGTGAGGCGCGCACTTTCTACGCTCCGGACGTTGAACCGACGCTCGACCTGGATACACCCGTATTGGCGATTAGCGGTCTGGACAATTATGTGACGCCGCGTCCGCGGGGTCACTTGTCGGGCGCATCGTCCCAACCGGCGATCCGTCCGCTGGGAGGAGGTGGAGGAGGAAATGGAGGGGGAGGCGGAAACGACGTCGGCCCATTTTTTGGCAGTGACTTCCGTTCAGCTTATACCGCTGGCCTTTCGCAGGACGGCGCCGGACAATCGGTGGGGCTTTTTGAATTGTCAGGTTACTATACTGGCGACATCAGCTCTTTTGAAAGCGAAGTTGACTTCACGACCAAGACCATCGTGACCAATATTTTGATTGATGGTTTCGACGGCGACGACACGAACATGGATTATGCGGTGGAAGTCACGAGTGATATTCAAATGGCGATTTCGATGGCGCCTGGATTGGACTACGTGTACGTCTATGAAGGCCCAACGCCGCAGGACATTGCACCGATAGAAACAAACTATGTCCAGTATTCCACAACGACTGCTCAGATCAACGACGTGCTCAATCGCATGGCCACGGACAATCTCGCCAAACAATTGAGCTGCTCCTACGAGATGGATATCAACCTTTCGACCGTGCAAATTTTCCAGCAGTATGCCGCGCAAGGGCAGAGCTTTTTTACGGGCGCAGGCGACTTCGGAGCTTACCCCGGGACGATTGACGAACCGGCGGACGATCCCTACATCACTGTCGTGGGGGGAACGACCATGACGCTGACGACGAACGCCCAAGGAAGCTCTTCCTGGGCGTCGGAAACCGTCTGGGTTACACCTGCAATGGACAATAGCATCATTGGCTTGCCCAGCACGCCAGAGTATGCGTCCGGCGGCGGCGTGAGCCTCACTTACGCCATCCCGGTCTGGCAGCAGGGCATTAGCATGACGGCCAACCAAGGTTCCACGACGATGCGCAATCTGCCGGATGTCGCCTGCGTGGCTAACAATATTATTGTCGTTTGGGGTAATGATCCTTATTACGCCAACAATATCTACGTTTTTATTAACGAGATATTGGGAGATGGGGATGATTACGCGGAAGCAGGCACCAGTCTGGCCACTCCCCTGTGGGCTGGTTTCATGGCGCTGGTGAACGAGCAGGGGGCCGCCAACGGGCAGCCTCCGATCGGCTTCGCCAATCCCGCCCTTTATGCCATTGCCAAAAGCACCAACTACCAATCCTGCTTTCACGACGTCACAAGTGGAAATAATTTCACCCCCAACAGTCCTGGCAAGTATAGAGCGAACGCAGGCTACGACCTCTGCACCGGTTGGGGCACGATCATTGGAAGCAATCTCCTGCAGGCGCTTCTGGCCCCGCCGTCGGAAAGTCTGGTCATCACGCCGTCCCTGGGTCTTACCCCTTTCGGACCCGGCGGCGGCCCATTTTCCGTCGATTCCGAAACCTTCACGCTAACGAATGTAGGATCGACGGCATTGAATTGGAGCCTGGTCAACACCTCTCGATGGCTCAATGTTTCCGCCACCGCCGGCACGTTGAATCCCGGCGGCGCCGCCTCGACCGTCACGGTCAGTCTCAATGCGGTGGCAGACAGCTTTTTGATTGGGAACTACAGCGCCAATATTTCGATTGTTGACATTGGCAACGGCACCTCCCAGAACCGGCAATTTGATTTGTATGTGGGCAATGGCGGCTTTGAAACCGGCGACTTCACGGACTGGCAATTGGTCGGCGATACCAATCAGGTTTTTGCCCTATCCGGCGACGACGTCGATGTGGCTGGAACCAATGCGTTGTATGGAGTATCCGATGCGCTATTCGTCCATTCGGGGCTGTATGGCGCGTATCTCGGAGAGTGGGCCCGGGTGCCGGGGGATCCCACGGTCGGCACCCTATCTCAGAACGTCTCCACGGCGCCGGGCCAGCAATATGTGGTTTCCTTTTGGTTGACAAGTGTGGCGGACACCAATGGCGATACGACCCCGAATTCCTTCGCCGCGCTCTGGAACGGCTCGGTTCTCTACAGTCAAACCAACATGGGCGCTTTCGCCTGGACCAATCTGCAATTTGTCGTTCCTGCCACAGGCACGAGCACCACCCTGGAATTCGCCTTCGACGCCGTTCCGGGGGCACTTGCATTGGATGATGTCAGAGTCGAAACACTAGGCGCGCCGACTTTTGAGTCCGCCGCGCTGACGGGGAGCAACATCACGTTCGCCTGGATCGGGGTCGCAAACGCGTCATACCAGATTCAGTCCGCCAGCGATTTGAGCAACCCCAACTGGACGAACGTCGCCGCCACGGTCATCGCCACCAACAATTCCGTAAACGCCTCTGTCCCCGTTGGCGCGTCAACGCAGCAGTTTTATCGAGTCATACAATTGCCGGCCCCTTGACTCAATACCCCCCCCGGATGCTCCGTTGAGGATTTCCAGTATTTGACACTGATAGTCTGTTGTTGACTTCACGGGAGCCGTGCTAGTTTGTCAAGAAAATGCAATTGACACAACTAACAAGCACCATGCTCCATGAAAACCGCCCTCAATGTTTTAATCGTAGAAGATTCGCCGCATGATGCGGAATTGTTCGTAAGGGAATTGCGCCGCGGGGGGTTTGACCCCAAATGGCAACGTGTGGACAATTCTCCCGATTTGATAGCGGCCCTTCAACGCAAGGTTGATGTGGTGCTCTCAGACTACACGATGCCGCACTTCGACGGGTTGTCCGCCCTCAAAATATGCCGCGAACTTTCGCCTGACGTGCCCTATATTTTCGTCTCCGGCACCATGGGAGAAGAACGCGCGGTGGAATCCCTGCAAAACGGCGCGACAGATTACGTCCTCAAAGACCGTCTTATTCGCCTGCTACCAGCCGTGCGGCGCGCGCTTCGCGAAATCGATGAGCGGGCGGCCCGCAAAAGCGTCGAGGAACAGTTCGCACAGGCACAAAAGATGGAAGTGGTGGGACGGCTTGCCGGCAGCGTGGCGCACGATTTCAACAATATCCTCACTGTCATCCTCGGCTACACTCAAAGTGTGCTTGCGCAGGTCGGTCTCGATCATCCGGCGCACAACCATGCGCAGGAAGTCACACACGCCGCGAAACACGGGGTGGAACTGACGCGCCAACTCCTCTCATTCAGCCGAAAGCAGCCGTTCAAGCCGGGGGTCCTCAATCTCGGCAAAGTTGTGGTGGAAATGAACCATATCCTGGCCCGCCTGCTGGACGAGGACGTCGAATTGAAAATCGTGGAAGGAAAGGACCTTCGGCCCGTCGAGGCGGATGCCGGTTATATCTCCCAGATTTTACTCAACCTGGTCGTCAACGCCCGTGATGCAATGCCGCAAGGGGGCAAGGTCCTCATTGAGACCAGCAATGCCAGATTTGACAAGAGGCAACCGCCGGACTTGTTCGATCCGCCGTTGGCCGGGGCGTACGTGGTGCTGACGGTCCGCGACACGGGCATGGGAATGAGCGACGAAGTCAAGGCGCACCTCTTCGAGCCATTTTTCACCACGAAATCGAAAGGCGAAGGAACGGGCCTCGGCCTGGCCACGTGCCAAAAAATGGTGACCCAGTGTGGCGGCCACATCGACGTCCAAAGCAAGATCAACCACGGTACCACCGTTCGAGTTTGCCTGCCGCAATCCAACCAGAAGTTGTCGGAGCCTGCGGCCTGCGTCGCGGCCGGTCCGCCGCCGCGCGGCACGGAAACGCTGTTGTTGGTGGAAGATGAGCCATCCGTCCGGCGTTTGGCGACCGACGTATTGAAAGCATTGGGATATAAAGTGCTCTCGGCATCCGACGGAGAAGAAGGACTGAACGCGGCGCAAACATACCCCGATGGACCAATCCACCTGGCAATTGCGGACGTCGTGATGCCGCGAATGGGCGGAAAAGACATGGCCGCGTGGCTAAAAGCGACGTTTCCGGAAATGAAAATCCTCTACACATCCGGTTACACGGACGATGCCATCGTCCGCCATGGCGACCTTGACGCTGGAGTCGAGTTTCTCGCCAAACCGTACCTGCCGGACACGCTGGCGCGTAAAGTCCGCGAGATACTGGATCGTAAAACAACCAACCAAAATAAATAACATGAAAATACAACTGCCAATCCACGACGAAGAACATCCGTTGTGCCGTTACGAAATCTTCGATGCCGATTACCCCCCGGACTTCGACGAAGACGCATTGCGCATGCGGGAAGAATTGAAATTGAAAACAGCAATGCTTGCCTCACAACTTGATTGCTCCCCTGACGGGATTTCGATTGTCGATGCCCAGGGGAGGAAGCTCCTTCAAAATCAAAAATTCGCCGATTTGTTTAAAATTCCGCGGGAAATCGCGAACGGCATCGACGATGAGAGGCAACTCCGGTGGGTCATCGAAGCAATTAAAGACTCTGAACAATTTGTCGGAAAGCTGAGCGATCTTTATTCTCACCCGCTTGAAGCGGACCGCGATGAAATCGAGCTTAACGACGGAACAATTCTGGAGTGGCGCTCTTTCCCTGCGCTGGGCCAGGACGGGGCGCTCTACGGCAGACTCTGGATATATCGCGATGTCACAGAGCGAAAGCGGATGGAAGCCAGATTGTCTCACTCGCAGAAAATGGAGATGGTCGGCAGGATGGCGGGTTGTGTCGCCCACGAATTCAACAATCTGATGACGCGGATCATCGGCCAGGGGGGATTAATGCTGGACGAGCTTGCGCCAAAGCATTCCTGGGTCAACAACGTGACGGAGATTAACCAGGCCGCGGCCCGAGCCGCTGTGTTGAGCCACCAGCTCCTGGGTTTCGCGCGAAAACAAGCTCTCGAGCCGGATATTATTGACATTAATACCGCTCTGGTCGGAATGGAAGAGGCTATCCTTCTTCTTGCGGGCCGGAATGTGGCCATCCATTTTTCATCCTCTCCCGGGCTTAAGCTGGTGAAGGCGGACATTGGTCAAATCGAGCAGGTGATTTTCAGCATCGTGATAAACGCGGCGGACGCGATGCCGCACGGTGGCGATCTCGGTTTCGAGGTCGCCGAGACAACCCTGGAGGATGACTACACCAGCCAGTTCGCCGATTTAACCCCTGGGGACTACATTCTGCTCGCCATCACGGACAGCGGACCGGGGATGACCGGATCGGTGAAAGCGCGCGCCTTTGAGCCGTTTTTCACAACCAAGGACGCCGACAAAGGCGCCGGTTTGGGCCTGGCGACCAGCCGCCGACTTATGAGCGAATGCGGTGGACACATCGCAATATATAGCGATCGCGGATGGGGGACCTCAGTCAGGCTCTATCTTCCCAAAATGCGCGAGAGGGAAAAGGCGTCGGCGGCAATTCTGGACAAACCGTGCATGCCCACGGGGGTGGAAACGATTCTCCTGGTCGAAGATAATCCGTCGTTGCTTAAACTTGCCGCCACGCTGCTGACGCGGCTCGGCTATTGTGTGCTGACCGCTGTCAATGAGATGGAGGCGTTGAAATTGGCTGGCCGGAACAAGACCGGAGTCATCGACCTGTTGCTGACCGATGTCGTTATGCCACAAATGAGCGGCAAGGAATTGTCGGATCGCGTTCACTCGCTGTTCCCGCGGAGCAGGACACTTTTCAGTTCCGCCTATGACCAAACCACCATTCTTCCCCACGAGGTGCTGGATCGGGGCGTTGGTTTTCTCCAGAAGCCTTACACGCCATCCATGTTGGCGACTAAAGTGCGCGAGGCGCTGAACGGCGGTTGCATTCAGGGCAATGGTCTCTAATTCACCGCTGGCCAATCGGCATGGGCTTGATTATCTTTGCCGAGTGAAGAAATGCATTCTGTTGCCGGTGATGCTCATCGTGGTTTTTGCGTTGAGCCGATGGCCGGGGCTGATGCCGCCGAATTTCAGCGCGGCCTATGCGATTGTTTTTTGCGCGGGCCTTTATTTGCCGGGACGATTGGGATGGATTGTCCCCCTGCTGATTCTTACAGGGACGGATTTGCTCCTCGACGTATTTTTCTATCGCGATACGGCGTTTTCCTGGCAGGGCTTCCTGGTGGGGCAATGTCCAAACTACATTGCGTACCTCGGGTTGATCTGGCTCGGAAAATCGCTCGGACCTAAACGGCCGTGGTGGATGTTGCTGGGGGGCGGCATTGTGGGGGCGATCCTGTTTTATCTCGTGACCAATACGGCGTCATGGATTGAGCTTGGCTATGCAAAGACATTCGCCGGTTGGATACAGGCGTTGACGACGGGATTTCCGGAGCATCCGCCGACCTGGGAATTTTTCCGGAACACAATTATTAGCGGGGGGCTTTTTACGGGGCTCTTCGTGGCGGCGATGAAATTAACGGCAATATTCGGCAATGAAGAGGCCGCCGAAGAAGAAGAAAAAGAAGAGCCGGACGGCAAACCCGTTGAGGCTGAAAGCTGACCGGTTCCCTCTCCGGCGTGTCATACAATAGGACACCTTCCCGCCGGACCCATCCTTGATTCCCTACCTTGGCCGTAACTTGGCCTGCAAGTTGCTACGCATGGTTCACGAAGCTGAATTGAGCCAATGCTACTCAACTTAAACGCGCACTGGGACACGGGATGCTCCCCCTCATGGGTTGCACGCGCCGCTAATTATGCCGATCCGTCTTAATCTCTTGGCCGAAGCGCAAGCCGCGGAGGAATTACGGCGGAAAGACCCCGTAAAACTGAGCATTTGGGTTGCGGGATTCTTCATCTCGCTGGTGCTCCTGTGGATACTCAAATTGCAGTGCGACATTTGGTTTGAGCAGAAGGACCTCGCGCGGATCAACGCCAGTTGGGCCGAAAAGAAGGCAAACTATGCCGCTGTAACCAATAATGTGTTCAAAACGGCAGAAATTGACCGGAAACTCGCCGCGCTGGACCAACTTTCCACGAACCGTTTCCTTTGGGCGCCGGTGCTCAACGCGTTACAGAAGAGCGTCGTCAACGATGTCCAGGTGACTCATTTGAAGGGCGAACAGAGCTACATCAAGGAAGAGAAACGCGATATCGGCAGCGGCGCCAACAAGAAATCCATTCCCGGCGCGGAAGTGGAAAAAATCAGTTTATTTATTGACGCCAAAGACTGCAACGCCAGCCAGCAGAATTACACCAAATTCAAGGAGGCCCTTTGCACCTCGGATTACTTTCTCAAAAGCCTGGGACGCCGCGATGGCTTTGTGCTTGAAGGCACATTAAGCCTGCCGGCGGCGGACCCGTCCGACCCCAGCCGGTCTTACATCACGTTTGCGCTCTCGTCGCATTTTCCGGAGGTACGCCGATGATCAAGCTCACTAAACAACAACAGGAACGCCTTGGCGCGGTTGCCGGGGGCGCGGTGCTGGTCATGGGAATGCTCTGGTATTTCGGCGTCAACGCCAAACAGGACGAACTCAGGCGCACCCGCGAGAACACGCGCGCGGTGCTCAAGACCCTAAAAGACGCGGAGGTGGAGATGACCCGGGGATCGGAAATTGCGGCGCAGTTGCAGGCGAGCAGCGACGTGCTGGCAAAACGGGAGGCAATCCTGGCGCCGGACCGCGACGCTTATGCGTGGATCATCGGGGAAATCAATCCGTTCATCCAGGCGCGAAAGGGTGTCAATATTTTTTCGTACAGCCAGCCGGAGGTGGGCGATGAGGGGATTCTGCCGGGTTTCCCATACAAATGGGCAACATTTCATTTAAAAGGGACGGGTTATTATTACGAGTTTGGAAGATTCTTCGCGGACCTCGAAAACCAATTTCCGTATTTCCGCGTGCAGAACGTGGAAATCACCGCCAATGCCGGGCCGAACGTCGAGATACCGGAAAAGCTCGCCTACAATTTTGATCTCGTCGTGCCAGTCACGACCACCAGCGACACAAAATGAGCACTCCCCCCAAATTGGCAAACGCAAGCCGGGTATGGATCGGGATCGGGCTGGCTTTCTGTTTTGCGGCGGGATGCAGCAAGGCGCCGCCGCAGGCCCCGGCCGCCAAAAAGGCCGTTGCGCCCGCCAAGGCCAAAATGGCGGCGACGGTCGTTACCAACCAATACGTCTCCGTTTTCGAGGATTTGCCGGCGCCGCAGGCAAGGGACCCATTTTTTCCGGATTCGCACCGGCGTGATCCGGCCCCGGCAGTCCTGGCCAGCGAGCCGCATAAGGCCATCGTGGCAAGCGATCTGCTTCTGAAGGGGATCGTTGGTTCGGCAAGGCATCGGCTGGCTGTGATCAATAACGAAATCCTGGAGCCAGGGGAAGAAGGGATAGTGCATGTGCCGAGCGGGCAAGTGCGGTTGCGGTGTTTGACGATAGGAAATGATTTCGTCGTCATCAAAGTGGACGGAGAGGCCCAATCGAAGCGCCTGTTTATGGACAAAAAGAATTATTGACGCGCGAACGAAGATTCCGTGCGCGCAACCAACAAGTTGAAATGCTGATAGCTATATGAAAACGGAAAACGTCATTGCGCTCGTGCTGGTGGCCCTCGCCCCCTGCATGGCAACGTTCGGTCAGTCTGGCACCGTAACATCCGCCGCCCCCGTCGTTCCGCCGCTAGTGGGGCAGGATGCCGGCCTGACAAACACCCCCTCTGGAGACGAGGTGGTCGATTTGGTGGCATTCGACGGCGTTGCCCTGCCCGACGCGATCCGGACGCTGGCGCTTCAAGCGGGGCTGAATATCGAATTTGATCCCAAGTTGCTCAACGCTTTCGGCCCCGATGGCCATCCCATCGCACCGCCGACGGTCACGGAGAAATGGCACAAAGTGACGGCGATGCAGGCCTTGCAGGCATTGCTGGACAACTGGGGCTGGCAACTGCAATGGGACCCACGCACTAAAATCGCCCGTGTCACCGCCAAGGACCCCGCCGCCCTGGAGCCGCTGGTTGTGGCAGTGATTGCGTTACGCTACAGCGAGCCAAGCAATATCGTGGCGGACATTACCGGGACGCTCTCCGCGCGAAGCACCATTGTTCGCGACCAACGGACCCGCCAATTGGTTATTCGCACCACTGAGAAAGAATTGCCGGGGGTTGAGGCATTAATTGCCAAGCTCGATACGGCAACCCGCCAGGTCCTGATCGAGGCCAAGATTGTGGAAACGACCAAGGACATTACTTCGGCCAAGGGCGTGGATTGGACGGGCACATTGGCGGCCCAGCACGTGAGTTTCGGCAACGGTCTCACCGGGGGATCGGTTGCCTCTGTCAATCAGGTTGGCTCCGGCGTCGCAGGCGCCGGCAGCACAACGACTTTGCCCAGCGGGGGAACAGCTCCCTTGCCCAACAACGGCATCTCCACTCTTTTCAGCAATGTCACCAGCTTGACGACAACGCTTCCGGGCAACCCTTCTTCAGGCGGAGGACTTTCGCTCAACACGGCGCACGGGTTTAACCCCGCGACCGCCTTCCTGAACGCGGACGGCCTCGCCGCGGTGCTTTCGTTTCTCAATACTGATGCCGACACCAAATCAATCGCATTTCCGAGAACGGTGGCGCTCGACGGGGTGCCCACTGAATTGATGGTGGTGCAGAACATCCCGATTTTTGAACAGACACAAAGCGCCCCGGCAGCGGGAGCGTCGGCTGGTTTGGCGACGGTCCTGCCCAATTACGACAAAGAGGTCAATCACGTCATTTTGAACGAAGTGGGTGTGAAACTGATTGTGACCCCGCGCATCGCCGGCCCGACCAACGTCCTGCTGGACCTGCGTCCCGAAATTTCGCAGAAAGACGCGCTGGTCGCCAGCCAATCCCTTAACGGCCAGGTGAGCACCGCGCCCATTTTCGACCGCCGCGCCATCGTTACTCAGGCGGCGGTGCCGACGGGCTATACGCTCGTGCTGGGCGGATTGGACAACGACGTTGTGACGAAGACTTACACCAAAGTGCCGTTCCTGGGCGATTTGCCAGGGCTTGGGTATGCGTTTCGGAGCGACGCGAAATCGGATACCAAAGACAGGATCCTGATTTTCGTCACGCCGACCATCATCACGGACAGCGACTTTCAGCCGGCGCAAACAACGTTCCTCGCGCAAAAGGGCGCCGCGCCTTCGAACATCAAAGAACCGATTTGGGATACTGGCGAACCGTATGATTGGACAAAGCCGAAGCAAGACGTGAAGCCGGACTATCAGCCCTAACGTCAGCCTTAACGCGTTTGTTTTTATGATTTTTATGACAGCTACCAGCGCGGGGCGAAAGAAGTGTCTCAGCGCATTGGCCGGATCGGGCCTGCTGATGTTTGCCTTGCACGCACGAGCGCAAGTCGCGGTCCATACGATTGGCGGAGGTCCGCACGTCAGTTCCTGCGCCACGTGGGCAGGCTTTCAAGCCGGCAACACATTCACCAACGCCCAATTTAACGGCCTTTACGCCAGCGCGCTCGATGCCCAGGGAAATTTATGGGTGGCGGATACCACCAACTCGGACGTCGAAGAAATCAGCCAGGCAGGCAACCTGGGAGCCAGTGTCACCTATCAAGTTGTCGTTCCGTACGCCATCACCAACAAAGGAAAGGTGACTTACGAAACCAACTACCATCCGTTCCCACGCGTCAACGGCGTTTCCGTCGATGCCGCCGGCAATGTCTATGTCATGATGCCGACCAACGGTGTTTTGCTGAAATCGGACATTTATCTCAATCCGCTCTCGTCGATTGGGTTTACCGACGGCGGTCTTACGCCGATGGCGACGGCTTTATATGTCGATACCAGCTCCAATGTCTTCATGGCGTTCGCAAACGGAACGATCGTCAGCTTCAAATTGGTCGATGGCTATCCCGCTCCCAGCTATACAAACGATTTAATCTCAGGCGGAACCCTGGCAATGAGGACCGTTGTCGCCAGCTTCAACTGGACGCCGGTGGCAATGGCATTGCGCCCCGACGGGCTATTGGCGGTCAGCGACACCCTGAGCAACGCGATTTACCTGGTATCCACCAATGCCAATTCGACGCCAAAATTGTTGACGGGCGGCAATGGCTCCGGTTGGCGCGACGGAAACCCCCATTACGCAATGTTCGATCAGCCGCATGGCATCGCGGCATCAGGGGATGGAAGCATGATCGTTTGCGATACCTTGAATAACCGGGTGCGTTTCATCGATACCCAAACCAACACCAGCACGCTCTACGGAACGGCCAGCAACGTATGGACGGCCACCGACTGTCAGTCTGACCCGGCTTTTTTCGCGGGCTGGGTGGACGGCACGGCGGGAATCTCAAGCATCAGCGCTTCGGGACGCGAGCCTGTGAGCGTAACGATTTCCCCGACCGGCGGTTTGTTCGTGACGGAGCTTTACTACGATTTGATCAAAAGCGTCACCGGGACCACCAATCTTAGTCCTGTCGGCGTCGGTGGCACCAATGGCATTACGACGGCCGCTCCGCCGATCTGCACGTTTAGTCCCGGTTACGGATATTTCCCGGAATGCGTGACCATTTCGGTGACGAGCACCGTGGCCAGCGTCTATTACACAACCGACGGCACGACCCCGACGACCAATAGCGACGAAATCGGAATGTCCTTCAATCTAGGCGAATATGTAGGAACGTTTGAGTGGTGCAATTCCTCGAAGGATCTCAGTTCGCTACGTATCTCCGCGTTCAATGGCACCAATGCCAGCCCGATGGCAGTCGGCGGTTCGGCGCCCACCAACCTCATCGGTTTCCCCAATCCCAGCTACGGGGGTTCCGGCTCGACTGTCTATATTCCGCTGGTCGTGGACCTCGAAAGCAACGCCGTTCTAAAATCGTTGCAATTCCGCGTCGAAGTCACTCCCAACGATACGAACACGCCAATGGTGTCGTCGTTGAGCCTCAAATCCATTACCGCAAACGATTACCTGCAATTGACCGGACCAGCCCCCGCCAACGCACCCGTGATATTGACGAATTTCCCCAGTTTCACAACTCCCTCCAACGGCATGGGCCTGTTGTTTTCAGCTTCCGGCCTGGGTTCAGGGTTGGACATGGCGAAGTTCGGCGCCGTCATCATGGTGCGCGTTCAAGTGCCGAAAACGGCCGCCTATGGGCAAAGCTATTCGTTGAACGTTCTTTATCCCTCCGGCACTTCCGACGGCCTGGAGGATGGGGTCGGATTACAATCGATGGCGGCGCAAAACCTGATGATTACGGACCCGATGTCCCTCGCGGGCGATCCGGCTCCCGCCAACGGCTACAACGACGGGGAATTTGGCGACGCGGTGCTGAATAACAGTGATGCGAATGCGGTCCTCTACGCGTTGCTGAGCGTTCACCGTCCCTATTCCGATAGCGACGCTTTCAAGGCAATGGACGTCTATCCCGAAACGGGCAGCGGCACCTCGGGACTGATTGGCGATAATTTGCTGACCTACCTGGATTGGCAGACAGTGGTCAACCGTTCCCTTGGCACGGACACCAATACCTGGATTCGTTGCTGGACCAACGGCAGTTTGTACCACCTGCAAATCCCGCCGGTCCAACCCGGCACGCCGATCCCGATGTCGGAGGCCGCCTCCAGCCCCGGGCACAAGATGGAATTAAACATAACGCCCCCCGGCCTGGTATGGTTCTGCCAGTTTTCCATTGGGGCGGGCACGATCACCAACGCAATTCCCGGCAACACATACTATGTGCCGGTCTATGCGAATGTTCTGCCGGGCTACAATATCTCCGGGATGGCATTCCGGGCCTCCGCAGTGGCCAACGGCGCCGCCCCGGCGATCACCCAAATTCAGTTTAACGCCGCGGCCGATGTTCTGGCGCCCTCGGTTTCCTATCCTCTCGCCGAAAACGACATGCTCTGCTCCTGGAACCTTGGAGAATTTGAGCCGCCTTTAACGGGCAGCAATTATCTTGGCACCATTAGCTTTCAAGTTCCGGTGAACGCCACACCCGGCGAATCGTATGCTTTGCAATTCGTGGTTGGAGGCGGCGCGCCGAATCTGACGACGGATTATCAGATGGAAAGCTTTCCCGGAACAGTCTGGGTGGCATCCGCCGCGCTACAGGCGCCGTCCCTGACTTCGGACGAGTGGAAAACCTATTTCTTCGGCAGCACCACCAATCCCCTGGCCGCCGACAACGCCGATGCCGACGGCGACGGGATGCCGAATTGGATGGAGTACGAAGCCGGAACGAACCCGACCAACGCGTCTTCCTGCTTCCAATTCACCAGCGCCGCGTTCAACAACAATGGAATCCAGGGAGTGTCCCTGAACTGGCTCACCGCCCCGGGCAAGAATTATATCCTCGAATCGCAACCGTCCCTGGGAGGGAAAAACTGGACCGCCATCAACACCAACGCCGGGGACGGCAACTATTACCAGTTGCTGCTCACTAATTACACCGGCAATGCACGCTTTTATCAAATCCTTCTCCAGCCATGAGTAACATCGATTTTCCAAACTCGAATTCAGTGGCCAGGGCCGCCCTGGGCATCATGGCTGCGGGCCTGTTGGCGCTGCCGGTTTCCGCGCAGTACGTCAGCACGGAAGTCTCTTCGGGCCTCAACGAACCCGCCGCGGTGGCGACGGATGCCAATGGCAACTTATACATCACGGATTCCTCGAACAACCGCATCGCCGAATATGTTCCTTCCTCCGGCGCATTGACGACCTTCGCGGGAATGTCGGGCACGCAGTTTGCCGGGACCAATAACGGCATCGGCTCGGCCGCCCGTTTTTCCCAGCCTCGGGGAATGGTTGTGGCTCGCGGCGGATTAGTGGTCGCGGACCAGGCGAATCAATTGATCCGTTTCGTCAGTTTTTCCGGGGTTGTCAGCAATTTGGCCGGTGTCGCCGGGGTGATTGGCGTCAAGGAAGGTCCCGCCCTCACCGCAACTTTTAGCTTTCCCAACGGGCTTGCGGCGGACAGCCAGGGCAATATCTACATCGCAGATGAAGGGGACGGCATTCGCCTGCTCGATACCAACAACATTGTTTCCACCGTCCCGGTCGGCCTCTATCAATTTAGCGACCCTTCCGCCGTCGCCTTGGACAACAATCATAATCTTTGGGTCGCCGACACCGGCAATCACGTCATTTGTCTTATCAGCAACAACGTGGTGCAAGTCGTGGCTGGAATTTCCGGTTCACCCGGCACCAATGATTCCCCGATCGCCACGATGGCGCAATTCAACCTGCCCAGCGGTTTGCTGTGGTCAGGCGCCGACAACACGCTTGTCATTAGCGATACGGGCAACGACACCATTCGCGACCTCTTCCTGACCAATTTCAACGGCGCCATCGGCTATGCGGTCCAGACCGTCGCGGGCAGTCCCACCCAACCCGGTCTCGTCAACGGCACCCCCGGCATCTCTGAGTTCAGCACGCCCACCGGATTGTCTGTTGATGCCGCGGACTCCGGCTTTTTCATCGTGGACACCGGCAATGACGTTGTGCGCGTGTTGCAGCCTTCGGCCCCGCAACCGCCCGTGCCGGCGCCGAGCCTGGGTTACGTGACTTTCGTGCCCAATGGCGACGGCGTCCCAGTCTCGGTTTTCAATAACACGAGCAGCGCGGTTTTCAACAATGCCGCGATCCTGGCGGTGGAAGGCCAGGCTGGCACCCAAACTTACCTGACGTACGGGGCGACGCCTTCCAACCCGCTCGACAATCCCATTCCAAAACCCGGACCCAATTCCGGACTTTCCCCGCAGCTTTATCCCGGCGACGGCACCCTGCCGCCCATTCTCTCGATTCTCGCGCCAATGCCGGACATGACGGTCTATGCCATTGGGACAGCGCCGGGCCGGCAACCCAGCGCCATTACGAGCGCGCGGTTCCAGTTTGTCACCGCCAATCCAATCCTTACCGGATACAACGCCGCCGCCGTTTTGCTGAACGATATTACGATCGGCGCGCAGATGTATTACACGCTGGATGGTTCCACGCCCACCAACGACGGCAGCAGCAGCGGACCTTTTATCGACGGCGATACCCTTTCCCTTCTCATCAGCACCAATACGCTTCTCACGGTGCGCGCGTTTACGCCGAATTTCGAACCGAGCGGCATGGTCAATGAAATGCTGTCTGTATCCAATTTTGTCGGCAACAAAATCGGGTTTATCGCCAGCCACGTCGCGGGCATGGGTTCGACGGCAATCCTGCCGGTCAGCATGGCGATGGCGGACAGCAACACCGCCGTGAAATCAATCCAGTTCCGGATCGAAGTCACTCCACTGGGCGGAAATCCCGCCAGCACCGCCCCTTTAACTCTTTTGCCGATTACCGCGTTTGATTTCGAGACGCTGCTCGGCCCCGCCCCGAACAATACGCCCGTCGATTACGGCGTCACTCCCTATGCCGCCTCCGGCAATGGGCAGGGGCTGATCGTCGCGGCCCTCGGCGGCGCCGGCTTCCAGATGCAGGGCGCTGGAACGGTGACGTTGTTGCAAATTCCAATTCCGCTCGGCGCGACACCGGGCCAGACTTATAGTCTCTCCATCCTCAATCCTTCCGGCACGAGCGATGGTCTTCAGACGGCGGTTTCCCTGCTCACCATGACGAATGAAACGCTGACCATTGGCAGCGTTCCCTACCTGGTGGGAGACTCCTCTCCTTCCAGCGGCTACGACGCGGCGGAATTCGGCGACGGCACGCTCGAAAACAACGATGTCAACAACGCCTTTTACGCATCCGTCGGCATCCGCGTCCCGCCACCGGTCAGTGACGCGTACGACGCGATGGACGCCTATCCGCCGGATACTCCCGGAAGCGTCGGCGGCGACGGGTTCATTCAATTTCTGGATTGGCAGACCATTCTCCGGCGTTCACTCGGCAACGATACCAACAATTGGGTCCGCTTTTGGACCAACGGCGGCTTCCTGGCACATCAGCAGGTCGCGTGGTCGCCGGGCGGAACACCTGTGCCGCTCTCGGAAGCGGAAACAGCGCCTCACAAGGCGGGCAAAGCATCGTTGACCCAATCGCTGCCCGGAATGGTTTGGTTGAGGCAGGCCACCATCGGCGCCGACACCGTGACCAATGCCCAAATCGGCGCCACCTGTTCCATCCCGGTTTATGTGAAGATAGGCGCCGGCTACAGCCTCTCCGGTTTCCAATTTCGCGCCATTCTCTCCGCCGACGGCGCTGCCCCCGCGCCGGGAGCGATCCAATTTGTTCCCGCGGCCGGAATTCCGCCCCTGTCCGTCGAATTGCCCGGCCTGTCCTCCAACGATATTGCGTGCGCGTGGTCTTTGGGCGCGTTTTCTCCAGCGCTCCAAAACAGCAATTACCTGGGCGTCATCACTTTTGAAGTGCCGCCCGGCGCCGCGAAGGGACAATCTTACAGCCTGCATTTCCTGGGAGTGGATGGCGCGCCGGATTACACTACGCAGTACGCGTTGGAAAGTTTGCCCGCGACGGTGTGGGTGGATTCGTCCGCCTTGCAACCCGCCCAAATGACCTCCGACGAATGGCGCACCTATTTCTTCGGCAGCACGAGCAACAGCGTGGCGGCTGATAACGCGGACCCCGATGGCGACGGCTCTCTCAATTGGCAGGAATATTTGGCCGGCACGAACCCGACGAATTCCCAATCCAAATTGGAATTCGTCAGCGCGAATTTTAACACCGGCGGCCTAAGCGGCGTCGCGGTGAATTGGCTGACGGCGCCCGGCAAGACTTACATCGTGGAATCCATTCCGGCTTTGGGCGCAAACACCTGGACAGCTATGAACACCAATATCGGCGACGGGAATAACTATCAACTTCTCATAACCAACTACAGCGGCAGCGCACGCTTTTACCACATCCGTCTCCAGCCATGACCACGCACATTTATCATCCAATTGGAATCGCCCGAGGCACGCGCCGGGTTCTCGGCGTAATGGCTCTCACGCTCCTGGGTGCCGTTGCCGCTCGCGCGCAATATGTCAGTTCACCCATTACCACCGGCTTGTCGGGGCCAAACAGCATCGCCACCGATGCCAACAACAATGTGTATGTGACTGACGCCGACAACAATCGCATTCTGGAATATGTGCCCACCAGCGGCGCTACTACAACGCTGGCCGGCGAGGATGGCCCTAATTTTTACGGAACCAATAATGGCACCGGCGCGGCCGCGCGGTTTTCGCATCCGTTGGGAATCGTTTATGCCCGCGGCGGACTGATTGTGGTCGATTCGGCGAATCAAACTCTTCGCTACGTTACTCTTGGCGGGACCGTCAGCAATCTGGCCGGAGTGACCGGGCAGTACGGCTTTGTCAATGGGCCTGCCGCCTCCGCGCAATTTTCGTATCCTTCGGGAATTGCCGCTGATGCCGCGGGCAACCTTTACATCGCCGACCAGGGCAACAGCACCATTCGGATGTTGTCTGTCGATAATACTGTGACGAACATCGCCACCGGCGGGTATCAGTTTAATTCTCCCGCGGCCGTCGCGATCGACAATTACAACAATATCTGGGTGGCGGACACGAAGAACGACGTCATTTGCATGATCAGCAACCAGACCGTTTCGGTCATCGCTGGGACACCGCACGTCAGCGGTTCTGGAGATGGCATTACCGCGGCGGGCGCTCTTTTCAGCCGGCCGGGGGGCATTCTGTGGACCGGCGACAATAATACGCTGGTCATCAGCGACAGCGGCAACGACACCATTCGCGGCCTGTACCAAACCAATATCAACGGTTCCATTGGCTGGGTGGTGCAGACGATTTCCGGCATTGTCGGCCAGGCGGGGTTGGTCAACGGATTGCCGTCCGTCGCGCAATTCGATGCGCCGATGGGCATTGCAATTGACGTTCCGGATTCCGGCTACTACGTCGTGGATAGCGGCACTAACGCCTTGCGCGTGCTGCAACCGACGCAACCGCTGCCGCAAATCGAGGCCCCGACGATTGGTTACGTTGTCTTTCCTCTTGTTGACGGCAACCCCGCGGCGACGTTCAGTGACATCACGGGTTCGTCGGTGGTCTTTGAGAATTCCACGGACATTGCCATTGAATCCGACCCCACCGCGCAACTTTACGTGACTTACGGCCCCACCCCGGTGAATCCGCTGGACAATACCATTCCGCCTCCGGGTCCCGCCACCGGTTACTCTCCGCAGATTTATATTCCGCAGGATAACGGGCTGACCGCGGCGCAAGTGCCGCCGACGGTCATTACGCCTGAACCCGATGTGACAATCTACGCGATCAGCGAGGCGACCGGCCGGCGCTCCAGCCCCATCACCAGCACGCGAATTCAATTTGTGACGGCGAACCCCCTCATCAACGGCAACAACGCCGCGGCCATTTACTTCACGGACGCCACGACGGACGCGGAAATGTGGTACACTTTGGATGGTTCGGCGCCGGTCCAAAACGGCAGCAACAGCTTCGGGCCTATTGCCAGCGGCCAGGTGTTTGGCATTGATATCACGACCAATACGCTGATGAACGTCGAGGCCTTTACCCCGAATTTTCAGCCCAGCGGCATCACATCCGAGCTGTTCTCGCCGACGAATTTTCAGGCCGACCAACTCACGTTTGGTTTTGAATCCGGCGAGTGCTCCAGCGAATTTATCGGCGCCGCCGGACAGACTTTTATGGCGCCGGTGACTCTGTCACTGATTCCGAGCGGCGACACGGTTTATACGCTCCAGTTTGATCTTGTTGTCACGAACGGCCCAGGCTCGCCGCCGGTCCAAAACTACGGTTTTCAATCGATGCTGGAAATGCCGATCCCCAATGATCCGGGCTTTTTCGTGCCAATTCCCCCGGCCATGGCCGCCGGCAGCCTGCTATTGAATGATGCGAATCTGAACCTGCTGGAAGTCGGCTGGGTCGAGAGGCCGCCGGAGACCAATCTTTACCCCAGCGGATCCCAAACACTTCTGACTTACTCGCAAGCCCATGATACGCTCTTCTCGAGCGCCAATGGCAAAGTCATTGTCGGCGTTTTCTCCTTTCAAATTCCACCCGCTGCCGCCAACGGCCAAACGTATCAGATCAACACCGGCAACGGATCGGCAACTTCCGACGGCATTTCCGCTCCGGTTTTAATTCAAACAGTCACCAACGGTTCGCTGGGTGGCGGGCCTATCAACTCGGAGAAATTAGTCACTGTCGGTTCGGCTCGCTATCTGGTCGGTGACGCCGCTCCTTTCCGCTGGTTCAATGCCGGCGATTTCGGTGACACGAATTTGGAAAACAATGACGTCACGGAAGTTTTCCAATCCGCCATTTACCATTTCAACACCCCGCCCACTGGAAGCGACTATTTTAACGCAATGGATTCCAGCGACGGCAAGGACAACAATTATTACAACGGCAATGACACCACGATCAATGCGATCACGATGGGCGATGGCGTCCTGGCCGTGGACGATGTTTACGTCACGTTCCGCCGCTCGCTCGATTATTCACTCACTTGGTACGACCGCTTTTGGTCCAACGGTATTTTGAACGCCGTGGCCGTCCCGAACACGTTGTCGCCCTTGAGCCTGAAACATTCGCCCC
This sequence comes from Verrucomicrobiia bacterium, assembly GCA_036272955.1. GTDB lineage: Bacteria > Verrucomicrobiota > Verrucomicrobiia > Limisphaerales > Palsa-1400 > DATAUD01. Next base: position 44,749 of record DATAXU010000217.1, read on the forward strand.
CGCCCGTTAAAATGGCTCTCAGCGGTCCGCGCTATGTCACTGTCGCCGCCGACCAGGTCGTCACCGGTGGTTCGCTCAATGTCCAGGTACCCATTCGCGTTCTTTCAGCGGATGCGCTTCCCCTCCGCGTGCTCATGTTCAACGTCGAGATCGATCCTCTGGACGGCTCGCCGGCGATCACCAACGCAGTCAGCTTTTCAGCCGTCACCAATTTAAGCACCAGCAACATTCTGACTGCCGGACTGGACGTCAATATGTACGCCGAGGCATTTCTTGATCCCTCTGTTTCCGGCGTCAGCGGCACAAATATCATTGGCACGGTCAACATCACGCTGCCGGCAAACGTCAATACCAATTCCTCTTACCTCGTCCATTTCGATCATTTCTCCGCCTCTCCCAACGGCATCGCTCTCTTTCACGCCACCGTGAAGGACGGCTTGATTACGGTCGGCAACCGCACCGGCTCCAGTTGGAACGACGGCATACCGGACACCTGGCGCTTGCTCAATTTCGGAAGTGTTTCCAACATGCTTTCCGCGGCCAATGCAGATCCCGATGGCGACGGCGCTTCGAACTGGCAGGAATATATCGCGGGGACCAATCCGCAGGACGCAACGTCCGTCTTTCAATTTCAACCCACGACCGGGACGCCGGGCAGCGGGTTTGTGCTCCAATGGCCTTCGGTCCTCAACAAGCACTACAGCATCCAATCTTCCCCAGCGACCGGCCCGGGCAATTGGACGACAGTGGTCACCAATCTCGTCGGCACGGGTCAACCATTGCAGTGGACGGATTCGTCTTCATCGACGACCGCGAAATTCTATCGCGCCTCCGTGCAATAATCCTACTGAATCGCCAGTTCCTGTTTGATCTGAAATTTCTCCACGCGTTTGCGCAACGTCGCGCGGGTGATCCCCAGCAATTTCGCCGCGCGCACCTGGTTCCCCTTTGTATCCAGCAACGCCTGGATGATCAACTCCCGCTCGACGGCGGGGAGAATTTTCAACTTCGGGTTCTCTCGCGCCCATTCGAATAACGTGCGGGTGATCGACGCAAGGTCCGTGGGTTTCTCGGGTTCCGATACGGCGCTCGGCGCCGCGGTCGCGGCCCTTTCCCCCGCCGGCGCCGCCGCATTTGAAATCAACGGCGGCAAACCGCCGGGCAGAATCACATCCCCCTTGGACATCACGACCGCGCGCTGGATGACGTTTTCCAATTCCCGTACGTTGCCCGGCCAATGAAATCGTTCCAGCATCGTCACCGCCGGCGCGGAAATCGATTTCGGCTGCCGCCCTTGCGCCAGCCCAAATTTCTTCAGAAAATAATTGATCAACAGCGGAATGTCCTCACGCCGCTCGCGCAACGGCGGAATGTGGATTCTCACCACGTTCAGCCGGTAAAACAAATCCTCGCGAAATTCGCGCGTCGCCACCGCTTCTTCCAACGGCCGGTGCGTCGCCGCGATCACCCGCACATCCACCTTGATCGGCTGGTTGCCCCCGACTCGCTCGAATGAGCCGGACTGCAACACGCGCAGGATTTTCGCCTGCGTCGAAAGCGTCATGTCGCCGATTTCATCCAGAAAAATCGTCCCGCCGTTGCATTGTTCGAACTTGCCGATTCGTTGTGCGCTCGCGCCGGTGAACGCGCCTTTCTCATGCCCGAACAATTCGCTTTCCAGCAGGTTCTCTGGAATCGCCGCGCAATTGATCGCCAAAAACGGCTGCTCGTTGCGCTTGCTGTGATGATACACCGCGCGCGCCACCAATTCCTTTCCCGTCCCGCTTTCGCCCGTGATCAACGCCGTCGCGTTGCTGTCCGCAAGCTGGCCGATGACCTTGAAAACATTCTGCATCGCATCGCTTCGCCCGATGATGCCCACGTCGTAATCCTCGGATTCCAGCAGCGGCTCGTAGGAAACCACCTGCCGCATGTCGCGCGCGGCTTTCAGCGCATTGAGGACGACCTGTTTGAGTTTGGGAACGTCGAATGGCTTGAGCAAATAGTCGTAGGCGCCCAGTTTCATCGCCTCGATGGCCGTTTGCGTCGTGCCGTAGGCGGTCATCATGATGACCATTTGTTTGGCGTCGGCCTGCCGCAGGCGCCGCAGCGTTTCCAGCCCGTTCATGCCGCCCATGCGCACGTCCATGATGACCAGGTCCGGCTTCAGGCGCGGGATGATTTTCAATCCTTCTTCCCCGCTGTTGGCCGTGGTCAACTCAATGTCCGGCTGGTCAAAGATGCGGTGAAACGAATACTGCACGTCCGCCTCATCATCGATTAACAGCAGTTTATCCATATATGTTCACGTTACTTGTTACCACGAATCGGTCAGGACTCAAACTTCGTTTACGGGCGCCGTTTCGTGCGTGACTTCCTCCAGGTGCTCTTTTTTTCGCAACCCCATGTAAATCGCGCCCCCGACCAGGCTCCAAAACAACCCTTCCGCCGATGCCAGCAACGAAAGTGACAACGCCGCCGTCCGCGGCACCGCCAGCACCGCCAGCATCAGCACGAATAAATTTTCCCGCACGCCAAGCCCGTTCGGAGTGATCGGCAGCGCCGAAATGCAAAATATGACCGGCACAATGACAAACAACGCTATCGAGGAAATGCTCAAGTTCAATCCCGCCCCCAGCGCCATCACTTGCACCACCCAAATCACATTGAGACCCAGCGATATGGCGATCGTTTTGACCAGGAACTTTTTCTCTTTGCCAAATTGCCGGCACGAATCCAGCGCCCGTTCCAGCAACTCCCCTTTCGGCAGCCTCCGCAATCGCTGCCGCGCTCGCGGAAAGCGCTTCGAGACCCCGCCCCAAAATGCCACTCCCAGCACCAGGGTCAAACCCCCGAGCATCGCCAGGATGAACAACGCCGGCACGTACAGGTCGCGCGACGCCTTCAATAAATGGTAATTCGGCGTCATCATCAATCCCGCAAAAAACAGCATCGCCCACAATCCCACCAGCCGGTCCACAAATACCGTTGTCACCGCCTCGGTTTTCTTATGGTGCGTTTCGCGCGCCGCGTAATACGCCTTGATGAAGTCCCCGCCCGTGGACCCCAGCAAAAACGAATTGAAAAATTGCGCGACAAACGAAATGTGCGTCGCCCGTTCCAAACCCAGATGCAGTCCTTGCGCCTCCAGCACCACCCGCCACCGGATCACCCCTACAAACAGCGCCAGCCCGACCAGCAGCACCGAAACGATGAGCGCCCACAGATGCGTCAGGCGCAGCATGTGCCACAAATCCCTCGGCCCGTCGGTCCACGCCAGCCGCCACTGCTGCGAACGGCTGAAGGACGCCCAATCCAATCCCGCTCCCTGCGCGGCGATTTTCCCGTCGCTCATGAAAATCGAATTGAAAATCCACAGCAGCAGGAACACGCAAAATCCCACGCGCCACCCCACGCTCCAAAACTTCTTCAGCGCTTTCATTCCTCTCCCCAGGTCCGTTTAATGAACGCGATTCCCTCCGCGGCCTGTTCGGGTGACAGCCTCGGACTGAACTCAAACACCTTGATATGTTCCGGCTTTACCATCGGTTTCAAAGAGGCGAAATCGACCGTTCCGGTTCCCGGCGCCTGATGGTCCCGTCCCGGAAACTCCACGTCATGAACATGAAAGCCCACCAACCGCGGCGCCAGCGACTGCAAATGCAGCCGGTGATTGATGAATCCGAGATGCTCCTTGATCTGCGCATGACCGCAATCATGCCAGTAACCCACGGACGGACGGTTAAACTGCAACAGGAAAAGTTCCAGGTCCGAGTCCAGCGGGATTTCCTCAAGCGCCTGGCGATTCTCCACCCCCAGTTTGAGCCTGTAACGCTCGGCGAGCCCCGCGATCCGCTCCAGCATCTCCGACGTATTCTCCATGTGCCGCTCCTTTTTCTTCTCCCGTTTTTCCATGACATCCTCGCAAAGCGCCTGGTACTTCGGGCTGTCCTTCTGTCCCTTTTGAATCATTTCCAGCAGCCGGTCCGTATAATCCTTCATCTCGATGCACCCCATGTGCAGCACAACCGCCGGCGCCTTGACGCGCGCCGCCGTTTCAATCGTCTTGACAGTATGGCGCCACGCGCTTTCCCGTTCGCGCCCATCCAGCGAGGAAAACACAAAAATGTTCGGCGCCGCAAAATTGACCCCCATCGGCAGCGGGCAGAAATTGTGAAGCGACGAAATTTTGATCTCCCCCGCATCCACCGCGTCGAGGATGCCCGGCAACAGGCTGATGCGGATGCCGTGGCTCAATTCGGCCCATTCAAAGCCCAGTGCCCGGATTTCGCGCAACATGGCGCGGCCATCCGTATGCCGGTGTGAATTCCAGCAAGTCGAAAACGAATACATTTAACAAACAAAAAACCGAGCGCAGTCCGCATTGGACCACGCTCGGCAGTGAGAATTCAAAAACAGGTACAGCTCACAAGTCCGCGTAGCGCGCACTCAGCATTGCGGAAAAACGGGCTGCTTTCATTTTGCGCCGTTTTCGTTCGCTAGGCTTTTCGAAGTGCCGATGATTGCGGACCTCCTTTAGCGTGCCTTCCCGGTCGATCTTTTTCTTCAAACGCCGCAGCGCCTTATCTACCGGTTCGCCTTTTTTCAATCGTATTTCGGTCAAAAATTCTCACTTCCTTCCCAAGTTTGCGGACGCCCTTCATGAACGCCGCCTCAAATAGCCCACAACCATGCTCCCCCGCCCCCCC
>DATAXU010000218.1:0-11317 GCA_036272955.1 Verrucomicrobiia bacterium
GCGTGATCGTGGCGCCCACAAGATGAGCCTCGATGATGGATTCCAGAAGCTGAGAAAACAAAGAGGCGAGACTTCGTTGCAAGCGGCTACAAACCAGAATCTTACGATTATTTTAAGTTTTAATTCCTAAACGGCATTGCCCGTAAACCGCTTGAAACAAACCTCGGCATCCAACTCCTCATCCATCGCATCCATGATGGCATCCTCAATTGCCTCGTCTGAAATTGTGATGCGTGAATCTTTGCGAATGGCTGAAATCAATGCCGACTCATCGCCTATGCCGAAATCTCCATCGAGCCAAGCTCGAACGGCATCAACTGGCGAAAGTGCGCTCAACTTCTCAAATCGCTTCTTGTCTTGTGGCTGCATAATAATCCGGTGGCGCGAATGATGCCTAACGATCCAAAGCTGAGCCACGGCGCGAATAACCGCAAGCGTGAATTTGTGAACAAACGTAAAATAAAGGAGCAGCCGCCGTTGGCTCCAGCGCGGTGTTAGGCCACATGGTCATATCTCAATCGTTTGGCTTTCTCGAAATACTGCTGTGCTGTCTTTTCGTCATCAAGCACCGCATCATAATAATGGCCTATCTCGTCCCAAGCCTGTGCAAACTTCGGGTCAAGCTCGACGGCGCGCTGAAATGAATGCAAAGACTCCTCTAGCGGATGCGGACAAGACTCTGGCCCAAGCTGAATGAGACAGCCGCGCATATCCCAAAGACGCGCTGACAATGGAAAAGCACGCACCGCCTCATCTGCAACGGCGATAGTATCCAACGAAGCATCACTGGTATCATCTCGCGGCCATCGTGCTCGCAAATCCGAAATGTAATCATCCTCGGTCATGGCGCGAATGTGGCCTAACAATTAATATACAACAGATTGTTCGTGTATTACAATGGCCAAATGAACACGAACGAAGCGGTGCGTCGACTTACGGAAGTGATTCGGCGCAAGCATCTTGCGCTCGCAACCGAGCGCACTTACTGCGCCTGGCTCAGGCGATATTGCGACTTCATCATGGGGCTGCCGTTGCCTTTGCCCAGTGAACATAAACTGGAACGGTTTCTGACCGTCCTAGCCAAGAAAGATGTCGCGGCCAGCACCCAAAATCAAGCCTTTAACGCGATTGTTTTTTATTTTAAATTCGTGATTAACGAATTGTTATTACGCTTGAAACATCCGCGCGAATTGCGGACTTGAGAAATACCAAGATTCTTGATTGATGATACTTATAGGTTAAGATTTCGAAATGGAACTGCGCCATTTTCGTTACTTCGTCGCTGTGGCCGGCTTGGAATATAAAGTCCGCCTCCTTGCTCGAATACCTGGCCAACCCGTCCGAGGGAAACTGTTGGCAAAGGGTCTCTTGCCTGAAACGCTTTTTTAGCGGGTTTCATGCCACAACCGATCCGCAAGGCGCAGAGCCTTGGCCTGTGCCAGATGGTAAGGCAATTTGCAATGTTTCACTCGCGAAATGCAATAATCGTGATTTTTCCCGCTATCGAGCTAAGTAGAGTAGTCGGAGCGGATCAGGGGCCTGGTCCTTTAACAGCGCCCTCGATACGGAATACGTTTTCCAGAAAAACAGCACCGGCATATATGAAAGCACACTCACTTGACACGTTCTCTGCTGTCTTGATTTGCGGGACGGTCTTTTTGAGTTGGCATAGCGGCGATTGCCGCAGGCTGTTTGAGTAAATCGCGTGCCCGCGCCAGCGCCGCATCTATGTCGGCGCAGACGTTTTCCCGGCCCAATTGGTCCAGAAAGCCGGCCTTGTCCATCATCAACAATGGCTGGGTGTGGGGGCCGCTGAGCAAAAGATGCTTGTTGCCGCGTCGCAACTGCTCGTAAAGGTCTTCCAAAGCGTTTAAGCCCGTGGCGTCCATGGCTAAAACTTTTCTCATCCGTAGAATTAAAACGTCGGGTTCCCGCTTAAGCCTTTTGAGAGCGCTCTCCAATTTATCCGCCGCGCCAAAAAAGAAGGAGCCGAATATTCGATAAATCATGACGCCATCGGGAATTTCTTTTCCGATGAGCGAGTGATGGGATCCCTCGGTTTCGGTGCTTTCGTCCACCGCTGTGATTTGCGTCGTGTCAGAAATGCGCTTAATAAACAACATGGCCGCCAGCACCATTCCTGTTTCCACGGCCACTGTCAGATCAACAATGACAGTGAGGCTGAACGTGGCCAGGAAGACTGCCGCATCGCTCCGGGGCCACTTGGGCAATCGGCGAAAGTTGTGCCATTCGCCCATGTTGAGGGACACCATGACAAGTATGGCGCTTAGGACGGCAAGCGGGATGAACTTGGCGAGCGGCGCCGCGATTAGAATGATAATCAGCAACGTGATCGCGTGTGTGACGCCCGCCACTGGGGTGCGTCCGCCGCATTTTACATTCGTAGCCGTACGGGCAATCGCTCCCGTCGCCGCTATCCCGCCGAAAAGTGGGCTGACGATGTTAGCGATCCCCTGCGCCATTAGTTCCTGATTGGAGTCGTGCCGGTCGTCAATCATGCCATCCGCCACCACCGCGCACAAAAGCGACTCGATTGCGGCCAGCAGCGCGATAGTCAGGGCTGGCTGGAATAGGTGGCGAAGTGTATCCCACGAAATACTAGGCAGATGAGGTGCCGGCAATCCTTCCGGAATGCCCCCAAACCTTGACCCGATAGTTTCAACCGGCAGTCGAAAAGCGGCAACCGCGAGCGTCGCGAGAATCAGGGCGACAATGGAACCGGGCACGCGCCGCTGCCAGTTGCCGGGCCAGAGTTTGATGATGCCCAGCGAAACTCCGGCCAATGCCAGCGTCGCCCATTGAAACGTGCCGGCATGTTCAATGAACACCTTCATTTTCTCGATGAAATCGGAAGGTACTTTATCCACGGCCAGGCCGCAAAAGTCCTTCACCTGCGTGCTGAATATGAGAACGGCGATCCCGCTGGTGAATCCGGCCGTGACCGGATACGGGATGAATTTGATCATCGTCCCCAATCCAGCCAATCCCATAACGATGAGCATGCCACCCGCCATGATTGTGCAGATCGCAAGATTTTCAGCGCCATATTTTGCGTAAATGCCATAGAGAATTACAATAAACGCCCCGGTTGGTCCGCCGATGGAAACTTTAGTGCCGCCCAGGCCGGAGATGAGAATCCCGGCAAACACCGCGGTGAAGATCCCCGCCTGCGGAGTCAATCCCGAGGCGATTGCAAAAGCCATTGCCAGCGGCAAAGCAACAATGCCCACCGTCACGCCCGCAATGACGTCGGCCCGAAGGTCGGCGCGGGAATAGTTTCCGAGAGTGTCCAGCAGTTTTGGGCGAAACCCCATCCTGATATTCATATCAACGGCTAACGGTCCGCCTCCATTTCCTTAAGCATCTGAATCGAATCCTCAAAATGCTTTTGAAAGTATTTGCGCATCGCATCCAGGACATCGACGAGCAACGGGTCGCGCAGAGAGTACAGCACCTGGTTCCCGTCCTTGCGCGTCACCACCAAATGGCTGTGCCGCAAAACAGACAAGTGCTGGGAGAGATTCGCTGGTTCTATCCTGACCTGCTCAAGGATTGCTCCAACAGAAAGTTCCTCCGTCCGCAACGCTTCGATGACGTGAATTCGGGTCGGATGAGCAAGGACCTTGAAGATTCCCGCCTTGAACTTGCGCAGGGCGTCAAAATGTTTTGGATCAAGCGATGTTTTCACAACAGTAATTAAGTATATGCGCAATAACTCAAGTATGCAAGTTCAAGCCGCACGGAAAGAAAGTTCTTGAGAATTACCTCAATATATGGGATTACTTACATCTGTGATTGTGACATACAGTATGTCGTTGATGGCCTCGCGGAAAGAGGCCGAACACGGATCGTTATTCGAAAGAAACACAGAAAAACACAACAAAACACAACAAAAAGCGGCAAAAAAATGCGGAGGACCCCTGAAAATTCAACCCCCTTTGACCGGTGCTTATTTCTCCGCCGACTCGCACAGGAGTGGCCCAGCCCAGCCAATGATCTGCGCCGCCAATCCCCTGGCGGATGGCGCGCTGATGTGCCCTTCCCGCAATCGCAAGATTGGAGGCTCCCCCCAGGCGCGCCAGAGTTCTTCAACGGAGTCCTTCGCGATAAACAGATCGTGCTCGGCTTCGATGATGAGGATGTTGTGTTTCGGAATTGCCGGCCGGCACAAGACCAGGTTCAATCCCGCCGCGTCAACCGGCTGCCCTTGAAATGCTGCCCGGATATGGCGGCAGAAGGCGACATTCTCCAAAACCTGATCCAATTTTGCCACCGGCGTCACAAGCGTCAGACACGTCCACCGCGCATCGTGACATCCTGCAAGCCCGGCCAGCCATGCCCCAAGGGAAATACCCCAAAGCCCGACCGCCGGGCAGCCTTGCTGTCGCAGCCATTCCGCAAAAGCCTGGATTTCCGCGATCCCTTGGGCCGTCGCCTGGACCGTGCGCAAAATATCCGGGCAAAGGAAATTGCTCCACGAGCCAAGATCGCGCGGACGGCGCCGGAAATGGTACGGTGCCTCAAGGGTCGCCGCATTCATTCCCTGGCGGTTGATCTGCGCGGCAATGAGGGGGAAGCGCCAGTGATGATTGAGGACATCGTTCCACCCGTGCAAAAGAATCAGGGTTGGTCTTTCCTGCCATTGTCTTTCACATCGATACAGGCGTCCATGCACGAGGTTGTTTTCGAGATACGGTGTGGGCCGCGGTGTTGGAAAGGAAAAATAAGGCCGCGCGCCCAATTCCACCCGCGCCGGCTGCGCTTCGCGGGATATAAAATCCTCGCTCTCCAAAAATGCGCGGGCTTCCTGGATATGCGGATTCTTCCCGTCCAACCGGGGCGCGCGCGCGGCGGCAAATTGGATGGCAACACGGTCAAGCAACCGGCAGACGACCGCATTCATCAGCGTTCTCCCATACCAATTCTTATGCATATCATAAATCAATCGAAAGACACACCAAAGTTCCGACACCTTGCTTGCCGTCGCGTGCCGGAAGCAACAATATGAGAGGCGCCATGTTAAATAAAATAGGGACTATACCCTTTCTGGCTGTTGCAATAATGGTGGCTCTCACGCCGGTCCGCGCGGCAAGCCCGAAGGAAGTTTATCCAGGAGTCTGGCGTTTCACTTTTGGCACGCCGGAGAAAATCACCCCCGTTGCCACCCGCCACTATCCGCCGGCAGCCGCCGGTTTTGCCGGACTGCCCGATGCGGGGCGGTGTCCCATCGATGTCACGGCCACAATTTCGGAACGGGGCATCCTGGTCCATGCGCCGCTGGCGAATGGCGAGATGCTTTACGGCCTTGGCCTCCAACTCCAGTCCTTCCAGCAGCGCGGCCTCAAGAAGCGGCTGCGCGTCAATGCCGACCCGGCGAGGGACACCGGGGATTCGCACGCGCCGGTTCCGTTCTACGTGACGACTCGCGGTTATGGCGTCTTCGTTGACACCGCGCGCTACGCGACATTTTACATGGGCAACAAAAGGCGAAAAGGCGCGCCGCCCAATGCTCCAACCGAGGTCCTTGCTGAAGTTCCAGAAGCCGCCGGCGTGGATGTTTACGTCTTCGGCGGCCCGACTTTGCGCCAGGCGGTGCAGCGGTATAACCTTTTTTCCGGCGGCGGCCCATTGCCTCCGCGCTGGGGTCTCGGGTGTTGGTATCGAGGGGAAAAGGATTATTCGCAGTCAAACGTCCTGAGTCTCGCCGCGGAATTTCGCGAGCAACGCATGCCCTGCGATGTCCTTGGATTGGAGCCAGGCTGGCAGACCCACGCCTATTCATGCAGTTATGTCTGGTCATCGCGCTTTCCGGATCCGGGAACGATGCTGCACGAATTGGCCGCGCTCCATTTTCGCCTGAATCTTTGGGAACATGCTTTCGTAAATCCCGCCTCGCCCATTTACTCCGCCCTGAAGCCCTATTCCGGGGATTACGAAGTTTGGGGCGGACTCGTGCCGGATTTTCTCGATCCGCAAGCCCGCTCCATATTCGCCGATTTCCACGACCGCGAACACATCGCCCTGGGCGTCTCCGGCTACAAGGCGGATGAGTGCGACAATTCAGACTTCACCGGCAACTGGTCCTTTCCAGAAATCAGCCGCTTTCCTTCCGGCGCGGACGGCGAGCAAATGCACAGCCTCTTCGGTCTGCGCTACCAGGATGCCCTGACACAGTCATTCGAGAAACGCAAACAACGGACCTACGGATTGGTGCGCTCCTCCGGCGCGTTGGCGGCGCCGTATCCGTACGTGCTTTACAGCGATTTGTACGACCACCGGCAATTCGTCCGCGGCGTGGCACAGGAGGGTTTTTCCGGGCTGCTCTGGACTCCCGAAGTCCGTGATTCCTCCAATTCCGTGGAATTGATCCGGCGCTTGGAGAGCACGGTCTTTTCGCCGCTGGCAATAATCAACGCCTGGTATCTTCGCAATCCGCCTTGGAAGCAGGTCAATCGCCGGGACAACAACGCCGGAAAATTCGCTCCGGACTGGGAAAAAACCGAAGCCCAATGCCGGAGCATTCTGGAGCTGCGGATGAAATTCGTCCCCTTGCTTCACGCCGCCTTCGTGCGCTATAACCGCGAAGGTTTGCCTCCTTTCCGCGCGCTGGTAATGGATTATCCCGGCGATTCGGGTTCGCGCACGGTCGATGACGAATATATCATGGGCGACGGGGTGCTCGTGGCCCCGGTAATCGTGGCCGGCGCCCCTGGCAGCCATGACCCTGAGTTGCCGCCCGTTGCCGCCGACGGCGAAACCACCCGCTCCGTCTATCTTCCACCCGGCGAATGGCAGGACTTTTGGACGGGCGAGAAGCATCGGGGACAGCAGCGAATTGAAGTGCGCGTTCCGTTGGAGCGCATTCCGCTTTTCGTCAAATCCGGCGTCGTCCTGCCCTTGGCCGAACCGACTTTGGACACCGACGATCCACAAAGCCGGAAACTCACCGTCATGGTTTTCGGAGACGGCCGGGAGGCGGCGACATTATTTGAGGATGACGGGGCGTCACCGCCAACGCTAAGTCCCGTCACGATTTCATGGCACGCAGCAGAGAAAACAGGGACCGTCTCCGGCGCCGCCACTTATCAAGTCGAAAAATGGGTTCAGATTCCCGCCACTCCTTGATTCCAGACAAAAAAAAGCCCGGGATTACTCCCGGACTTTTTAAGTGTCTGAATGTCCGATGCCGATCAGGGCAAAATGTGCGTCGAGGAGACGATGTTGCACACGGGCTTGGTGCCGATGTTGTTCGCCGTGTAGCTGCTGCCGAACGCATTGGCCGAGTCAACTGGGCAGGCGGGCAATTCACCAAGGGTGCCACGACCCAGATAGGGTTGCAGATCAGAGCCCGCCGGGGTGTCGGTGCCTTGCTTGCGCTGCTCCAAGGCCCATTGCTGCTTGGACGAATCAATCAACCGCAGGTTGTTGATGCAGGCATTCATCTGGGAGGTGGTGCGAGCTTTGACGAAGTTAGGAATCGCGATGGCGGCCAACAGACCGATAATCGCAACGACGATCATGATTTCAACGAGCGTGAACCCGTGAATTTTATTGGAAGTTTTTTTCATAGTTATTCGTTTTAAAGATAATTCTCTTTTCACGAAATAAGCAGCGATCGTGCCACCGACAATTTTGCAAACAAAAAGGGCTTTGGAAGTGACTCCAAAGCCTTTGTAAGGTCGCGTGACTCAAGAGGTCACGACAAAATCCAAGTTAGGGCAGAATGTGCGTCGAGGAGACGATTTGGCAAAGAGGCTTGGTGCCGACATTGTTCGGCGTGTAGCTGCTGCTGAAGGCATTGGCCGAGTCAACAGGGCAGGCCGGCAATTCACCAAGAGTGCCGCGGCCCAGGTAGGGTTGCAGGTCAGAGCCCGCCGGGGTGTCGGTATTCTGCTTGCGCTGCTCCAAGGCCCATTGCTGCTTGGACGAATCAATCAACCGGAGGTTGTTGATGCAAGCATTCATCTGAGAGGTGGTGCGAGCTTTGACGAAGTTAGGAATCGCGATGGCGGCCAACAGACCGATAATCGCAACGACGATCATGATTTCAACGAGCGTGAATCCTAACTTGCGAGCGTTTTTCTTTTGCATATGTATTGTATTCTTTCTGTTTACTGCCGCGGTGTGAACAATGCAAAAGGCGGGTTAATATTAATACTGTTTATGTTCACAAATTGCCTTTTGCTAACCGCAACACAGAGTGTAGCACCGCTCATGCCATTTTCAACCCTCTTCCCTTGATTTAACCGTTGCCGATAGGCAGTTAACGGCCCATTACCTAGGTGTGGCTCTCGGAAAAAGGGACATTCACTTTTCTGCACTTCGTCTCGACGCACCGGCAAAAGACGCTTCCCTAACAGAAAAGTTGCCCAATTTTGAGGCAGCCCGTTCCAAAATGAGGCAAAAACGGACGCCCTCTACTGTTTTTGGATGCGGTAAAAGACAGGAGAGCCGGTCGCGCCGAGGTTCGTGAAGTATAGGAAGGAGTTCGTCAGCGTGTAATTTAAGAGTGGATACCATCCGACTGTCGCGGAAAGATTGCTGGACACTTGCAGGGTGTAATTGGTGCCGGCCAAACCATACGTCAGCAATGAACGGTTCTTCCCGGCCAGGGAGCCTTGCAGGATTGGGGGTTCCGCCGCGAGAATGCCGTAGCGGTAATAGATGTCCCGGTTCGTGTCGCTCAATCCCGAGATGAACGCGAACGAATTTGTCATGGGCACAAGCGCGAGCAGTTTCCACGGTCCGAGCAGATTTTGAGAGTATTGAAATTGATAGGCCAGGCCCGGTGCGCCGTAGAGGGTCAACAACTCTGCGCCGGACGAAATGCCGGCGTCAACGATCCCCTGCTCTGTCGTGAATTGATAAGCTCGGAAAAATACCTCCGCCGGCGTCGGGTCCAAATTGGGGACGACATACATTAGATTGGTCATCGGCACGCGCATGAAATCCGACCAATTGCCGGGGTTGGCGACATGCGACGAGGTTTGAATTTGGTAGCTGCTTCCGGGAATGCCGTAAAGAACGAGGTTGCGCGTTGCCCCTTCCAATTGCGTGTCGAGCAACGGTTGCGGGCCGATGATCACCAGGCGTCCGGGCGACGCGGAAATGGTGCTGGCGATACTGGCGTCCGCATTGGTGCCCTGGGCCGACTGCGGCAATAGTTGAACGAATGCCGAGGCGTCGTTGGATTGAGTGGTGAAATTCAAAGTAGCGATTTGCTGGTTGCCTTCCAAATTGACTCCGGGAGCCGCCGCAAAGGAAAGCTGGATGCTGTTGGGGGAAAGCCCGCTCAACACGGCGGAATTCAAAAGCGGCGTCGTCGATTGGACGGACAGGGAACTGAAAGAATTGGTGGGCAGTTTGAGCACGAACGAGAGGTTCACGAGTTTGCTTTGCGAGGTGACGGAGATGGGAACGCTGCCGCTGGATCCCGCGAGAACGGCGTCCGTACCGATGCCGACGCTGACCGCAAGAACGCCGATGGAAACTTGATTGCTCGCGCCGACGGCGAAGTTTGTCGGGATGATCAAGTTGTAGGTTTGAGATAAACTGGTTGAGAGACCCAACAAAGTCGCGATGAACTCCTGGCTTCCGGTGGGGGAATAATTGGTGCCGCCGGAGGGAGCGATCAGGTCGTTCAAATTGAAGAAGGCCTGATTTGTCGCCGCGCCGTCGCCCACCACGGCGGCCAGGACCGAGAACGTGTTGGTGTTGGAAACCATGATGATCGAACCGGGCGGGTCGGAGTCGTTGAGGGTGATCAGCAGTTGTTGCGATTGGAGGACAAAAGCGTTCTCGACCGCCGTGGTGGCGGATGGCAACGGACCGCTCGGAGGCCAGACGGTTGTGACGCCGTTGGAATCGGTGGCGCTGATTTTATAATAGTACGTGGTGCCCGGCGCGCAGTACGAAATCCTGGCGTAGAAGACGCCAAGGCCCATTGAATCCTGCCTGAGCGCGGCTTTGCTGAGGAGGCGGCTGTAGGCATTGGTCGAGGTGGGGTCGCCGGAATTGAGCGGGTAATACTGAATGCCAACCTGGCCGGCCAGACTATCGGAACCGGCGGAGTCGGAAAAGACTGAGATCGTCGCGTTCGTGGCGAGAGAAGCGGGAGAAAATGCGGCGACGACGGAAAAACTTCCCGGCGTGACGTTGACAGTGGCCACGTTGGTGATGACGTCCTGTGCGGAAGCGGAGAGCGCGCCCAGGATTATCGCGGCCAGACTTAGTTTTGACGCAAATCTCATTGGGCCGGCTCCGTCGGGGGTGGGGTTTGTTGACGCGGCGTGTAATTGATTTGAGCGCTCATGCGTCCGAGTCCTCGGCGGCCTTTGCGCGCGATGGCCAATTCTCCGCCGGCGAGGATGGCGTAGCGATGGATGCCGCGGGCTTTGAGAATTCGGGCTTGGGCTTCGGCGGAGCCGTCCACGCTGTCAATTAAAACCATCAAAGGACCGGACGAGGCGTCTTTTTGGTCGGGCACGGCTTTGGCGAGGCGGCGGCCGGGGAATTCGGTGGCGAGATCGGTGAGGGCGCCGGACATTTTCATGACGGCTTTGGTCGGCTTGCGCAAGTCAACAAGGAGGACATCGCCGGGGGCGGCGGCGGCGAGTTGGGGGTAGGTGATGTAATCGAATGTTTCGTGATGGAGGCCGCGGGCGCTGGTGGTCAGGCCTTTGCCGCTTTCCCAGGCGGCGTAGCCACCGGCGAGGATATCGACGGTGATGCCGGGTTTGGCGGCGAGGGCTGCTGCGGCGGCGTTGAGGGCGGTTTTGCCGCGGCGTCCCAGGCCGTCATCGTAAATGACGACGTGGCCGAGGGGCGGGAGCTTTTTTTGCGGACACAGCGAGGCGGGAATATTGATTGCGGTGGGGATGTGGCCCTGGACAAATACCATTGTGTCGCGAATGTCGATGACGGTCACTGTTTTGGGGCCGGTCAAATCTTTTTGGAGGGCGGAGACAGTGATGGCGCGGGCGGAGAGGTTGAACCCATAAATTCCCATAAAAACGTATAAAATCGAACCGTGAATTCGCATAAGTTATTGGGATTGAGGCACAAACTGGTTTACCGCGTTACTCACGCCAATCATGAGAACGGCGGTGTTGGGGATGGGGAAATTGTCCCCGACGACCCCCCCGTTTTGAGCCAGAGCGACACGCCAGCGGCCGGATTCGGAATCAAGCATGCGGACGGATGGGCTGTTCGTCAGGCCGACTTGCTGCAAAAGCTGGTAGGCGGTGTAAGCGTCGGGATAGCCGGTGTAGGAGAAGACGTTGGCGCCGGCAGCGAG
>DATAXU010000219.1:0-17872 GCA_036272955.1 Verrucomicrobiia bacterium
TGCCAGCCGCCTTCGCTCATTCGAAGCGGCAAACCCGGTCGAATGACAAAATTCTTCACATGACACGCATAAACGCGCGGCGCGACCTTCAGAAACCGCGTCTCCCAACTCTCCCCCTCCCAGCAATGCGAAGGATCGGCATTGACCGCCAGGCAGTGGTCGCCGTCGCAAGCCGCCACGAGCGCGTTAAAATCGTCCGCGCACATGGCTGCCGTGCCGGGGTGAATTTCATGCGCCAAAAAAATCCCCAGTTTTTTTGCATGAGCGCGGATGCGCGCCGTTTTCTTGACAAATCGTTCCCTGCCCTCCTTCAGCAGATCATAATCTCCGCCTTTCCAGAATCCCCATGGATACCCCGTCGCGACCTCCCACCCAAACGCCACGCCCCAAAACATTGGAACAATTTTGACATCCAAATCCGCCGCCAGATCCAGCAAACGCAGCACATAATTTTCGCTCCATTTCTCAATTTCCCCAGCCGATTTTTTTGCCACCTCGGGCGGCAGGAACGGTCGCACCGTCGGACTTTCCGTCCACGCCGTAGTGTGGACCCAAAACGGGCAATGGGCCGAGATGCCATCCAGCGTCATGCCTCGCGAAGCGAACGTCTCCTTGATTTCGGCGGACTTCTTAAATTTCGCGCCGTCCTGTAGCATATAATTAGACGGCTGCGCCCCTGACGCGCCCGAAGATTTTGCATAATCAAGAAAGTCGGCGAGGGATTTTCCGCCATGTTGAGCGCCTTCGATGCTGGGATGAAAACAAGTGTCGGCCATAAATTTTATTTTTTGTCTTATTTGATGGAATCGGAGCGTAGCCTCCTGTCACCGGAAATCAATCCATTTTCGACCCTTCCCGCCCCTCCCGAAGCCATTTCCAAACCCGCAATGTTTCCAGCACGCTCCACGCTTGCGCGTCGCACCCGCGCGGGCGATGCGGCGCGTCGCCATCGAGAATTTCCGGTAGCTGCCCCAAGCAGCCCGTCAATAACAATCCTTCCACGCTCCCCAGATACGCCTTCGCCGCCGCCACCGCCGCCGGCGCGCAATTCCACGATTTCGCCAGCGCCTCGCAACCCGTCGGCAGCATCCAAACCCACGCCGTCCCATTATGATATGCCGGCTTGCGTTGCGTATCTTCGTCGCCTTCGTAAGTCCCGCGATAAGGCTCGTTCGGATCTCCGACCAATCGCCCGTCGCCGCCACGGACCGCGAGCGGCGGCCAAACCGGCAACGGCGCCAGCGTCCGCAGTCCTCCCGGCACCAGCAAATATCTCCACGCCGCTTCGACCGCCCGTTGCGCCCGCGCCCCGCCGCACAAGCCAAACGCGATCGCGAACAAAAAGTTGCACCGCAATGCATGGTCCCGCACTCCCTCGGCGGCGGGCCGGCCCCCCTCGGCGATCAACAAATCCGCCAGATAGCCCTTGTCTTCCAGCCAGAAAAACGCGCCCAACGAATGCTCCGCCCGCCCCGCCAATTCATTCCACGGCGTCTCCATTGGCGCGATCCCGACCCGGTGCAATTGCCGCAGCAACTGTATCCACAGCGCCTGGATTTCAATTGGATAACCCTCGCGCGGCGTGCATGCCGGGTGATTCGTGTCCATCCACGTAAAATGCGCCGGGCTCCAAATTAATCCCGACGCCGCATCCATCCGGATTCCATTGGGCGTCCCCTTCGCGTAACCGGACGCAATCTCAAGCAAAACGTCAGCGATGGTTCGCCCCGATTCATCCACCGGCCGCTCGTAAAGCTCCGCGCCGACGATCCCCGCCGCCTCGTCGCAAACCACTCCGTACCACAGCGGCGCGTCGGACGTGTCGCGATTGGAAGCATTATCGCCGTGGATGGTATTCGGCATTGTGCCGTTTTCCACGAACCGCCCGAAGCTCACCAGTAAATCCACCACCTCCGTCACCATGCCCGCGGCCAACATGCCCCGCGCGCTGATAAAAGTGTCCCGGCCCCAATCCAAAAACCACGGGTAGCCCGCGATGATCGTCCGCCCCTCCCCGCGTCGTGCGACAAACGCCTTCGCCGCCAACGCCAGTTGCTGTCCAAATAAATCCTCCTCCGCCAACGGCAACCGCTTCGCGTCCCCGCTGTCAATATCAAATCCTGGCCGCAATGCATCCGCCGATACCACCAACACCGGCCGCGTTCCTTTGACCAGCGGAATGTCAAACCATCCCGGGCTGTACGCGTCGCCCCACGCGACCTGCGCGCGGTTTTGTTCAATCGGATGCGGGATGCCCTGGCACCATTCCGGCTCTGGATGAAATTCGCCCGCGCTGGCAACAACCCTCAATTGCCGGTCCGCCGCCGGCGTAAACGCAAAACCGATCTCCTCCGCCGACGTGTGACAGTGCTGCCCAAAATGAAAATCCGCCCCGCCGTTGCGATGTGTTTCGCTGTGAAAGTTCCGGTCTTCGATATCCACGCGCACCGTGATACGCACATCGAACTGCGGCGGAAGGTCCGCAAGCTTTGTGCCCGCAAGACGCGCAAAGGTAAACGCCGTCGTGTTCGATCCTTCCACCATGCGCGCCGTCATTTCCAATTCCACCGTCCGTCCGTCACCGGCCTCCGCGACAAAATTCCAAACCGCCGGCGGCCCCGTCTGCACCGAAGCCAGGTTCTGCAAATTCAAAGCCGTGATAAACCCGTCCGCCGAAATCCACGCCCGGATTCGCTTCGCAAAAACATGCCTGTCCACCGGAAAATCCGGATGCAGGTTCGCCCCCAGTACACAATCGTATTTAGACTTGACCGCCCCCAGGTCAACCGGCAGCCGCGCCATTCCCCCGCGTCCATTCGTCAATAATATTATTGCGTCCGCCGGCGGCTTCGCCATCTCCCCGCAAAACGACGGGCAGGCCCGCGCAAATTGCACCGTCGCATTCACATTCTCCCGTCCCTCGCCGTAACGCTCCATTTCCAATTCCGCCTCAAACGGCTGGCCCGGAAATCTCGGTGCAAAACACGCCGCATAACCGCTCGCAACTTCAATCGCCTCCGCATGTTCCTCCGTCCTGCCCCCGCCCTTCAACGTCGCCGAAAACGGTTTCGGGTCCTCCAACAAAAGCCAATGTCCCGGCGGTATCACCGTGATCCGCCTATGGTCCGCCGCCGCCCACACCACGACTTGCGGAAATTTTCCCTCGGCCGCCACGAGCGCGGACAACAAATCCGCCCGCGACCGCACCCGGTCCAGCGACGCCAGCGAACCCAAAAAACCTCGCGCGTCCGAGTGAATTCGCGCCGCCAGTTCGCGCCACGAGCAGGGCCCGATTTCCTCCGGCAAAAGCACCTTGCTTAACGCCGTGATGGCCCACGCCGACTGCGCCCTCGCCCGTCGATAATCGTCGCCGCTCAACCCCCGCGGCTGGAACGATCGCGCCAGGCAATACGCCGCCCCCGCCTCCAGCGTCAACGCTACTTCCTCCTCAAACACGTCCGCCGCTGGGATCTCCTGCCCCAGCAAATCCACCGGCGCTTGCCCCAGCGCATCGTAATCCTTCCTCTTGACTTCCACCGCGTGCGCCGCCAGCGGGTCCGTGTTCACCAGCGCCAGCACCGTGTCCGCTCCCTCCGCGGATTCCCGCCGCAAAACATGGACAGCCGAGTCTTCCGGGCTGAGCCGGCTTAATTTCGCCCCGTCAAAAAAGCATGGATGCGACGCCAGCAACCGGTTCAAGCGCGAAAGTTCCGCCACCAGATTCTGCCGGCTGTCCCACGCCAGCCCGCGGCTCGAATGCACATTGAGCCGTTCCGCCGCCAGCCATTCCACGCCGCACGTGAACCCGTACGCACCCGAGGCGCTCGCCAGCGCGCACAGCCGATTTCGCATCAGCGACCACGTCTTGCCCGTCGCGGCCAGCCGGATATTGTCGTGCGTCTCGCTGTAATGTACAAAAGTCCCCACCCGTTCGCTCTGCCGGATGCTGTAATCGATATACCGCGCCACCTCCGCCGCTCCGAAATTTTGAAAAAGTTCCGAGTACGCCCATTGCATGCCGCCGTCTGTCAATAATGCCTCCGTCGCCTCCAGCGGCCCGCCCAATCCCTCCAGCAGAAACAGCGTCTCCGGAAATTCCCGCCGCACGCGCGCCTCGATATAATGCCACACCTCCGACGGCACCTTGTAACCGGCGTCGCACCGGAACCCGTCCACTCCGCGCCGGCACCAAGTCAAAAACGCCTCCGCCAAAACATCCCACAATTCCACATGCGTCGGGTTCAACTCCACCAGGTCCCCCCAGGTCACTCCCCACGCGCCGGGGCTGACAAAGTTTCCGTCCGCATCGCGCACGAACCACTCCGGATGCTCCTCAAAAAGCGTCGAACCCCACCCGGTGTGATTGATCACGATATCCAGCAACACCCGCCCTCCCCGTCCGTGGACCGCCCGCGTCAATTCCTCAAATTGCCCGATTCCGTTGGTCCTCTTGTCAAATTCCACCAGCGCCGGGTCGATGCCCGTCAAATTCAGGCACGCATACGGACTCCCAAATCGCCCAAACCGCGCGAACGTCGTCGGCGTCGGATTCACCGGCAGCAATTGCAAAATCCGGCAGCCCAATGTGTCCATGATATGCGGCAATTCCCGCGTCAAATCCCGCAATTTTCCCGAAGGCGGAATGACCACGTAACCGCGATTGTCCAGGTGGTTGAGCTTTTTCTCCCACGCCTCGTCGATGGTTTTCACAATGCCCTTTGTCCCGCCGAACATCCGCGGAAACGCGCAGTAAATAGTATTGGCAGTGCGATACGCATTCGGATGCACGGAAATCCCAGCGTCCGCCCCCACGGGCCACACCTGCCGACCGCGCGCGTCCAGCAGGTAAGCCTTCGCCCGGTAAAATCCCACGTCCGTCAGCGGCAATTCGATCGCCCACTCGCCCGACGCCTCCCGCTCCAGCGGAATGTCCCGCCAAAAAGCCACCGATAGCGGGTTCTTTCCCGCGTGCGTCGCGATGATTTCCTGCCGCAACCGATCCGCCTTGCCAAGATTGGTGCGCAGCATCGCGCGCGAATTGGCGGGAAAGCCACGCGGCGGCAAAAGAGAGAAGCGGACGCGGTCACCGACGAAGCGCAGGATGCGCTCGCCGGGCGCGGGAGTCATAATCGGCGTATCCAACCCGGTCAAATCATCGTTCCGCCCCGAATGAATTTCAACACAATCTTAATAGTTTGCAACGCCGCCAAGTCTCCGTGTAAATGTCCCCTATGAAATCCTTCAGAATTGCGTTGCTCCTCGCCGCCTCGGCTTCCCTCTGTCACGCGGCCACGCCAACATTGCGAATCAACGCCGCCAAGGTCGTCGCAAATGTCAGTCCGGTGCTTTACGGTTTGATGACCGAGGAAATTAATTTTTCCTACGAAGGCGGCCTGTACGGCGAACTCATTCGCAACCGCGCTTTCAAAGCCGACCCCACTAACGCCGTTTTCTGGAGCACCGTCGGCCCCGCCGCCATTTCGCTCGATTTCGCCACCCCTCTCAACGAGGCCCTCAACGTCAGCCTCAAACTCGACGCCACCCACGCCTCAAAAGATTCCCCCGCCGGAATCGCCAACGGCGGTTATTGGGGAATCGCCGTCCGGCCCAAAACAACCTATCGCCTTTCTTTCTACGCCAAAGCCGCCGATGGTTTTTCGGGTCCGCTGATCGCCTCCATTCAATCCGCCGACGGCAAAACCGTTTTCGCCACCGCAAAAATCCCCCGCCTCACCAGCGAATGGCAAAAGTATGAAGCCACATTGAAAACCAAAAATGTCCCGCCCTCCAAGAACAACCAATTCACCCTCGCCACCGATTCCCCCGGCACGATCTGGCTCCAGCAAGTCTCCCTCTTCCCACCGACCTGGCACAATCGCCCCAACGGCAATCGCCCCGACATCATGCAACTCCTCGCCGACATGCATCCAAAATTCCTGCGTCTCCCCGGCGGAAATTATCTCGAAGGCGATTACATCAACACCCGTTTCGACTGGAAGAAAACCATCGGCGACACGTCGCAGCGCCCCGGCCACGAAAGCCCCTGGCGCTATTGGTCCACCGACGGCCTCGGCCTCCTGGAATATTGCGAATGGTGCGAAGACCTTCACATGGAGCCGCTGCTCGCCGTTTACGCCGGTTACTCCCTTCGCCATGATTACATCAAGCCCGGCCCCGATCTCGAACCCTACGTCCAGGACGCCCTCGACGAAATTGAATACATCGCCGGCGACACCGCCACCAAATGGGGCGGCCAGCGCGCCAAGGACGGCCATCTCTCCGCCTTCCCATTGCATTACATAGAGGTCGGCAACGAGGACGAGTTCGACCGTTCCGGCAGTTACGACGGCCGCTTCACCCAATTTTACGATGCGATCAAAGCGAAGTATCCCCAGCTTCAAGTCATCGCCACCGCAAAAGTAAAATCTCGCGTGCCCGATTTCTTTGACGAACACCTCTACCCCGATTCCGAAGGCGCCATGGAATCCCGCGCCCACGAATTTGACGACCGCCCCCGCACCGGCCCCAAAACATTCGTCGGCGAATGGGCCACGCGCGTCGGCACGCCTACCCCCAACATGGCCGGCGCCCTCGGCGACGCCGCGTGGATGTGCAACATGGAGCGCAATTCCGACATCGTCTTTTTGGAATCCTACGCCCCTCTTTTCGTCAACGTCAGCGACCTCGCCCGCGGCGGCTCGATGCAATGGCGCAGCGACCTCATCGGCTACGACGCCCTCACCAGCTACGGCTCCCCCTCCTATTACGCCCAGCAAATGTTCAGCACCCATCACGGCGATGCTGTGCTCGCCACCGATACACGCGACATCCCCACCTACACTTGGCAGCCCCCGCGTGGCCGCGCGCGCAACGGCGTTCAACCGCCCATGCCTTCCCCGCGCGAAGTCCCGTCCCTTTTCTTTGACGCCACCCGCGACAGCCGTAGCGGAACCATTTTCGTCAAAGTCGTCAATCACAACAGCGCTCCCCAGCCCGTGGCTATCGAAATCACCGGCGTCACAAGCGTCAAACCCAAAGGCGAAGCCCTCGTGCTGAAAGCCGACAGCCCCAGCGACACCAACTCCATCGAGGAGCCAAAGAAAATCATCCCAGTCATGGAAAAGGTCAAAGACCTCGCCGCCGCCTTCACCCGCGAATTCCCTCCCTACTCCATCACAATTTTGGAACTCAAAGCAAAGTAATCCACCTCGCCATGTCCACTCGCCTCCTCCTCGTGCTTTGCGCCCTTCTGGCCGGCCAAGCCGCTTTCGCCCAGGAAATAAAAATTCTTGTCAACCATATCGGCTATGAACAATCCGCCCCCAAACGCGCCGTCATCCTAGGCCACCCGGGCGACGCCGTCACCAGCTTCAAGCTCATCAATGATTCCACCGGCGGCGAGTCCCTCTCCGGCCCCGCCGTGAATATCGGTCCCGTTGACCAATGGAAGGATTGGCGATTCTGGACCGCCGATTTCAGTTCCGTCACAAACACGGGCTGGTACCGCCTCGAATGCGCGACCGGCCGCGGCGATCTCCATTCCTTCCCCTTCCAAATCCAGCGTGATATTCTGGAAAGCAACACCCTTTCCACTGTCATATATTATTTTAAAGGCCAGCGCTGCTCCGGTCTGCTCGATAAAGCCGACCACCATTTGAAATTCGAGGATGCCGCCGGCGACATCGACGCCCACGGCGGCTGGTATGACGCCACCGGTGATTACGGCAAGCATCTGGGCGGCCTCTCTTTCTCCACGTATTTCAACATGCAGCCCTTGCCCATCGCCGCCTGGAGCCTCTTCAAAACGTACCAGGAATTGGACCGCCGCGGCGACCCTTCGTTCCGGCAATTCAAACGACGCCTCCTGGACGAGGCAATGTTCGGCGCCGATTTCCTCGTGCGAATGAAAAGTCCCGGCGGTTCCTTCTACCGAACTGTGGACGCTCCCGGCCCCGAAAAACGCCCCGCCGACCGCCGCATCGGCAAGGAAGGCGTCGGGTTCGCCATCAAAACCGTCGCGACCAAAAAGAATTATTCCATTGGCAATACCAACAAAATCTCCGGCAAATTTCCCTATCAAGTCGGCTGGCGTTCCGGCGGCGGCGTTGCGATCGCCGTCCTCGCCATGGCCGCCGCCTCTCCCGTCTGCGGCGATTTTTCCAACGCCACCTACCTTCAAACCGCCCGCGACGCCTTCGCCTTTCTCGAGCAAAACAATCTCGCCTTCAATTCCGACGGCGCCGAAAACATTCTTGACGACTATTGCGCGCTCCTCGCGTCCGTCGAACTTTTCAAAGCCACCCACGACCCCAAATACCACGCCGCCGCCGACCGCCGGGCGGACAGTCTCATGCGCCGCCTCGCCGTCAGCGGCGGCTACTCCAATTACTGGCGCGCCGACGACGGCGACCGTCCCTACTTCCACGCGGCCGACGCCGGCCTCCCCGTCATCGCCCTGCTCGACGATTTTGAAATTGCCGCCGACGCCGACCGCCCGCGCATTCTTGAAACCGTCCGCAAATCCCTTGAATTCGAACTCGCCATCACCCGCGAAGTCCCCAATCCCTTCGGCTACGCCCGTCAACTCGTTCAAAACACAAACGGCCTCCGTCGCAGCGCCTTCTTCTACCCCCACGACACCGAAACCGCCCCTTGGTGGCAGGGTGAAAACGCCCGCCTCGGTTCCATGGCCGCCGCCGCCCGCCTCGCCTCCAAATATTTCAAAGACGACCCCAAATTCTGCAACGACCTGCAAACCTACGCATGGAACCAGCTCAACTGGATTCTCGGTTTAAACCCCTATGATAGCTGCATGATGCAAGGCTTCGGACGCAACAACGTCCCCTACATGTTTTTCGAATCCTACGAATACGCCAGCGCCCCCGGCGGCATCTGCAACGGCATTACCGCCGGCCACGACAACCCCCACGACATCGACTTCAACATCGGTTTCGCCGTCACCGGCAAAGATGAAGACTGGCGCTGGAGCGAGCAATGGCTCCCCCACGCCGCCTGGTATTTATACGCCATCGCCCTCCACAATTAAACAATCCAAAAAGCCGTCCCCCTCCTTCCCCGCAAGGCCCGCCGAGGGGCCCTCCCCTCACTTAGGGGTCAGTCCTAGAAAAATGACACTTTGACTCGGGTGTCTTCACTATTTGCACTTTTGCCATTGACGGCAACGAACTGTAAAAAATAATTCAAAAAAAACCTTGCTCATCCCACTAATACGTGTTAAACACATCGACTATGGGACATGCATATCAATCACATATGAGCACAACTGGAAATCAATCTTATGCAGCCCGTCTCAACCTCTCAGCGCCGCGGCAAAATCGCCCGGCTCCCCGGCAACATCCGCGAAGAACTCAACATCCGCCTCGATGACGGTCAGGAAGCCGACGAAATCCTCACCTGGCTCAACGCCCTCCCGGAAGTCCGCGAGATCCTCGCCAATCAGTTCGAAGGCTCACCCATTTCCCCCCAAAACCTAAGCGCCTGGCGTCACGGCGGATTCCAGGAATGGCTGTTCCAGACTCGATTCATCGAAAGCTCTTTCCTAATGCGCGAATCCGTCGATGATTTACAGCGCGAGATCGATCCCCCCAAACCCGGCAAAATCCCCCGCACCATGGCCGATTACATGGTCAGCTATCTCGCCTTCCGTTTCGCCTCATTCATGGTCAGATGGGACGGCGCTCCCAGTCCCGAACATGCGGCCCTCCTCAAAACCGCCACGATAATTCTGCGATTGCAGGCCGCCACCCGTAAAATCGAACCCGCGGCCGCCGTACAGCCACAGCCGCAGCAACAGCCACAACCCGACGCTGAATCCAAGGTAATCAAGGTTGCTAAAGGTTCGCCCACTCCTTCCCTCGTCCACCACGTCGATTTCGGCCACCCCAACCAAAAAAGACCCTCAAACTCCGCCGATTCCTACACCCGTGTCGCCTCATCGCCAAGCCCCTGATCGCTTGCCTTGCCCGAGACCTCCTCTTACACTGCCGGCACTCGCATGAAATCCATAACTCTCGCTACGGGCCTGCTGACTGTCGCTGCGTCCGTCGTTCTCTCCCTCCATCCCGCCCCCTCTGCCGACGCCGCCGAAAGCGCCGATCCCTACGCCAACGAAACTCCCCAACAGCACGACGCCCGCATGAAATGGTGGCGCGAGGCCCGTTTCGGGATGTTCATTCATTGGGGTGTTTATTCCGTCCCCGCCGGCACTTACGATGGAAAGCAAATCCCCGGAATTGGCGAATGGATCATGAACCACGGCAAAATCCCCGTCGCCCGCTATCGCGAATACGCCAAGGAATTCGACCCCGTCAAATTCAACGCCGCACAATGGGTCGCCCTCGCCAAAAACGCCGGAATGAAATACATCGTCATCACTTCAAAACATCACGATGGTTTCGCCATGTTCGATTCCAAGGCCAGCGACTGGAACATCGTCAAAGCCACCCCCTTTGGTCGCGATCCCCTCAAAGAGCTTGCCGCCGCCTGCAAAAAGCAGGGCATCCGCCTCGGTTTCTATTATTCCCAGGCCCAGGATTGGAATAACCCCGGCGGCGCCGCGGCCGGCGGACATTGGGACCCCGCCCAGGACGGCAGCATGGACGATTACCTCCGCAACGTCGCCGCGCCCCAATTGCGCGAAATCCTCACCCATTACGGCAAGATTTCCGTCCTTTGGTTTGACACCCCGGTGGACATGACGAAGGAGCGCGCCGAAATCCTCCTCCCCGAACTCCGCCTTCAACCCGGCATCATTTACAACAACCGTCTCGGCGGCGGCTTCAAGGGCGACACCGAAACTCCCGAACAACGCATCCCCGCCACGGGCTATCCGGGACGCGATTGGGAAACCTGTATGACGATGAACGACACTTGGGGCTACAAGAGTTATGATAACAATTGGAAAAGCACCGCCACCCTCATCCACAATCTCGTCGATATCGCCAGCAAAGGCGGCAACTACCTCCTCAATGTCGGCCCCACTTCCGAAGGCCTGATCCCCGGCCCCTCCGTCGAACGCCTACAGGAAATCGGCCAATGGATGAAAGTCAACGGCGACGCCATTTACGACACCACCGCCAGCCCCTTCAAAAGCCTCCCGTGGGGCCGTTGCACCAAAAAACTCACCAGCCGCGGCGCAACTCTTTACTTGCACGTCTTCAAATGGCCCACCGACGGCTCATTGCTCGTCCCGGGCCTTAGAAACAAGGTAACGCGCTGCTATTTGCTTTCGGACAAATCGCATCTTCCCACGCAATCATGCCCCGATGGTCTCGCCATTTTGGTCCCGCCCCAGGCTCCGGATCCGATTTCCTCAACCATCGTCTTGAAAATCAAGGGCGCCCCCGACGTGGACCAGACCGCCACCATTAGTCAAGACTACGATGGCTCCATCTCACTCTCGGCGTCCGATGCCGTTTTGCATGGCGATGCCATTCAAACCGAATCGCTCGCCGGCCACGACAGCATCGGCTTTTGGACCAATCCCGAAAACTGGGCCGAGTGGACTTTCAAGGTCACCACCCCCGGCCAATTCACCGTCAGCGCCGACGTCGCCAGCCTCGGCGCCGCCTCGCTCGACTTGTCCGTCGCCGACAGTCACCTGCGCGCCGACGCCCACGCCACCGGAAGTTATACAAAGTTCAAATCCGCCAAATTCGGCTCCATTGACATCCCCTCTTCCGGCCTGGTGACCCTCACGCTCCGCCCCGTCAAGGACGGCTGGCAGCCTGTCAATCTAAGATCGTTGCGCTTGACACCCATGTCCACCCGCTAATGCGCGTCCTGATTGCCCCCGACAAATTCAAAGGTTCGCTGTCGGCGCATCACGCCGCCCGCGCCATCGCAAGGGGTTGGCGCTCCGCCCGACGCGGCGATTCACTCCGCCTCTTGCCCATGAGCGATGGCGGCGACGGTTTCGGAAAAGTCCTCAGCGACTTGACCGACGCTCGCGCCAGAAAAATTCGGACGCTCGACGCCGCCCATCGCCCCCGCCTCGCCGTATGGTGGTGGCAAAGCGCCGCGCGTCTGGCCATTGTCGAATCCGCGAAAGTCATCGGCCTCGCCGACCTGCCCACCGGAATGTTTCATCCCTTCCAACTCGACACCGCGGGTCTGGCGAAAATTCTCAAGGCCGCCGCCAACGCCGGCGCGCGCCAATGTCTCATCGGAATCGGCGGCAGCGCCACCAATGACGGCGGCTTCGGCCTGGCTCGCGCGCTCGGTTGGCGTTTTCTTGACAGCGCCGGTAACGATCTCGAAGAGTGGTGGCGCTTGCGGGACCTTTCGCTGATTCGCCGCCCCCCCGCCGCCCTCAAAATGCATGTCCTCGTCGCCGTCGATGTCCGCAATCCCCTCCTCGGCCCCGGCGGCTGCTCTCGCGTGTACGGCCCCCAAAAAGGTTTGTACGAATTTGATTGGGCCGAAAACTGCCTCAAGCAAATGGCCCTCCTGCTCCGTCGCCAGCACGGAATCGACTGCGCCGATCTCCCCGGCGCCGGCGCCGCGGGCGGTCTCGGTTTTGGCCTCGCGGCTTTCGTCGGCGCAAAGCTCGAATCCGGCTTCGACCTCTTTGCGCGCTACGCAAAACTGGAAAAACACATCGCCGCATCCGACATCGTCGTCACAGGCGAAGGCGCGCTGGATTCGCAAACTCACATGGGAAAAGGCGTCGGTCAAATGGCCGCCCTCTGCGCCCGCCGCCGCGTTCCCTGCATCGCGATCGCCGGCCGGATTGACCCCTCTCCAAAACACGCCCAGGCCTTCGCCCACGCGCGCGCCCTGACGGAATTGACCGATCTCGAACGCGCCAAGGCCCAACCCGCTCACTTCCTGGAACGTTTGGCCGCCGAAATCGCAACGAGGGTTTGCTAATGCCGCATTTTCAGTGTTCAGTTTTACCATGATTTTGGAAGACCATTTGGGCGACATCATTCGCAAAGGCCGCGACGCAAGCGGCCTCTCCTCCGCCGACGCCGCCAAAGCCGCCGGCTTGAGCGAGTCCGAGTTCGCCGCGTTGGAGGAAACCGGCAATGCTCCCCGCCCCATCCAATTCCAGCCCCTCGCCGGCGCCATCAACCTCAACGCCGCCAAGCTCGAAGGCATCGCCAAAGGCTGGCTCCCCGCCACTCCGGATCTTTCCCTCTGGCGCGAACTGCGGGTGATCTCCACCACCGCCAACAACCTTACCGTGAATTCTTTCCTGGTTTGGGACGAGATGTCCCGCGAAGCCGCCTTCTTCGACACCGGCTGGGACGCCGCCCCCGCTTTTAAATTGATCGAAGAATTCGGCCTCGAGCCGCGCCATCTTTTCCTCACTCACATGCACGACGACCACGTTGCCGCCATGGGCGATATCCGCGCGAAATTTCCAAAAATCCACCTCCACACCAGTTCCAAAACCGCCCCCCCGCAGCACCGCAATCGCGCCAACGATTTCACCCACCTCGGCAGCCTCCGCATCACCAACCGCGATACACCCGGCCACGCCGAGGAAGGCGTCACATATATAATAGGCGGCTGGTCGGAGGACGCCCCTCACGTCGCCATTGTCGGCGACGCCATTTTTGCCGGCTCCATGGGCCGCGGCAAACAATCCTGGGACCTCGCCCGCCAGAAAGTCCGCGAGCAAATTTTCTCCCTGCCGCCCGATACCTTGATCTGTCCCGGCCACGGCCCACTGACCACCGTCGCCGGGGAGAAATCGCACAATCCGTTCTTTTGACAAAAATTGATAAAAATGGGGGTTGACCTCCCGGGGAGTCGTTGCTAGCTTTTCGCGCAATGAAAGTGCTGGCCACTCTGTCGCTGGTTGTTCGCGTAGTCGTTGTTGACTGACGCGGCCTGCGGCATTTGGCTTGAAGGTCGCCCGCCGTCCCTTGAAGGACGCGGGTGTTTTTATTTATGAGACATACCATCTCTGTGCTCGTGGAAAATAAGTTCGGCGTGCTCACGCGCGTGGCCGGCCTCTTTAGCGGCCGCGGCTACAACATTGACTCGCTCAACGTCGCCCCCACCCATCATCCCGATCTTTCCCGCATGACCATCGTCACACGCGGCGATGACGCCACGCTCGATCAAATCGTCAAGCAACTCAATAAACTCGTCAACGTCATCGAGGTCCACGATTTCCGCGCCGCCGAGTTCATCGATCGCGAGCTGGTCCTCGTCCGCGTCGCCGTCAATGCCAAGGCCCGCGCCGAAATCATGCAGATTACCGATATTTTTCGTGCCAAGATTGTCGATGTGCAGCCCAAAAGCCTCACCATCGAAATCACCGGCGACGACAGCAAAATCGAGAAGTTCCTCCGGTTAATGAGCCATTTTGGCGTGCTCGAACTTTCCCGCACGGGTAAGATCGCCCTGGCCCGCAAATAAAATAAAATTAAAAACGAAACCTAACACATCAAATTCTTATGCCAGCAAAAGTCTATTCCGATAAGGACGCCGACCTCAAAAATCTTCAGGGCAAAACCCTCGCCGTCCTGGGTTTTGGCTCCCAGGGCCACGCCCACGCCCTCAATCTCAAGGACAGCGGCTGCGAGGTCATCATCGGCCTTTACGAAGGCAGCAAGTCCGCCCCGGTCGCCAAATCCCACGGCTTTGAAGTCGTCAACACCGCCGAGGCCGTGCGCCGCGCCGACGTCATTTTTGTCGCCATCCCGGATACCAAGCAGGCCCGCGTTTACGAAAAAGACATCGCGCCGAATTTATCCGCGGGCAAGACGCTCCTGTTTTCCCACGGCTTCTCGATTCATTTCAAGACGGTCGTTCCGCCAAAGAATGTGAACGTCATCCTGGTCGCCCCCAAGGGTCCCGGCCATATTGTCCGCCGCCAATACACCGAGGGCAAAGGCGTCCCCGCCTTGATCGGCATTTACCAGGACCCCTCCAAGAATTCCAAAAAAATCGCCCTCGCCTGGGCCAAAGGCATCGGCGGCACTCGCGCCGGCGTCATCCAGACCAGTTTCAAGGAAGAAACGGAAACGGATTTGTTCGGCGAACAGACCGTCCTCTGCGGCGGCGCTTCCGCGCTGATCATCGCCGGATACGAGACTCTCATCGAAGCCGGTTACCAGCCGGAAATGGCCTATTTCGAATGCCTGCACGAGCTGAAGCTCATTGTCGATTTGATGAACGAGG
The DNA here is from genome assembly GCA_036272955.1 of Verrucomicrobiia bacterium. Taxonomy (GTDB): domain Bacteria; phylum Verrucomicrobiota; class Verrucomicrobiia; order Limisphaerales; family Palsa-1400; genus DATAUD01. The sequence continues at coordinate 15,160 of DATAXU010000219.1, forward strand.
CCGGCATCAGCGGCATGCGCTTCTCCATCTCCGAAACCGCCAAATGGGGCGACGTCAGTGTCGGCCCCAAAATCATCGACGCCAGCGTCAAAAAACGCATGAAGGCCGCGCTCAAGGACATTCAATCCGGCAAATTCGCCAAGGGCTGGGTCAACGAATACAACGGCGGCTACAAAAAATACAACGCCCTCCTCAAAGCCGGCCAAAAGCACAACATCGAACGCGTCGGCGAGCGCCTTCGTTCCCTCATGCCGTGGATGAAAAAACGCTCCGTCAAAGGCGTCCAGGCCGCGTATTAACCGAATCACATTGAAAATCCACGACTCTGTGGCATACTGAAATCGAATTATGGACAAACCCAAAATCATCGCTTATCTGAAACCCTCCTGCGGCTGGAGCCAGGGGGTCCGCGCCGTCCTCCGCAAATACGATCTCTCGTTCGAGGACCGCGACATCATCAACGACCCCAATCAACGCCAGGAAATGATCGAAAAAAGCGGCCAGATGCTCAGCCCCTGTGTCGAGGTCAACGGCCGCATGTTGCCCGATATCAGCGGCGAGGAAGTCGAGGCCTTTCTCCTCGCCAACAGCCTCGTCACGCGCAACGAACGCAAGCCCGAGGCCCCCATCGATCAGCCTTGCGCCCACGAGATTCCGCTGAAAGCGAGCCTTTAGCATTCGCTCCCGAAACGATTTTCGTTTCGAGGGGTTGCTAAAGGTATGCAAAAAAAATTTCGCCGTCGGACTTGTTTCCCTTGTCGGACCGCAAGGGATATGTTATGCTGCAAACCATGACCACCCTTGCGGAAATCGAGGCCGCCGTTGATGCCTTGCCCTCAAGCGAAAAGCAGCATTTGCTGCTCTATGTGGCTGCCAGCCTTCAGGCCCACGGGAGTCCCCTGCCTGATTCGCAAGCCCTCTCGCACGAGCAGCAACGGTTCGATTGGATGGCCGAGGACGAAAGCGCGATGCGCCGGTTCCGTCAAAACCCCTGAAGGGTATTGGTTTCGGAACCCACAATGATCGCGTCATAGCCCCCCGTGTCATTCCGTCTGATGACAATGTCACCCGGAGAATGCAGCGAAAATAGAACAGTTCCATCCCGGCGCAATTCAGAGAACCCGCCGCACGCAAATTTTTCCAATTCCCCGTGTTGGTCTGATTTCAACGCGCAGACGCCCACGTAGCTTCCAGAGAATTGGTGCCCGTTCAAACTCACCTCAAACGGCTGCGCCCGGTCCTTTCGCCACGATGGGTAATTCGCAAAAACGACCGCCCCATCCTCCATCACCGCGCCGTTGGGCAGCGAATTGGTCCGCGCGCCCAACCCGGAAATCTGCGACACATCGAATGCCCGCGCCGTCGCAAGCGCCTCGATTTTCTGAAACCGCCCGCTGATGTCGTTCCCATCGAAATCCCGGTCCGCGCTTCCCTCGATCATCAGTTTGCCGCCGTGTTGCGTGAACCCTTCAAGAAACCGCAACGTCGGTTCCTTCGCATATTGCGGATCGAGAAACACCAAACAATCAAAGCGATGCCCGTTGACGACCGGGTGTCCCTCCGCGTCAAACGTGATCCGCCCTGTGTCGATCAAATCGCTCGGCAGCAGCGCACAAGGATAACCCGCCCGCCAAACCGCCAGCGCCTTTTCCTCGATTCCGAGCTTGCCGTTGATGTCCCAAACCGAACGCGCCGCCTCGTCCGGGAACCAGTTGATGAGCGCTGGCATTCCAAAAACGACCAGCACCGAAAGCTTCGGCGCGGCGGGATCGAACTGGTTCAGCAGCCGGATTTTTGATTCGACGCTGCGAATGTCCGCGCATTTTTTTGTATCGGCCAGGTTGATGCCCCACCGCCCATCGTTATCGTTCCACCCGTGGTAATCCGTGCGCCCGCCGAACCGCGCGTCGCGAAACGCCTTCTGCAAAAAGCTATTCAGGCTGCGGCTGTAATGCTGGTCGTACGTCACTGGTTCGGGATGCGCCATGATCAACCCCATCCGTTGCGGCATCGGCCAATCTTCGTCGCTCTGCCCGTATTCGCGCGGAACCGTCCACCAATTGAAACCGACCCGCCAAAGATCATCGGTCCTCATGTAATTGTGAAAGGTGTTGTGGATTCCCGCAAAAGTGTTCGGCCCAAAAATCTCCTTCGACATTTTGTAAAACGCCTGCTCCACCCGCATCGGCCCGTCGCGCATCACATCGAAATACTCGTTGATGGCCCGGATTCGCGTTTCCGGTTTTCCTTCCGGCGCATACCGCATGTCGAACAGCGCGCGCTCCAACGGCGTGCCCGTGCGCCGCGCGAATTCAGCCGCAAACGCCCGCCCATAAAACCGGTCGCGAAACGGAGTATCGACATGTCGCGTCACCATCATGTAACCGAACTCGTCGAGCGCCGTGCCGTCGAAGGGAATGTCCGCGTAATGCGTCAACGCCTCCCGGAATTTCGCCGCCATGACGTCATTGAATAAATCCGGATAGTCGTAGTAATGAGCCGTCAGTATGTAAGCGGTATATCCCGCGAGCTTCGTCGGCGCGGCAATTTCCAGCGTCACACCCGCGCCATCGCTTCCCGTGGTTTTCACTGAAGACGTAATGTCCATCAGCGAATTCTCCGCATAATAACCCTCCGCCGTCTTGCGAAATGCGAACACCTTCAGCGCCTCACTGTGAAAGGGCCGGCTCGCCCGCCCATTGGTGCAGGTCAC
>DATAXU010000220.1:0-6969 GCA_036272955.1 Verrucomicrobiia bacterium
ATGCCTAACAATTAATATACAACAGGTTGTTCGTGTATTACAATGGCCAAATGAATACCGAGGAAGCGGTGTGGCGGCTTACGGAAGTTGTTCGACGCAAACATCTTGCGCTTGCGACCGAGCGCACTTACTGCGCTTGGCTCAGGCGATATTGCGACTTCCTTAAAGGGCTGCCCTTGCATTTGCCAAGTGAACATAAACTGGAACGGTTTTTGACCGTCCTGGCCCAAAAGGATGTCGCCGCCAGCACCCAGAATCAAGCATTCAATGCAATCATCTTTTTCTACAAAGAGGCCCTGGGGATGGAGTTGAAGAACGTCCAAGCGCTGCGGGCCAGACGGCCAGCCCAGATTCGCCACGCCCCGACACCCGAAGAAACCCGGCAGTTACTTAAAACCGTCCAGAGCGACGCCGCTTTTGCCACAAGCCTGGCCGTGCGGCTGCTCTACGGTTGCGGCCTGCGCGTGAGCGAGCCGCTCAATCTGCGGATCAAGGACGTCAACCTGGAGGCCGCCCAGTTGATCATCCGCGCAGCCAAAGGGGGCAAAGACCGCGTTGTCGCCATTCCGTGTTCGGCGCTGGAGGACTTGCGTGAGCAAGTCCAAGCGGCGCAAGCCGTGTGGCGGCGCGATCAACGGGACAAGGTTCCAGTCGCCCTGCCGCACCAACTGGCGCGCAAGTATCCGGGGGCGCAATTCGACTGGCATTGGGCCTGGCTTTTTCCAGCAAGCAAATCCTGTCTTGATCCTCGAACGGGCAGGCTTGTACGGTGGCGGTTGCACGAGGCTCACGTCCAACGCGCCGTTCGAACCGCCTGCCAGAAAGCCGGATTATTCATCTTGCCCCATGAACTGCGCCATGCGTATGCAACGCATTGCCTTAATCGTGGGGCCAATCCGCGGGCCATCCAAAGCGCCATGGGCCACCAGTCGCTGGAGACTACCATGGGGTATTTGCACGCCGAGGCGATGAGTGTGACGAGTCCGCTGGACACGGTTTGAGGCAGGACTGCCACCAACCTGTTTTGCGGCGATTCCACCGGGGCATAGTTCATCTTCAAGCAACCCGGCTGACGACGGGACCCGTCCTCATTGCGACTACGGAGCCTGCGAAAGTATGAAATTCGTTGCGAATTGAGGGTGCCGGTGACTGAGCAGCTTTACATTCCACCACGAATTTTCCTTGGTGACATATTTGGCGCAATAATCGGCCACATCATCCCGACTGTTCACCGGCTCAATCCGCGCACGACCGTACCGCCCAAACCAGGTCCGCCAAATATCCGTCCGCCGCATGTTTTTACAATCCACCCACAACGCATGGACGTGGTAGCCGTCACGGCCCGGATTCTGTTCCAGCGCGTAGAAATAGGAGACGCCGCGCAACTCGCTTCGCATGAATTTCTCGTAACACCGGGCACCCGACCAAATGGACGCTTCCCAGGCAAACGTCAGGTGCGAGATGACCTGCCACGGGGCCAACGAGTGAACCCAATCACCCATTTCAACATGCAACTGCGCGACTCTCAGCCGCATTTCCGGTTCAAGATTCCTCGCGTTGTTCATACTTCACCTTATTTGCTCCCACTGTGTACACACCTCTCGGACAAGGATGGGGCAATGGCCGGGCGCACCCGCTAAAGCGGGTGCATCCCGGCCACTTGCCCTTTTCCCACGAGGCCGCCATGTGTGGCCGCGTTACCACTACTCCAAGGGCAGCGTCGAAACCGCCCGAATCATGACGCCGTTCTTGGCGTCAAACGTGTTCGGTTCCATCAGGTCGAATTCGATCACTAGCTTTTGCCCTTCTTTGAACGTGCATGGGGATTGCGCGGTGGCTTGTTCGACCGTCTGGACGCTGCGAGGGCACCAGGTTTGAACCGTCGGTGCCTTCCCGTCGGCGCATTGAACTTCGTAAAGGTTCACAATACCGACGACCTTCTTTGCCTTGTTCTGAACTTCTTTGTAGCGATGCGCCACAAACTTGGCGATGGCCACACGGCGGCCCGCCAAGAACTGATTAACTGCTTCTGCTTGTTTCATGTTTTTCCATTTGGCTTAACTGCGCGACAGGCGACGCCACGACCTTCGCCGTTGAGGTTCACAACGATTAGTCCTTCGATTTTTCCATCCACGCCGGACGAGCGGGCAGAATGGCCGGTTAGTTGCGCAACAGGCTGGCCAAGTCCGATGCGAAAATAATTGAGATGCCCCTTGGCCCTGGATTGGTTTTTTTGGAACAACAGGCTTGCCCCTTTACCCGTGGAGGCAAGGGCTGGTTGTTTGGCAGTTGGGTGGTTTTTCAAGAAACCTCCCCGGAACGATGCGTTGAATTGACAATCGCCAAGATAGCCGCTTTGAACGCGGCGGGCAGTCCCGGCCATGCCTCGACTACGTGCGACAAATCGCGCCCATCATTGCCCTGAATCTGTGCGCGTATTCGTGTATAGCCAGTTCCGCCGATTGACTTAACGGGATGATTGTCAGAGGATTGCGCTTGCGGGTTTTCGGGTTCGATTCCCTTCACCCGCTCCAATTGATACTCAACGGCTTGCAAATCAGTGCAGTAAAGATTAAGCCGATTTTTCCTTTTCGATTCTTTGAATTCGCCGCGGGATTCTGTTTGCCCACGCTCGCCAAAGAGCGTCCCTCGTCTTTCTACAAGGTTCCACACTATAATTTACAGGAAAAACTTGCGCCGCTAAAGTTTTTCTGTTACCAACCAGCGGCCAACTCAACCATGAAAAAATTCAATCCCCCCTGGATGGTTCGCATTGCCTGGATGCTGTTCCTATGTGTTGCCGCCTTCGTTCCGCGCGGTGCGGTGGCGCAGTCCACCAACTATGCCCTCGCCTTCAACGGCACCAGCTACGTCAGCCTCTCGCTGACCAATCCGCCGGCGACCAATTACACCATCAGCGCCTGGGTTTATTTGAATCAGGGCGGATCCTACAATTTGCCCATTGGCATTCTCTCAGCCCAAACGTGCGGCGGTTCGATCGAATTCATGATTCACTCTTCCACGGCCAACAACACCGATCCGCAATATTTTGAATTGGGCGCCTGCGGCCATTTTGACGGCCAGCTCAGTCCCTGTCCGGTGCCGCTGAACACTTGGACCCATATCGCCGTGACCCTCGGCTCTAATAATCTCGTCAGCTTTTACGTCAATGGCGCTCTGACAGGGTCGTTCATTGACCCCAGTTCCGGCGGTTATTACATGTTGGGAACGGCGGTAGCCTTGGCCGGAAACGGCTCCGGTCGCAGGTTTAACGGAATGCTCGATGAGGTGCAGATCTGGAACCGGGCCTTGAGCGCGGCCGAGGTTCAGGCCGACCACGTCAGCCTCTCCGGCAGCGAGTCTGGCCTCTATGCCTACTATCGTTTCAACGACGGTAGCGGCAGTACGGCGACGAACAGCGCTGTGGCCTCGGGAGCGTCAAATGGCGCTTTGGTCAACAATCCGGGCTGGCTGACCCCCGGCGCGCCTTTATTGAATATTCAATATGCCGGCGTCCAGCAAGACCTCGGTTCCGGCTGGCGCACTCCTTCTGTCTCCAAGCCGCTGGATATTGATGGGGACAATATCCTGGGCTCGGATGGTTATTATCTCGTAAACCTTCCGCCCGTGTTGCCCGCCTACATCAGCCAGGCGACGATTCTTACGAGCACTTCTCCGGGAGATCCGAACTACGCTTCCGTGGACGACCCGACTCATCCGGGCAGCTTGTTCGGCACCGGGACCATGAATCCTTTCCCGGGATCCGGTTCGAGCGCCGACTTGTTCTCTTTCGAGATCAGCACCAATGCAGTTCCCAATATCCTGCGAGTTGGCCTGATGGTGGATAATCTGGACGACGCAGGGTATAATGCCGCCAGCCTGGAATTGCTGCTCGCCAACGGAGCCGGGGCGGTCACTGGCCAGGTAGCGACAATTTCATCTTCATTCAACGACCGGACGCCGGACTGGGTTTTCTTTGACATTCAGGGCCCAGAGTCGGGGGATGTCTTCCTTGTCCGCGGCACGGGCGGTCCGTATGGCGCTGCGACTCTGGGCGGGGTGGCCTTTGACAGCGCCTCTCCCGTGGTCACGACCACGAATGATTCGGGCCCCGGCTCCTTGCGAAAGGCCGTTTATGCCGGGGGCGTAATCACCTTGGCGGGCAATCTTGCCGGCCAGACGATTGTTTTCACCAACGGCGCCATCCTGCTCCAAACCAACGTGACGATTGACGCCTCGGCGATGCCGGGCGGCCTGACCTTGTCGGGTTACAATGGTGGGGGCATTTTCAGTGTCGGCGGTGGCGCGACCGTTTCGCTGACGGGCCTGACGATGACGAACGGCAACCAGTATGACGGCGGCGCTGTTTATGGCGCGGCGGCCAGCAGCGTGACCGTGACCCGCTGCACCTTGAGCGGCAATTCCGCAGTGGAGGGCGGAGCGCTGGTCAATGATGGGGCCATGACGTTGATTGAATGCACCTTGGCCGGCAATTCCGCCAGTTACGGCGGGGCGATGGAATGCCGGGGCACAACCACCATTTCACAATGCACCATTTCAGGCAATTCGGGTTTCTATGGCGGCGGGGGACTTTGGATTGGCAACGCCATGGTCACTGTCAGCAACAGCATCATCGCGGGAAATTCTGCGCCGCAAGGCTCGGGCCTTAACACGGACGTTGAAATCGCGGCGGGTGCGTTGACCTATTCATCTTCCAACCTTGTGCAATTTGTGGGCGGCAGCGGGACCCCGACCGGTCCGGCCCCGCTGACCAGCGCCCCGATGCTTTCCCCTCTGGGCAATTACGGCGGCCCGATGCAGACGATGCCGCCGCTGCCCGGCTCTCCGGCCATTGATGCCGGTGGTCCCACGACGCTAACTACCGACCAACGCGGTTTCCCGCGTATCGTCGGTCCGGCCCCCGACTTGGGCGCGGCGGAATTCTTATACGCAGGGACCAATGTGGTCACCACTGCCGCCGACGGCGGGCTGGGTTCCCTGCGTCATCTCCTTGCTTACTCCATCTCCGCGGTTACCGTGACTTTTGATGCAAGTCTTTCCGGCAAGACGATCCTCCTCACCAACGGCCAAATCGAACTTCCCATCAACTGCACGATTGACGCTTCGTCGCTGCCAGGCGGGATTACGCTCAATGGCAATCACAGCAACCGGATTTTCCAAGTGGACAGCACGGTGGTGCTGAACTCACTGACCATCACCAACGGCATCGACAACGGCGGCGGCAACGGCGGCGGTGGCGGAATTCGTAATATCGGCACGCTCACCCTGAACGAATGCACGCTGGCGGGAAATTTGGCGAATCAAGCCGATGCGGGCGGCGGCGGCATTCTCAACTTCGAGGGGTTGGTGACTGTAAATCAGTGCACGCTCGCGGGAAATTCGGCTACCGGCGCCTATGAGGGTACCTGGGGCGGCGCTATTAATAATGACCAAGGCACGGTAGTTGTACTGCAAAGCACGATCTCCAGTAATACTGGAGCGCCCGGCGGAATTATTAACAGAGCCGGCACGCTGAGGGTGATCAACTCAATCGTGGCGGGAAACAACGGGGGTGATATTGACATTTATAGCGGCGGCTTCGACCAGGCTCAAAATCTCACATCAGGCGACCCTTTGCTGGGCGCCTTGGCTTACAACGGCGGTCCCACGCCAACCATGATGCCGCTGGCTGGATCGCCCGCCATCGACGCCTGCACCACTGGAACCAGCTTCATCTTAGACCAACGCGGTTTCCCGCGCATCGTCGGCCCTGCGTCAGACATTGGGGCGGTGGAATACGAAGCCAGCCCAATCGTCACGACCAACGCCGATTCCGGCGTCGGTTCGCTGCGCGATGCGACCACTTACGCCACGAACAACGCCACCATCACCTTTGCCCCGAATCTCTCCGGCCAGACCATTCTGCTCACCAATGGTGAAATCACGCTGATAGGCGCGCCCGTTCAGTATTCCACCGGCCAGATCGAGTCGTACGGCCATCTGACCATTGACGCCTCAGCATTGCCGGGCGGCCTTCAAATCAACGGCAACCAAGCCTCGCGTATCTTCTACATAAACCCGTTTGGCAGCATCACCCTGAACTCGCTCACTCTGACCAACGGCAATTCCACTTTGGGCGGCGCGATTTACAACGATTCCTCCGCCTCACTAACCATGGCCAACTGCTCGCTGGTGGGCAACTCCGCCCCGAACGGAATGGGCGGCGCGATTTACAACGCCCCAAACGATGACGGCGGCAACGTGACCTTGAACCAATGCACGCTAGCGGGCAATTCCGCCCCCGGCGGCCAGGGGGGCGCGATTTTCATCGGCGATATTCAATTTAGCGGCGGAGACTTGGCGCTGGACCAATGCACCCTCTCTGGAAACTCCGCAACCAGCGGCCAGGGCGGCGCAATTTTCATCCAAGACTCTTCAGACACGCCAACCACCTTGTTCAACTGCATCGTGGCCGGAAACACGCCTGATAACTTCTCCGGCAGCTTCACCGGCGCGCCCAATCTAACGAACGGCAACCCGCACCTGGCGGCGCTCGCCAGCTACGGCGGCCCGACGCAAACCATGCCCCCGCTGCCCGGCTCACCAGTCATTGATGCTGGAGCCGCCGCCGACTTCACCACCGACCAGCGCGGGTTCCCGCGCGTGCTCGGCCCGGCTCCGGATCTGGGGGCGGTCGAAGGCGTCTTTAATCCCGCCGGTCCCGGCCCTCTGACAGCCGTCTCTGAGCTTGAGAACGGCGCGTTCCAGTTCGGCTTCACCAACTACAGCGGCATGACTCAAACGATCCTCGCGACGACCAACCTCGCCCTGCCCATAAGTCTGTGGCTGAATCTCGGCCCTGCGGTCGAATCGGCCGTGGGTTCGGGAATCTTCCAATTCACCGACCCGCAGGCGCCAAATTATTCGCAACGCTTCTACCGCGTCCGCTCCCCCTAAATTCATTGAATA
>DATAXU010000221.1:0-28585 GCA_036272955.1 Verrucomicrobiia bacterium
CAACCAGACGATCACGAACCTGTCGGTTCGCCTTACCGGTGCGCAGCCTTACGGGACGCCCTGGGTCAAGGCCGGCTCTTTGGTGGTTTCCAATGTGGTTGGCAGCGATCCGGTGAACGTGGTGTTGGGGGTTGGCCTTCTGGCCAGCGCCAATCCTGGAGTTCAGACCATCGCTTCTCCAGCCACACTGGTGTTGGGAAATGTGGGCGGCCAGGGCAGCGGCACCGGCACGGGAGCGGGTGCAGAGTTTAATGCACCCACAGGCACCGCGGTGGATTCCAGCTTCAATGTGTATGTGGCGGACACGGCCAATAACAGGGTGGACGAAATATCGTCTCTGGGAGTCCAATCCGTCCTGGGATTCACCGGGCTGTCGTCTCCGGCAGGCGTGGCTGTGGATTCGGCCGGCGACGTTTATGTGACGGACCCCAGCCTCAATGAGGTGGTGGTATTGCCGTTTGGGGGGACGCAGAGCAATGTGCCTATCACGGGACTTAATTATCCTGTCAGTGTGGCGGTGGACGTCAGCAATGATGTGTTTGTGGCGGATACGTTGAACAGCCGCGTCGTCGAGTATTCGGCGAGTGGCGTTCAATCGACGCTGGCCTTCAGCGGCACCACGGGGCTGTATTTGCCCTCGGGTGTGGCAGTCGATACCAACGGAGACGTCTATGTGGCCAACGCCGGCAGCAATAACATCGTGGAATTGAGCGCGACCGGAGTGCAGACCATCGTGCCGTTCACGGGATTGAACTTCGCCACGGCGGTGGCGGTGGACGTGTCCTCCAATATCTACGTCGTCAATTATGGCGGGTCCAACGTCAAAAAACTGGCGAGCGGAACCGTCTCGACCCCTGCATTTACCGGCCTGGCCAATCCGGCGGGCATTGCTGTCGATGCCAGTGGGAACATCTATGTCGCCGATACCGCGCACAACCGGATCGCGGAGTTTACCGGCAGCGCGTCCGTGACATTCGCGGGCACCGCCGGAGTTCCTAATTACACCATTACTGGGGCGGGCGGAACGGTGACCAATACGGATACTCCGGTGTTCTCCAATTTGAGCAGCCGCAGCGCCGCGTATGGAAGTTCGGTGACGCTGACAGGCACTCTCAGCGGACCAGGGCCGACCTATCCGGCAAGCGGCACGGCGATTACGGCGACTGTCGATGGGGTCCTGGGAAGCGGGGCGATTTCCGGCGCGGCGGGGGCGTTTAGCATTACTTACAACACGACGGGCATTCCGGTCAGCGTGACGCCTTATACCGTGACTTACACCTCGGCACAGGCCGGGGCGTTCGCACCCGCAACGGATTCGAGCACCACTTTGACGATCACTCAGGCGACTGTGACGGTTACCTCCGGGTTGACGGTCAATCCAGTAACGTTTGGCTCGTTAAGCGGACTTGATGCGGCGAGCTTGAGTTCGAACAACGTGGTGCTGGCGGGGGTTATCGCCGGCGACGTGGGGAATGTGGAATTGGACACCAATGGGTACACGGCGGCGTTTACCGAGACTAACGCCAGCTCCGATGTGCCGGTGACGGTGACAGGGTTGAGCCTCTCCGGAAGCGCGGCTGCCAATTACAGCCTTGTTGAGCCGACTCTGGCGGGAGTCATCAACCAGGCGACGCTGACCTATACGGCGACACCGGCGGGGCAACCTTACGGGACCGCCAATACGAGCTTTGCCGGCACTGTATCCGGCTTTGCGTATAGCGACAATTTGTCCAGCGCGACGGCGGGGACGGCGCTGTTTACGAGCACGACGACGACGAACAGTGCGCCGGGCAGTTACCCGATCACCGGGTCCGGGCTGACGGCGAGCAATTACGTTTTTGCGCAGGCGGCGGGCAACGCCACGGCGCTGACGATCGGGCCGGCGACGCTGACTTACGTGGCCACCGCGGCGAACCAGGTTTATGGAGGAGCCACCCCAAGCCTGACGGGAACCGTGACGGGCTTCGTCAATGGCGACACCCAGGGCAGCGCAACGACCGGCACGCTGGCATTTACGACCCTGGCGACCTCCGCGAGTCCAGTTGGCGGTTATGCAATCACCGGGTCGGGGCTTTCGGCGGCGAATTATGTTTTCCAACAAGCGGCGGGCAATGCGGCGGCCCTGACGGTCGGGCCGGCGCCGCTGACTTACACGGCGAACCCGGCGACCCGCGAGTACGGCGCGCCCAACCCGACGTTTAGCGGCACCGTCGGCGGCTTCGTCAATGGCGACAACCAGGACAGCGCGACGACCGGCACGCTCGTGTTTTCAAGCCCGGCGGCGCTGGACAGCCCGGCGGGCAGTTATGCGATCAACGGATCGGGGTTGTCGGCGGCGAATTACACCTTCGCGCAGGCGGCGGCCAACGCGACGGCCCTGACGGTGACGGCGGAAGGCGCGGACACCGACGTGTGGCTTGGCGGGGGACCCAACACCAACTGGTCCACACCGGCCAACTGGAGTCTGAACGATTTCCCTGGTTCCGCAACGGCGGTGGTATTCAACACCAACGCAGGGGTGGGCGGTTCACCGTTTGGGCTGGGCAAGGGGCTTACCGGAACGGTCAATGGCGCGCTTTACAACAGTGTGGTCGATGCCGGGTTCGGCGGCACGATCAGTTCGCTGACCTTCACGAACGTCAATCCCGCGAACAACTGGCAAAACATCCTGCTCCCCGGCGCCACCACCTTGAACATCACGGGAACCGGCGGACTGACGGTCGGCAGCGGCGTGGCAAACATCGATTTCGGCGAACCGGCCGACGCGTTTGTGACCATCGGCGGGCCTACGGCGACATTGAACGTCAGCAACACGAGCGCCCGGGTTTGGGTGACGGAAGGATCATCGACCGCCAAAAACGCGTCGGCGATTCTCGATTTGTCGGGATTGGGTTATTTCAACGCAAACGTCAGCCAGTTCTGGGTTGCCTGTTCTGACACCGAGGGGAACGTCAATTACCCGGGCGGTGTGATGTATTTGGCGGCGACCAATAATATCACGGCCGTGTTTTCAACCAACACCAGCGAAACCAGCAGCACCGCCGGTGTGGCGGCGTTCGTGGTGGGCGACAGCAGCAGCAGCAACGGCACCAACATCTATTTGTACCTGGGCCAAAACAACACCATCTCGGCTGACACCATATTCACCGCGCGTGAAAAACCAAACCCGGCAACGATCGCGTTTAACCCGAATTTGCCGAACCTGAACTCGCCCATCGACCCGCCCACGGTGACGTTCAAAGGAAATAGCGCCAACGCCGTATCCATCTTCAGCGTAGGCGACGCGGCGGCAAACTCCGGGACTGATAGCTGCAACGGAACGGACAACTTCCTCGGGGGCCTCGTCAATGCGACGATTGCGACCCTGAACGTCGGTCGGGCCGGCTCCAACTCGGGGGGCGCCGGCGACTGCATCGGCGTGCTGAGCTTCAGCGCCGGGACAATCTCGGCCACGACATGCTACCTGGGCTACCAGCCGGCGGCCAATACCGCGGGCAAAGAAGGGACAGGAACGATCAACGTCTCGACCAACGAGGCGATGGAAACCAGCGGGACATTGAGCATCAGCGGCAGCTTGATCATCGGGCAAAACGCCACGCCGACCAACGCCACCGGAACGCTCAACGTGACCAACGGCACTGTGATGGCAAATTCCATCGTCTGCGGCGCAACGGCAAGCAACAGCATCATCAACCTGATGAGCGGTTCGCTTTACGTGACCAACCAGTTGGGCGCGCCTGGCGCGGCGGTCTCGCAGTTGAACCTGAGCAACGCGACGATTCACCTCAACCTCAACGGTCTCGGCAGCACACTGCCAACAAATATCGTCGCCACCAACATCACCTTCATGCCCAGTTCGACGGCGACGATTACGTTTGACACGATTGCGAATGTCGGCAGCACGCCTTACGTTTCCGGCACGCTGACCTTCCCGCTGATCAGTTACACCGGGGCCGATCCCATTGCGGGCTTGGTACTGGGTTCGCTCCCGCTCGATTACACCTCCGGTGGTTTGATCGACAATACGGCTGCACAGAGAATCGATTTGCAGGTGACTTACACCCCGCCGCCGCTTTTGGTGTGGTCGGGAACCATCAACGGCGACTGGGACTTGACGACATTGAACTGGGATGGCGGGACAACGGCTTACGCGAACCCGGACCTTGTGCAATTCGACGATACGGCGGCAACCGGCAACGTGTCGGTGGCGGCAACGGTTTCGCCCACGACGATCCTGGTTTCCAACAACTCGCTGAACTACGTGTTTAGCAGCGGCGGCGGAGCGATCACGGGTCCGACCACTTTGACCAAGGAAGGCACGGCCAGCCTGACCTACACGGACAGTGGCGATAGTTTCATCGGCGGAATCGTCGCCGGGCAAGGCATGCTGTTGCTGGACCAGCCGAATACCCTTCCAGGCACCCTGACGATCGGCGGCGGCGCCAATGTGCAATCGGGCAATAACGACGCCAACGGCAATTTGCCGGTGGGCGCGGTGGTGGACAATGGCGGATTGACCTTTGACCGCAGCGACAGCCCGACGGTGGGGAATTTAATTTCCGGCAGCGGCTCTGTCACCAATAACGGCCCAGGGACCTTGACGCTGGCGACAGCCAACACGTTCTCGGGCGGAGTGACCGTGAATAATGGGACGCTGCAAGTCGCGAGCACGGGCAGCGGAACGACGCCCCTGGGTGGCGTTGCGAAAAATATCGGGGCAACCACGGCATCCAACGTGGTCGTCAACGCCGGCGCGACGCTGGTGGGACTTGGCACGGACGCTTTTGGAACTTATCCGAACGCGGCGCCTGGGACGATTTACATCTTCGGCGGGACGGTGACGGACACCAACACTTCGAATTACCGCATCACGCTGCCCAATTTGACCTTCATGGGCGGCACGTTGACGCGGGACACTGGCAACTCCGGCAGCAGCGGGGAGTATTCCTTGTCTGGCGCGGGGGCGCCTTCGATCGTGACGACGCTTGCGGCGACTTCGACCGCGTCGATCATCCCGGGGTCGATCAGCCTTCAACAGAACAACCAGGCGACCGGCGCAACCCTCTTCAACGTGGCGCAAGGGAATGTGACGGGCGGCGCGACGCCGGGAGTCGATTTGCTGGTTACCGCGCTTATTGAGAACTACAGCAGCGAAATATGCGGGATTGTAAAGACAGGAGCCGGCACGATGGAATTGGCGGCTTCCAACACCTTCACCGGCGGCGTCAATCTCAGCGCCGGCACGCTGATCATCAGCGCCGGAGGCGGAATAAGCCCGGCGGCGTCGAACGCGATCACCAACAACGGCGTATTCACTTACAACAGTACGGCGACGCAGACAATCGGCGGAGTCATTTCTGGCACCGGCACGCTGAATCAGGACGGCACCGGCACATTGACCCTGACGAACGTCAATACGTTCTCCGGCAGCACCATCATTAACGGAGGGACGCTGGCGTTGACGGGCGTCGGTTCGCTGGCGAATTCCAGCATGACGATCAATTCCGGTGGAACGCTGGATGTGTCCGGATTGAATTCCGGCTCGTACACGATGGGCGGCACATCCTTCACCGGCAGCGGCGACGCGGCGGCAACCATCAACGGCGCGCCGGGCGGCACCGTGAGTTTTGGTTCGATGCCGATTACCTTGAACTACAACGGTACGGCTCCCGCGCTGACCATCTCGCAAGGGACCCTGGTGTTCGACGGCAATGCGATTATCATCGACGGACCGGCGCTGGCCGTTGGGAGTTTTAACGGCATCATCAGCGGCAATGTGAGCGGGACGTTTGGATCGGTGAGCGGAACAGCCATCGGCGCGGGAATGACCGGGACGATAACGATCAGCGGCGGGACCTTTGTGCTGACGGTCGTCAATACAACCACGACCACGTTGTCCGGCGGCGCGGCGACACCTTACGGCAGCCCGATTAGCATCACGGCCAGCGTAAGCCCGACACCGCCCGACGCGGAGACAGTTGTGTTTTCCACGAACGGGACCCCGATTTCAACGAACGCCCTCACCGGCGGCGCGGCCACTTTGGCCATTGCGACCCTGCCGGCTGGCACCTATTCGGTGACGGCTGCTTATGGCGGGGATGCCAATTTGGGGCCGAGCACCAGCCAGCCGCTGAGCCAGGTAGTAAGCCAGGTGACGCTGACGCCCACCGTGACGGTGCAGGGCAGCAAGCCTTACGACGGCAACACGTCCGCGCTGATTACGAGCCGGTCGCTGAGCGGGTTTGTCAACGGGGACACCTTGAGCACGGTTAATCTTGGCAGCAGCGGCGTCGCGAATTATTCGGACCCGAATGTGGGCAGCGGAAAGACCGTGACGATCACGGGGCTGGCGTTGAGCGGGTCTTCGGCGGGCGACTATGTTTTGTCCAGCACTACGACCTCGACGACGGCGAGCATTACCGCTGTCGGAGTGACGATTGCCTCGGGAGTGACCGCGAATAATAAGGTCTATGACGGCACAAACACCGCGACCCTGAGTTTGGCGAACACGGTGGTTTTGAGCGGGTTGGTTGGGTCGGATTCCAGCAGCGTGACGCTGGCCACCAATGGTTACGGGGCCGTTTTTGCGAGCACAAATGCCGGCACGAACATCTCGGTGACGGTGACCGGCTTGACGCTGACGGGCGGGGATTACACGAATTACAGCCTGACACAGCCGACGCTCAGCGCCGACATTTTGCCGGCGACCCTGACCTACGTCGCAACCGACACGAACCTGAATTACGGCTCCACGACGACCAACTTCGTTGGCACGGTGACGGGCTTTGTGGGCGGCGATACGCTGTTGAGCGCGACGGCCGGGACGCTTGCGTTCACGGGCACAAATACGCCGACGACGCCGGTGGGGAGTTACCCGATTACCGGTTCGGGGCTGACGGCGAGTAATTATGTGTTTGTGCAGGCGGCGGGGAACGCGACGGCGTTGACCATCGTCAGTTCGACGCCGATCACGGTGTCGGTGAGCCAAACCGGGAGCCAGCTAACCATCGGATGGCCGGCGCCTTACCTGGGTTATACGCTGGAAACCAATTCGACGGACATCGGGAACCCGGATGATTGGTTCCCGTACGCGGGATCAACGGGGACTACCAGCGAGACGATTACGATTGATCCAACGCAGACCAATGTGTTCTTCCGGTTGGTCCAATAAGTAGTCCGGGCAGTAGTTTCAGAACGCGACGGCGGTTCGGGATTTCCATCCCGGGCCGCCGAATCGTTTTCACCCAAAACTTTTTCGAGAATTTTGGGAACCAGTTTCACCTCAAGCACCTCCCAGCTTTGTAAAATAAGAGCGAAGAGTGCCTTGGCGCCCACGCAAATGAATGCCCGACTGGCAGTGGCGGTGTCTCTGGGATTTTTGGCATCAGCCGCTTTGCTGCTGATTTCCTGCTCCACGGAGACGCCGGATGTGGTCGCGCCATTGGAAATTCCGGGCGCGAGCTTCGTGGGCAATCACGCCTGCGCGGATTGCCACGCGGAGATCGTGCGGAAATTCGCGGCCAGCCCGCACGCGCGGCTTCACACGGAAAGCGCGGCGATGGCGGGGGCGACCGGGTGCGAATCCTGCCACGGCCCCGGAAGCAAACACATTGCCAGCGCGGGGTCTGGCGGCGAGCGGTTCATCATCAATCCGCGCAAGGACCCGGCGGCGTGCCTCCAGTGCCATTTGGACATTGAAGCCCAATTTCATTTGCCGCAGCACCACGAAGTTTTGGAAGGGCGGATGAATTGCGTGCAATGCCACGACCCACACGGGATGGACATCATGAAGCCCGCGGGCGGACTGGCGATGGCGCGGCGCGACGAGAGTTGCGCGCAATGTCATCGCGCCCAGACGCGGCCATTCGTGTTCGAGCATGATGCGTTGCGCGAAGGATGCGTCACGTGCCACGAGCCGCATGGGTCGATCAATACGAAAATGCTCACGGAGAGCGACCCGAATCTTTGCCTGCGTTGCCATGCGCAAACCCAAAACGCGGCGGTGCGGGGGAGCATTTACATCGGCAACACGGACCACACCGGTTTTCTGCGGATGGGGACTTGCTGGACGGCGGGATGCCACGTCGCGGTGCATGGGAGCAATGTCGATCCGCGGCTGCGATATTGATGAAACGCGCGTCGCCCATTTTTTTTGCGCTGGCGGTGGCGTGGGGATTCGCGGGGACGTTGGACGCGGAGGAAAAACCGCTGCCGCCGGCGGCGGGCGGGCGAATTGATTTTGCGCGGGATATTGGGCCGATTTTCCAAAATTCCTGCCTGCGCTGCCACGGGCCGGAAAAACCAAAAAGCCATTTCCGACTGGACAATCGCGCCTCGGCGCTGGCGGGCGGCGAGAAAAATACAAATGACATCGTGCCGGGAAACAGCGCGGGGAGCCTGCTCATCCATTATGTTGCCGGCGCGGTCGAAGACATGGAAATGCCGCCGGAGGGAAAGGGCGAACCGCTGACGCCGAAACAAATCGGGCTGCTGCGGGCGTGGATCGACCAGGGGGCGAGATGGAGCACAAATGGCGGGCCGGCGACGAGTCTGGTGGTGGCGCCGGTGGCGGGCGGGATTGGCGTGCAGGGGAACAAGGGGAAATTTCGGGAATTGGAAGAGACGACCGATGGCGTTTCCGGCGGGCTGGAGAAATTTTCGTACGCGGAACAATTCGGGCCGAACGAAAAATTGACCATCGACGGCCATGTGCTGGCGCCGCAGCAGGACATCAGCGTGAACCTGGCGCTGGAAAAAACGGACGTGGGATTTGTGCGGGCGGGGTTCGATCACTGGCGCAAATATTATGGCGACGACGGAGGATTTGACCCGACGGTGACGCCGGCGGGCTTTGCGACGGATGGGAATTTGTATCTCGATAACGGGCGGGCGTGGGTGGATTTGGGACTGAGTTTGCCGCATGGGCCGCAATTGGCCATCGGCTACGAATACGATTACCGCGACGGGACGGAGTCCACGCTGGATTGGGGTTACGCGAACGGGAAGAATATTTTCCCGGCAACACAGGCTGTGGACGAACGGACGCATATTTTGAAATTCGACGCGACGAACGATTGGAGCGGCTGGCACGTGGAAGACAGCGCGCGGGCGGAATTCTACACGGAAAAAAATCTCGACGCGGAAGGGGAAATTTTTTCGGGAGGCGCCACGCCGGACGAAGTCATCAACACGCGCGACGATTATCATCACGTGCAGGGGATGAATACGTTGACGTTCGAGAAGGCGGTTCGCGATGGGTGGCTGGTGACGGGCGGCTTCTGCTATTCGCGGCTCGAAGGGAGCGATTACTTCAACCAGTCGTTCAACGGCAACAGCGTTCTGAGCAGCCAGCAAATCACGCTGGGGCGGGATTCGGAAATTTTCAGCGCGACGAGCTTGTTCACGCCGGCGCCGTATCTTACGTTTTCGCTGGGCACGCAAAACGAGTGGACGCGCGAAAATGGATTCGGCGCCAGCGTGCCGGATTTGGAATTGGGGGTCAACAGCCCGGCGGATTCGAGCCTGGAGGAATTCAAGGCGACGCAGCAGGCTAATTTCCGGTTCACCAAAATTCCTTTCACGGTCGTCTCCGGCGCGGCGCAATTGGAGGAGGAAAGTGTCAGCGAATATCAAATGGAAGACCCGGATGAGTTCATGCGCGACACTGCGGCGGAAAATCATCTTTACAATTTTAACGCGGGGTTCAACACGTCGCCGTGGCGGACGTTTGAGTGGTCGGGGCAATTTCGCCGGCAGGACAGCACGACCGATTACGGCCAATTGCTGGACATCTACAAATATTTTGGCCTGAACAGCCCCACCAACGGGTATCCGGCGTTCATCCTGAATCGCGATATTCGGAGCGACGTTCTGGAAAGCAAACTCGTGTGGCGCCCCGCCCACTGGCTCAAAACCACGCTGACGTACCAGATTACATCGACGGATTATTCCTCCAAAACCGATCCCTTCATCTACAACCTGGGCCAGATGGAAATACTTTCTGCCGGCGGCCCGATCCTCGACGGGACTTATGACGCGCAGAATTACGGCTTCGGAGTGACGGTGACACCGGTCCGGCGGCTTTATTTTTCCGGCGCGTTTACCTATAGTTTGTCGCGCGCGATCACCGCGGACAACGGCGACCCCTCGGTTGTTCCCTACCGCGGCAATATTTACAGCCTCAACGCGGCGGCGACTTACGCCCTCGGTTTGAAATCCACGGTGCAGGCGGCTTACAATTTTTCCCGCGCGGATTACGCTGAAAACAACGCGGCGGCCGGACTGCCGCTGGGGCTGGATTATACGCGCCATGATTTGAGTGTGAGTTTGACACGGAAGTTCAGCGCGCGCCTGGCGGGGTCTTTGCGCTATGCATTTTCCCAATACACCGAGCCGAGCAGCGGAAATGGGAATAACTATCTTGCAAACGGCGTTTTTTGCGCGCTAACATACAAGTGTCCTTAAGCCAAAAAAACTCAATGCTTGACACTCCTCCAAAACCCGTGAGCCGCTCCCCGCGCGAAGCCTTCACCCTGGTGGAGCTGCTCGTGGTGGTGGCCATCATTGGCATTTTGGCCGCGATGCTTTTGCCGGCGCTGGCCGCCAGCAAAGCCAGGGCCCAAGGCATCGTCTGCCAGAACAACAACAAAAGCCTGGTGACGGCCTGGGTGATGTATGCCGACGACCATTCCCAAATGCTCCCCTATAACCTCGCGTACGAGGACGCCACCAACAAAATCAATTGGGCCGCCGGCATTTTGGACTGGGAGGTGGACAGCGACGACACCAACACGGCTAATCTCACGGACGCGGCGTTGGGTTCCTACGTCGCCCGCGTTTCGACGATCTATCGCTGCCCTTCAGACTGGGCGCTCGCCCCGCTGCAGCGCGCCGCAGGATGGAGCAGCCGGGTGAGAAGCTACTCCATGAACGCGGCCGTTGGCAACGTGGGCAGTATCACCGCCTCAGGCGTCAATTCGAATAATCCCGGCTACATGCAGTTTTTCAAACTCACCACCATCCCGACCCCCGCCCGCATCTTCGTGTTTTTGGACGAACACCCGGACAGCATCAAGGACGGCTATTTTGTCAATCATATTTCGTACCCGGAATGGTATCGTTTGCCGGCGTCGTGGCACAACGGGGCGGCGACTTTCTCGTTCGCCGACGGCCACACGGAAACGCACGCCTGGAAATGCCCGTCCACCATGCCCCCGTCGCTTCCCGACCAATCCGGCTTGCCCTTTGACGCCACCGACGATCCGCGCGATTTTAACTGGGTCGCCGCGCACACGAGTATGCGCCTCTAGCCTCGGAGCCTGCTCTCACTGAAGGTATTTTCGCAGGAACGTCTCGTCGCCCACCACCGCCAGCAGATAGACCTGGCTGCCGTCAGACCAACTTGCCGTGGCCGCCTTGTTGACGTGCGCAAATTGCGGGGCCTCCTGGTCGTGTGACGGAGGGTTGGTGACACTCTTGCGATCGGTCACAAAAAGCCAGAGATCACTTTGGTCGCCGGGACCAAGCGGGCGTCCGGTTTTGAAACAGATCATGGATACGGGGTTGCCCTGCCATTTGGTAGCCGCGCAGCCGACAAGGCTGGCCGTCCTCAGCCCGGCGGGAAGAGAAAAATCGGCGGGGGCGTTTTTCGATTGCAGAAAGTTTCGTACCGCCGCCGGATCGGGCGACGTCAATTCCATGGAGTAGCTGCGCAGCGCCGTTTCGGTCATGCGCTTGCGATAAGCCGCGTAGCGATCCGGTCCGTTAACGTGCCGAATGCCCGCAACCACTCCCAGCAACAACGCCACGACCGCAGCCACGGCCAGCGGGGTACGCCAAAAGGACGGGAATGACGGCCGGTGGATTATTCGCTCCGAAAGAATCTGCTCCTTCAAACCGGCGGGAACGGGAATCGTTTTGAATTTCTGGCGCAGGATCAGATAAGACTGGCAATGCGCCTCGAGCCATTGGGCCAATTCCGGATCGGTTTTAGCGAACTGCCGCGCCTCGTCAAAAGACGGGTCGTTTTCATCCGCCGTGCCGGGCCGGAAGAGCGTTAAAATTTGTTTGGCCTCGTGATTATTCATGTTGACGTGGCGGTTGGTTGCGGGCCAGGTCGCTCATCCG
This sequence comes from Verrucomicrobiia bacterium, assembly GCA_036272955.1. GTDB lineage: Bacteria > Verrucomicrobiota > Verrucomicrobiia > Limisphaerales > Palsa-1400 > DATAUD01. The sequence goes on from DATAXU010000221.1 coordinate 12,127, forward strand.
CAAAAATGACCTTCAATTGAGCCAATCCGCGAGCCATGCGGGATTTAACGGTCCCAATGGGCACACCCAGAATATCGGCAATCTCCTGGTAAGAACAATCCTCCATGTAATAAAGCGAAACCGGCGCGCGATACACCTCATCCACCTGGCTCAAAGCCGCCAGGGCCTGCATCGCATCCAATTGGCGCGCCGCCTCCGGCATGATGACCGGCAAGTCCGGGTCCGTCTCCACCAACTCGGAATGTGGAAAGCGGGTCGAGGTCCGGCGCGATTCCAGGAATATACGATACAAGGTGGTAAAAAGCCATGACTTGACCTTGGAGGGGTCGCGCAACTGGTGGCCTTTTGTCGCCCACATATAAAAAGTTTGTTGAGCCAGGTCCCATGCATCCGCCTCCGTGCGCGTCAAACTGATGGCGAACCGGTAAAGCGGCTCATAATAACCCGCCACAACCGTTTCAATATCAGGGCCTGGCATAGCTCTCCTGAATATGGGGCACGAAACCCCAAAAAGTTCCGGGAAATATCAACAAAACACATGATTTCATGGAAATCTCCCAAACGCGAGATTTAGTTCGGAACAAACCCGCAGGGCCGGACATCATATGACTGACTCTGTTGAGAAAATGAGGAGGTCCCATACAGACTTGGGAAGGCGTTCGGCCCTTCATCGTTGCCCCCGCAAGCCATTTGCGCGCAATGGGTGGCGCCCATGCCTGCCGCCGTTTCATTTGCCCGTCACCCAATGGACCGCGCCCCAGTGGGAAAGCTCCCTTGGCCTCAAAAGTAGTTTGAAATAGCCGCGCCCCCATTGTTGGCGACCAAATTCTGGCAATAAGTTGGCGGAACCGCGAGAATTTGTGTTTCCGTAAATCAAGAAACATGACAAGCTACCCTAAACCGTTGACAGAATAAGCATTCGCGTCTGGTCGATGCGCTTATTTCGCGGTATATTCAAACAGACGGCGGCATTCTAAAAACGGACGCCGCAATATGAGCAATCAAATCGAACTTAAAATAGACTCCGCTAAATTGCGGCCTCAACAATTTATCGAGGCCGCGCAATCCTTTGTTACCATTGTGCAAGGGGTGGCCAAAAACATTTCCGGGCATTTGGTTGTATGGGTCATAGAAGTGGACAAAGGGAGTGACCGCGTGCGAATGGTTGCGGATCGCCCAGGAGTTGAATACGAAAAGTCCATTGACGCAGTCACGCATGGATTAAAGGCTTTAAGGGGAGAAATCAGGGAGATTCCTTATGGGTTTTCTCCGATAGAAATGGCGGCGTTGCGATCGCTGGCGGCACTGCGAACGTCCGAAGGAATGAGGGACATTTCAATAACAAGCGGAAGCGTTCCTGAATCGGTTCCGGAAAATATCATTCCGCTTATTGACTTTCTTACCACGCGACAGAAGCACGAAGAATTCGGCTCCATTGAAGGCACCATCGCAAATGTTTCGTTTCGGCAGGGATTTATTTGCACGATTCAAGACCCAATCGAACAGCGAGACATTCTCTGTTATCTCCAAAACCAAGAATGCCAGGAACAAGTTATGCGGGCTGGGCTCAGGAGGGCGAGAGTTTTGGCGGACGGATTGGTGCATTATTCAGAACAGGGGTTTCCAGTGAGTATTACTGCGGATTATATTAGGGTGTTTCCTGATGAGACTGAGTTGCCTGGCCTTGAGGACATTCAGGCGATTTATAAATCTTACAAATGAAATCGGTTTATTGGGACGCAAATATCTTCCATGCCTTGTTTGGTGCTGAGGCCGGCCGAATCGAAGCATGTAATCGCATTTATGAAGCTGCGCGAAATGGAGAGGTGATTATTTATACGTCCGCCATTACGTGCGTCGAATGTGTTTGGATCAAAGGCAATCCTGATAAACTTTCCCCACGCCACGAAGCGGAAATAACGAGATTCTTTGAGCATAAATTTATTCGCATAGTTCAATGCACTCGCCTGATTGCGGAACAGGCCCGAGGTCTTATTTGGAAATATCCCCATTTGAAGCCGAAAGACGCACTTCACGTGGCAACGGCCATAAAAGCGCAAGTTAACCTAATGCACTCTTATGACAACGACGATTTGGTTAAACTGGACGGGCAAATCGGGAATCCGCCCCTCAAAATATGTAATCCGGGGAACGGGGATGGATTTGAACCAGCGGAGCAAACAGACCTTCCGATCAAGGCTCCACCACCGCGCAGAAGAATCAATTTGGAAGAATAGATTTTCAAATTGGGATAACTACCGAAAAGGCGGTCAATAACCGGGTGCCGATGGCGGCGAAAGCGAGGTGAAAAACGCGGGCAGCCTTCTGATCAGATCGCTCACCCGCGTGTCTTTAGAGCCAACCAAAAATGGGACTCCTTTTGGACTGACTCACCCACTTCTAGTCACACCCCAGCCGCCCTGCGAAACCTTTCTTCTTGCGTTCTCCCCGCCACTGAATATTTCTAGGGGAGATTTATAAATCGAATTGCCATGGCTTACCAAAATATCACACCGCCGGCCGGAGCGAAAATATCCATCGGCGCCGCGGGTAAACTGAACGTTCCTGAGAACCCGATTATTCCTTTCATTCGCGGGGATGGCACGGGGCCGGATATATGGGCCGCAAGCCAGCGGGTGTTCGATTCGGCCATCAATGCGGCCTACGGCGGCAAACGCAAGGTTTCGTGGTTCGAGGTTTTCGCGGGCGAGCAATCTTTCAAAAAATTCAACACCTGGCTGCCGGAGGACACGGTCGCTGCTTTCAAGGAGTTTCTCGTCGGCATCAAGGGGCCGCTGACAACGCCGGTGGGCGGCGGCATCCGGTCCCTCAACGTCGAATTGCGCCAGCAGCTTGATCTGTATGTCTGCCTTCGCCCGGTGCAGTACTTTCAGGGCGTTCCCAGCCCTGTCAAACACCCGGAGAAAGTCGATATGGTCATCTTCCGCGAAAATACGGAGGATATTTACGCCGGCATCGAATTCGCCGCCGGATCGCCGGAAGCCCAAAAGGCGCTCGCCTTCCTGGAGACGGAATTTCCCAAATCGTTTGGCAAAATCCGCTTTGGCACCAAGGAAAAGGCCGAGCAGTTTTGGACCGCCGTCGGCGCCAAGAATTTCCCCACCGACGTCCGCGTCGGCGTCGGCGTCAAGCCGGTCAGCTACAGCGGTTCAGTGCGTTTAATCCACAGCGCGATCGGCTATGCGGTCAAGTTCAAGCGCAAAAGCGTCACACTCGTCCACAAGGGCAACATCATGAAGTTCACGGAGGGGGCTTTTCGCGATTGGGGTTACCAGACGGCCAAGGAACACTTTGGCGCGGTCGAAATTGACGGCGGCCCGTGGTGCAAAATTCCCGAGGGCAAACCCGGCGCGGGGCTTGTCATAAAAGACGCCATCGCCGACATCGCTTTGCAGCAGGTGCTGACGCGGCCCGAAGATTTTGACGTCATTGCCACGCTCAATCTCAACGGAGATTATCTGAGCGACGCTTTGGCGGCGCAGGTGGGCGGCATCGGCATCGCGCCCGGCGGCAATATCAATTACATAACGGGCCACGCCATTTTTGAAGCGACGCACGGCACCGCGCCCAAATACGCCAACCAGGACAGGGTCAATCCGGGAAGCGTCGTGTTAAGCGGTGAAATGATGTTCCGCCACCTGGGATGGGTCGAGGCGGCCGATTTGATCCTCAAGGGACTCAATGGGGCGATTGGCTCCAAACGCGTGACTTATGATTTCGCCCGGCAGATGTCCGGCGCCACGGAGATCAAATGCTCGGAATTCGGCGACAATATCATCGCGCACATGTGAGAGCGGAGCGGTCCCACTGCTCCATGTCGCCGGGGCAGCCGATGGATTGGAGATAACCCGCATCCCATTCGGGCGCGGGAAATTGGTCCGGCGGAGTTTTCCGGCTGGCCATCAGGTCCGCAATGTAGAGCGCCGAGGTCATGGAGAAATCCGCGCCGTCGCGCCGGCTGGCGCGGTCCAATCCCGAAACGGCTTCCACCACGTCGGGAGGCATGCCCCACAAATCCAACAGATACGCGGCAATCTGGCTTGGGGTGGCGCCAAACGATTCGCTCATCGCGGCGGCCAGCGAGATATTTTTTTCCCGCGCGGCGGAACAGGCCGCCTGATACTCTTTTGGAAAATTGTCAACAAGAATAAGGCGCCCCGTCTCATGCAACAGGCCCGCCAGGAACGCTTCGTCCCCGGCCGTCCGCGGCAATTCCTGTTCGCGGCAATAACGGCGCGCCAGCGCCGCGGTCTCCCAGCAGTGGTTCCAGACGTGCGAAAGGTTCAATTCCTGGTGGCGGCTGCCCTCGTAATGTTTGAAAAGGGTTTGAGAGAGCACCACGGCCGCGATCATCCGGGTGCCCAGACAGACGACCGCCTCGGAAGGATTGCTCACCACGTAGTCCCGCCCAAAAAGCGGCGAGTTCGCCAGTTGCAGCACCTTGGCCGAGAGGCCGGCATCCTGGGAAATCATTTGCCCGATAGTCGCGCTGGCGCCGCGGTTGTCCTGTAACTCGGCGAGCAGCGTATGATGGATCTGCGGCAGCGAAGGCAGGGAGCGAAGCGAGGTGACCAGCGATTGCAGCCTTTTATCGGCGAACCGATCCTGGGCGGCGAAGGTCCGCCGCAACAATTCCTTGAGTTCCAGCGCGTCAAACGGTTTGGCGACGTACTGGTGCGCGGACGTGATGACGTGAAGCTGGTCCAGGGCGACGTAACCGGACATCATGATCCGCAAGGTGGTGGGCGCGGAGAGCCGGACTTCCTCAAGCAATTCGCTGCCCTGCATTCCGGGCATGATTTGGTCGGAGAGAATCAATCGGGGCGGATTACTTTGGACGGCAGCGAGGGCTTTACCCGGATTTGTGAAGCCGGTGACGAGTGCCTCCGGCATAACGCCCCGAACAATCAAGACCGCGGTTTCGAGGACCTCTGGCTGGTCGTCAACAATATAAATGGTTGGTTGCATTCAGCGACGCACGACTATGACACGCCGTCGTGAATATTGAAAGAAAAACGATGCGAGTGGCACCGGCCTCCATCTTTTCGGCACAGTTATTGCAAAATGCAACCTGAACTAAACCGTAACCATTCGGTTGGGAAGGACGTGCTTGCTTGATCTTTTTGCGCAAGAGCGTCGTTGTTCGGCGCTTACAGACTCCTTGCGAATATGCTCGCGCCTCACGCCTCGTCTTGCGTAAAAATCTGCTGCGCAATCACATCCTTCCCAACTGAATGGTGACGGCTAAACGTCCCCGAGCGCGCTAATGACAAGCGATATCGGTTGCGAGGGTTCGCGCAGAAAATTGCGCACCACTGGCAACGCGTTCTTCCACGCCGGCCCCATCGGCGGCAGCAACGCGTCCTCCAGCGATTGCGGCTCCGGCAGCCGATTTTCCACCGCCAGCGCCAATCCGAGCGGTTCAATGGCGGAGAGCAATGCCGCGCGCGCCTCCTCGTCCAAATCGGCGCTCGCCAGGACGCTGGCCGTCCTGAGTTTCCGCGCGGCAAGAGCACGGAAGAGGCGGGCCTTTTCACGCTCTGCTTCCGAGAGCGGCGGAGGCGAAGTCGTCGAGTCATCCGGCGGCCACAGCGAACGCGTGGCGCGGGTTGTCCGGGCGACGACACCGGAATCAACCAACCGCTGCAGGGCCTCATGCGTGGGACGGTCAATGACCTCCAATTGCACCGGAGCCGATGGGTCGGATCGACCGGGGCCAAAATAATCCTGATACAGCGAGGTGAGCCGCTCGCGGCATCGCGCGGCGTCGCGTTCCACGACGACATACAACACCGAGTGCGGGCCTTCCAGTGGGTATCGTTCCTCACAACGCGCAAGCACACCGTCAATATGTTTATGCGCCGCCTGTGCGAACCCCAACGTGCGATCTGCCGGTTTTGGCGCGTTTATTACCGGCGGCGCTGGTTTTCGTCCGGTATGAGCGGACGGCGAAGGGTTATTGGGTGCGAGTTTTTTTGGCATACGGGAAAGCATTTCCCGGCGGTGAAAAGAATCAAAGGCAGAATTGTTAGAAGTTATTCCCCGCTTATTCACAGGCCGATTGTCAGAACAAACGTGACCGGACTGTCAGCCGGACACCGACAAGGCTAAGTCGCCGAGACTGACAGAATAAATCGAACCGCGCCGATTTCGGGCTTCTCCCCCTGCGGCCAAACTCAGACCATGGTAAAAGTTGCCAAGGTTGTTATGTGCCTGTCGGTCCTCACCGCGGCGGCCCAACTCCATGGGGCCTCGGTGAGCATCAATGGTGCTGTCATTACCGGAACCGTCTGGATGGACGACGTCCTTCCCACCGGCGCCCAATCCGGCGCCGATGGCGGCGACGGCTGGAACTGGATCAGCAGCGACCCCGCTCCTTATTCCGGCACGGCGGCCCATCAATCCAGCGTCGGCGCCGGCCTGCACGAGCATTATTTTTCGGGCGCAAGCCAGACATTGACGGTGAATGCCGGGGACACGCTTTTTACCGCCGTCTATATCGACCCCGCCAACATCCCCAGCGAAATCATGTTGCAATGGAACGACAGCACCGGCTCGTGGTCGCATCGCGCTTACTGGGGCGATTATTTGATTACCTACGGCGCCAACGGCTCCGCCGGCAGCTATTATATGGGCCCGATGCCCGCGGCCGGCCAATGGACCCTCTTGCAAGTCCCTGCCAGCGTCGTGGGTTTGGGTGGTACGACGCTGGGTGGAATGGCCTTCAGCCTCTACAATGGCCGCGCCACGTGGGATTTCTCCGGCGACGCCACCTCCATCACCACCAACGCCACTTCCGATCCCAGCACTAACCCCGTCACCAATCCCCCCACCAACACCGCTCCCACATCGCCGACCACCCTCAGCACCAACGCCATCCCCGGCACCACGCCCATCGACTACACAATGCTCCAACAACCCACCGTCGGCGAAAACTCCCTGCACGTCCTCACTCCGACCGTCCTGGAACTCAACATCATCAACAGCGAACCAGCCGGCATCACAATCCCCACCAATTTAGTTTCCTTCCTCAGTTCGTCCGACCAATTCACCGCCCCCTCCCTGAGCGCTTTTTCCGTCACGGTCGATGGCCAAACCGTTGCGGTGACCGGCGTCGGTTTCAAACGACGCCCGCTCTACGCGCCGATGAAGGAATACGACCTGCTCATTCTCAATTCAATCTACCTCGAATTAGCGACCCCAATCGCCGACAACCAAACCGTCCAGGTGCAAAACCCCAGCGCCACCCTTTGGCCCACGAACGACCAATTCACCGCCGTCGTCGATCCCGCCCGCTACAGCCCCGCCATTCACGTCAACCAGGAAGGCTACCTGCCCGGCTACACCAAGCAGGCGATGGTCGGCTATTATCTTGGCACCCTTGGCGAAATGCCCATTCCCTCCGCCTCAGGCTTTTCGATCATCAACGCCACCAACGACGCCGTCGTTTACACCGGCGCGCTCACGGCCCGTCCGGATTCCGGCTGGGAATACCTCCCCACTCCCTACCAAAAAGTTTACATGGCAGATTTCTCCAGCTTCAACACCCCCGGCCAATACCGCCTGCAAGTCGCCGGCATGGGCGCTTCCCTCCCGTTCCTGATTGATCCTGGAATCGGCATGTCCTTCGCCCGCACCTATGCCCTCGGCCTGTATCATCAACGCTGCGGCACCAACCTCGGCCTCCCCTATACTCGTTTCCAACACGCCATGTGCCACGACGCCCCCGCCCAAGTCCCAACCGTTGACAATAGCACGTTCAACTTTACCTGGACGACCATCGCCGGTTACGCGGAAGTGACCAACGGCTGTCAAACCGCCAAGCCCCTCACCAGCCCCGGCGCACAAATGTTCCCATACGTCAACAGCGGCCCCGTCAGCGTCACTGGCGGCCATCACGATGCCGGCGACTACAGCAAATACACCATCAACAGCGCGAGCCTGATCCACTACCTGATGTTCGAAGTCGATTCCATTCCCGGCATCGCCGCGATGGACAATCTCGGAATTCCCGAAAGCGGCGACGGCATCAGCGACGTCATGCAGGAAGCCAAATGGGAGGCCGATTTCCTCGCAAAAATGCAGGACGCCGACGGCGGTTTTTATTTCCTGGTTTACCCCACCAACGAAGAATACGAAAGCAACGTCACGCCCGACAAAGGCTCCGGCCAGGTCGTCTGGCCCAAAACCACCTCCGTCACCGCCGCCGCGGTCGCCGCCCTGGCCCAATGCGCCTCCTCCCCGCTCTTCAAAAAAACGTATCCCGCCGCCGCCGCGCTCTACATGCAAAAGGCCCAGCTCGGCTGGAATTTCCTCACCAACGTCGTCAATGTTTACGGTATCAACTTTTTGAACGGCGTCATGTGCTCCTCCGGCGCCTACCAAAAAATCACCTCCTACGGCGACGATTTTGCCGACGCCGACGAATTCGCCTGGGCTGCCTGCCAGATGTATCTGGCCACCGGCGACCAGAACGCCAACAAGATGTTGCTCGCCTGGTTCGATCCCTCCAATCCAGCCACCTGGCGCTGGGGTTGGTGGCACATGTCCGAGTCCTACGGCAATTGCATTCGCAGCTACACCTTCGCCGTCCAAAGCGGCCGCGTCGCCGCGAGCCAGCTTGACGCCACATTCCTCGGCAAATGCCAGGCCGAAGTCCTCGCCGCCGGCAACGACGCCCTCGCGTGGTCGCAGCAAAGCGCCTACGGAACCAGTTTTCCGCCCGCGACAAAAGCCGTCAGCAGCGCCGGATGGTATTTCTCCGCCGATCAGGCTTTCGACATGGCCGTCGCCTATCAATTGACGAACAACCCCGCCTACATCTCCGGCATCATTGCCAATATGAATTACGAGGGCGGTTGCAATCCCCTCAACCTTTGCTACGACGCCGGCCTCGGCATCAAGCGCCCGCGCGATTACGTCAGCCAATGGGAACTCAACGACATTCGCAGCCTCCCGCCGACCGGCCTGCCGGAAGGCAACATCCAATACACCTTCGAGGATTTGTGGTATTATGGCGATCAACTGCTCTCGTTGCCCGTTCCCACCGATGGCGCCTCCACCGCGCCTTATCCGTTTTACGATCGCTGGGGTGACAGTTGGAACGTCACCACGGAAATGGTCATTCTCAATTCCGCCCGCGGCATCGGCTCCCTGGGTTTCCTCGCCGCGCAAACCTCCGCCGCTTCCACGCCCTGGCAGGCCGTGCCCGCGCAAATCGTCGTGCCCTCCTATGTCGCCGCCGTCGGCTCCAATGTCACCCTCACGATGCAGGCCGCCGGAATAAATTTCAGCGGCGCGCGAATCACATGGGAAGCCCGCGATCAGCAGCCCGCTTTCGGCCAGTCGTTCACTTACGCCCCCATCAACAACGGCCCGCAATGGGTCGAAGCCGAGGCCCAATGGCCCGATGGCCGCCGCATTTTTGCCACCAACGTTTTCAACGCCAACTCCCCGAATGTTATTTGGGTCGAGGATTCGATTCCCACCGGCGGCGTCGGCGGCAGCGCCGGCGGCGATTCATGGAACTGGGTTTCAAGTAATCCCACGCCTCACTCCGGTTCGCTCGCCCAGCAATCCGCCGTCGAGTCCGGCGCGCATCAAGTCTATTTCACCGGCGCGACCTCCACTCTTGCCGTCGGCACGAATGCCACTCTGTATGCCTGGATATATTTGGACCCAAACAACCCCCCCACCGAAGCCATGTTGCAATGGTTCAATGGCAGCGGTTGGTATCGCGCCTATTGGGGTGCCAACAGCCTGAGCTACGGCACCGCCAGCTACGTGGGGAGCCTTCCGGCTGCCGGAGGCTGGCAGGAGCTTTCCGTTCCTGCCAGCCAGGTGGGCCTGCAAGGAACCACCGTCAGTGGCCTCGCCTTCAGCCTTTACGGCGGACGCGCCACCTGGGACTGCGCCGGTCTGCTAAGTCCAATGACCAACCCCGTCACCACCAATACGACAACCACGAACCCGCCCACCACAGTCAAGTTGAATTCCATCCAGATGACATCCGCCACCCCAACGCTAAACTGGAGCACCAGCGCCGGAAGCGTTTACGAGGTCATGTATAAGAACAACCTTACCGACCCCGCGTGGACTCTCCTCCAGACCATCACCGGCACAGGCGCCGCCGTCAGTTGGTCCGATACGAACACCACCGGCGCGCAACGTTTCTACGTCATCGTGCCACAGTCGCAATAAGAAATGCCCGCGCGGCTACACGAGACTCCGTTTTTTTCCGAAATCGCGCGCTTGGCCCGGGCCGAGGATCGGGATGTTGATATTGTAGCGCTGGTCGTCAAAAGCATAAACCACCGCCAGATTTTCAGCATCCATGCTGACGGCAATCGCTGTGGCCCACCACCCCGTGTGGAAATCCGTGGCGAGCGCGGGATTGGCGGTCCAGCGATCGGTGGCGCAAAAAAATCTCCCCGTCTTCTTATGGCGCAACAACACCCGCATCTGCGCTTGCGAATCATGGTGGCACTCTTCGATTGAAGCCGGATTTTCAAGCATAGCCTTCATGTTATACCCGTAACGCCGCCCCAGCCCCTCGCAAGTGGGGCAATCTCCTTTTCATTTCCTAATCCAAATATCCCCACCCCCCTTCATCTTTCACCTGAGCTTTTCTCTTCTTCGTCCTTCGTGGTGACCTCCCCATTCACAGTCAAAATACAAAAAGCGGGACAGCCCAGCCATCCCGCCCTGAGTGTTTTTGCGGTCTTCCCGTACCTACTTAGTCCCGCCCGTCGGAACATCTTTGACAATCGAGTTCACTGTCGAGTCATCGATCCCAATCGCCCGCGCCGCGTCTTCAGCGTGGTGCAGGTGTTCGCGAAGGGTCGGCAGCGTCGTCGCCGCGTATTCCTTCACGTCGGGGTCCTGGATGTCATCCGCCGCTTTCTGGAACATCTTGATCGCTTTGACATGGTCCTTCAGCATGACCTTCGTGTAGTCCCTGTCAAAATCGCTTTCTTTGACCTTCTGCAGCCGGTTGACTTCGTGCTGATTCACCCAATCCAGCGATTGGTCAATCGCCATGCCGTGGGCCTGTGCGATCCCTTCCAATTTCTGGTTGTTCGCCGTGTGATCGGTCACCATCTGTTGCGCCAATTGTTTGACGTCCGAGTTTTGGGCTTTCGACTGCGCGACATCCGAGAACGCTATCTCCGCGGAATTGCATTGCGCCGCGTCCTTGATGAATTCCTTCGCCCGATGCGAAGTCTTTTCGGAATTCGATGTCGTCGTGGGCGTATTATTGACTTCGTTTCCGGGCTGGGCTGTGTTCGGCGCAGCCGGCTGTGCTTGCAAAGTATTTATTGCCAGGACTGCAACGGCCACGACCATTCCATTTTTCAAAATGCGCGTCAGGCGCAGGGTGCTATTTAAACATGTTTTCATAGATTTTAATTTTTGTCTCCTTCGCCTTCACCCTACTTCGGCGCGTCCCTTTCACAATTGGGATGAAACCCGGTTATTCGCCGGGGAAGCGCCCGTTCGGTCTATACCCCAGTCCTCGTGCAGCCGGCTCGCCAGTGAGCGCACCGCCTCCTGGTCAAGCAAAAGGTCCCGCTTTTCCCGCGGTGTCAGCGCCTCCCCGCCGGAATGCTGGTATTTCAATTCCAATCCCTCCAGGTAATGCCGCTGCAGCGGGTCAATCGCCTTGCTCCCCCCGAGCATCCACAAATGCAGCGCATAAACTTCCGGGTCCTCCAGCACTTGCGACAGTGGCTCGTGCTCCGTCGCCCAGCGCCGCGCCGCCCCAAGTTCCATCTCCTTGTTCAAACGCACCAGCACCGACGGCGGCTCCACTTCCTCGGGCGTGAGAAACCATCCGTGCCGCTGCGCCCATTCCCCCAATCGCACACGGCTGCTCCACACAGAAATCGGAATCGCCAGCACGAATCCAGCCAGCACCGGTGAGAACCACCAAAAGAGCTTCGGCACTGTCGATAATAATAATGCGGACCACACGATTCCCAGGACCGTGCTCGCCCAATGCCGTCGGATCGCCTCGCCGTACGTCGTTTCCGGTTCCCCCCGGTCCTGCGCGTCCCATTTGATATTGCGCCCCATCAAAATCCCCAGCACGAAGTGCGTCTGCAAAAACGCCAGCACCGGCGCCAGCAATGTCGAGGCGATCATTTCCATCAAAACGCTCCCGCTCAACTTCCACCCTCCGCCGTAACCCGCCCGCTCGCGCCGGTCCCGCAAATGCAGAAAGAGGCTCAAAATTTTCGGCACAATCAGCAGTCCCATCACAATCAGGAATAAAATCACCCCCTCCGTCTGCACGGAAATTTTCCACGTGGGATACAGCGCCGGCCCCTGCGGAAAATAAGGATGCGGCTCCATCGCCTCACGCACTCCCTCGACCGTGCTCAGGATCAGCATCAACATCCAAAGCGGCGACGCCACGTAGCCCATGATCCCCATCCAGAAATGCAATCGGTTGATCAAATGCAGCCCCGGCGTAAACAGCAGCCGCGAATGCTGCAAATTCCCCTGGCACCATCGCCGGTCACGCGCGGCGTAACTGATCAGCGACGGCGGGATCTCCTCGTAACTGCCGCTCAAATCCGACGCCAGGTACACTTTCCATCCCGCCCTCCGCATGAACGCCGCTTCCACAAAGTCATGGCTTAAAATCGATCCGCCCAATGGCTCGCGCCCCGGAAGTTTCGGCAAATGGCAATGTTCCACGAACGGCTCGATGCGAATGATCGCGTTGTGCCCCCAATAATTCGCCGCTCCGCCCTGCCAGAAATTCAGCCCCGTGATGAACGTCGAACTGTAGGCGTGCGTCGCAAACTGCCGCAGCCGCCCAAAAAAAGTATGCCGGTTGACCGGCAGCGGCGGCGCCTGGATGATCCCCGCCTCCGGGCTTCGCTCCATCATCCGAACCAAGTCGATCAGGCTCGACCCCGCCATCACGCTGTCCGCGTCGAACACGATCATGTACCGGTAATATCCGCCCCACGTCTCGCAAAAATCGGCGATATTCCCGGTCTTTCGTTCCAGGTTTTCCCGCCGGTTCCGGTAAAAAATCCGCTCCGGGTCCCTCACGTTTTTGCGCAAGTCCGCAAACGCCATCTCTTCCCGCACCCAGATTTCCGGGTCTGTCGTGTCACTGAGAATGTAAAAATCAAAAAACGGCAGCAACCCCGTCGCTTCCAAATCCTCATACGTCGCCTTGATCCCGGCAAAGACCCGGACGGGATCTTCATTATAGATCGGCACCACCACCGCCGTCCGCGGCCATTCCTCATTGGCGGGCGCTTCCACGCGCGGCTGCGGCCTCTCCCGCCAAAGCACCACAAATCCCAGCACCGAAGTCCAAAAGGAGAGCCCAATCGGAATCAACAGGACGACGAACAGCGAAAAAATCGTTATCTTCAACGGGTTCAGCCCGTTGATCCGCAGCATATCGAACATTTTCCAGGCGATGGCTGTCACGGTCCCCCCCGCAAGCACGGCAAAAATGCCGCCCCGCAAGGGGACCCGCCAGGTCGTTGGTCTTAAAGCGCTCATATAAAAATAATAAAACTTGTGTCAAACCTATTGTTATTTCTGGTAGTCATACACCCATGTCTCGCTCGGTGGACCCTTCCCTGTTTTAAACCCCAGCCGCAACTGATCGTTTCCATCCCCGCCGCCAGTCAGATCGAAAAACGCCCGCAACCCGCCTTGCACGTCGTTCTCTTCCACCACCAGATTCTGCGTTTGCCCGCGCGCCGCCGTCAGTGCCACCGGCAGGTTCGTCGATACCGGCTTGTCCCCGGCGAAATCGATGACGAAACGTGTCGGTATCCCATCGTGCTCTGTCGCTAGGTAGGTGGATCGCACCCGCAACAAGGGTGAACGGTCCGAGTCCCCGCTCACCGCCGAAATCCGGTAGCTCCAATAAAAACTTTGCCCGGCTGCGGCCGCCGTCGCGGGCACCCAATACGCCACAATGTTGTCGTTCCAGTCGTTGACCGTCGGGATTTCCACCAATTCGATGGACCCCTGCCCCCAGTCCCCCTGCGGCTCGATCCAATAACTCGGGCGCAACTCGAATCGCGCCTGCAAATCCTCATAGTCCCGAAAATCCCGGTCCCGCTGCATCAATCCGAATCCCTTTAATTTCGTGACGGGAAAGCTGGTCACCCGATGCTTTTTTTCCGGGTTGACCAACGGACGCCACAGCCAGTTGCTCGCGCCGTAGGAAATGGACAATCCATCCGCGTCATGCACCTGCGGGCGATAATCGGGAATATAACGAGTGCGGTTTTGGCCCATCAGAAACAGGCTGCTCATCGGTGCCACTCCCAGCTTTTGGATCCCTTTGCGCGTGAACAGGCTGGTCTGCGTGTCCACCACCGTCGTCGCCCCCGGCTGAATGACAAACGAGTACGCCCCCGTCGCGCTCGGACTGTCCATCAACGCATACACCCGGATCCCCGCCGCCAGTTGCGCCGGTTTTTCAATCCAGAATTCCGTAAACCGCGGAAACTCCTCGCCCCCGGATTCTGCCGTATTAATCGCCATCCCGCGCAGCGAAGTCCCGTACCGCTGATGCGCCCCAAGGACCCTGAAATAGCTCGCTCCCAGGAACGACGCCACTTCATCGCGCTTTTGCGGAATGTTCAAAGGATACAGCAGCTTGAACCCCGCAAAATCCACGTTGGTCGGCACAGGGTTGGCGAAACGGTTCGTCCCGTAGTCAAAGAAATCCGGCGAGAACGCCACATCACTGACCCGTCCCCTTTCGATAACGTGGATTTTGACCGGGTCCTGGTACAAATAGCCCCGATGGAAAAACTGCACCGCAAAGCGCAACGGTTCCCCCGCCCAAAGGGTATGTTCTTCCCGAAACCGGATTTGCTGGTAGGAATCGTAATTCAACTTCTTGAGAAAATCCGGCAAATCGTCATTGTCCGGTGCGTGAAAATCCGTGGTGGCCAAAGCCCGGGCTTTTTCCCGCACCGTGTCATAAGTAAACCCCGGCCCCGCCGCCCTTGCGCTGCCCGCGCAAAAACAACACAAGCACGCCAGGAACAGCCGCACGCTCACGCACCGCGCTCCTCCGCCGATAAAATCCCCTAGCATCGTATAATCCTAGGTTGGAATCAGCTACCCCCCAATGGGTAATCCGCCCGATAAGAGCCGGTTTGCGAAACTACTACCGTGGTCAGGCTATTTTCATTTTTTCTTCTCCGTTCTTCGTGATCTCTGTGCTCTTCGTGGTTCAAATTCGGTTTCTCATGCAGCGATCGGAAAGGTCACCACGAAGCTCGTCTAATCGGGAGGGCCGAGCGCCGCGAGCCTTCGCGCCCCCGCAACCACCATTTCGGAAATCATTTTTGGCCATCCCTCCACTCAAGCCGTCTTCAAATTTTCTTTTCCCATTCTTCGTGATCTCTGTGCTCTTCGTGGTGTCAAATTCGGTTTCTCATGTAGCGACCGGGAAGTTCACCACAGAGGACAGTGGCGGAGAAAAGGATGTTCGTGTCAAAAACGGCTGTGATGGCCACGACTATTTCCCGTGCAGCAACTCATTCACGAACGACTCACGTTCGTCCTCGGAGAGACGATCCCAATTCAATCCCCGCTCGGCACAGGCTTGACGCAGTTGCGCCTCGCCAAACCGCAGTCGTTCTTCCCGGCGGCCTTGCGAGTCTTGCGCGAGAGCCAACAGCGCCGCGCGCTTGCGTTTGGCGGGCAATTGCCGCACCAGCGAAATCACCTGTTCATCGCTTAATTCCAAGACGCTCATCGCTCGGATCGTACCACGGAAGGGGCGACGGGGCAACAAGAGTCCCGGGGACACGGGGCGAGCAAATCCAAATCCCCCAAGGAAGCGGAGTCGTGGAACCATTCCAGCCCTGACTCGATTGCCCCGCAACCACCATTTCGAAAATCATTTTTGGCCATCCCTCCACTCAAGCCGTCTCCAAAAATAGCAACAAAACACCCTCAACGCCGCGGAAAAACCGACGCGAACTGGGCAAAAAGCCTTGCAAATCCGGGCGGCGGGAAGATAATCACGAAAGCGGCAAAAAACAGTTCATCTACGCCGTGACAACCAATCAAACAGCTAGTATCGACATAGCTGACTTTTATGAAAAACCAAATTATTTGCGTCGGCGCCTTGGTTCTATTCCTGCAAGAGTTAGTTTTGGCGCAAAGCTCGGTGCGCTTTGGGGCGGCGGCAAATTTCAGCGTAGGATCGAATCCCGATGCTGTGGCCACGGCCGATTTCAACCACGATGGCAATGTGGATGTCGTCGCAGCCAATAATTCCAGTGGCACCGTGACTGTTTTGCTGGGCGACGGCAGGGGCGGGATGACTTTTAAAACAAATTGTCCTGGCGGAATTGTCCCGGAAGGAGTGGGCGCGGGGCGTTTCAATTCGAATGGATTTCCCGATATGGTAGCCTCCACCACCTACGGCGGA
>DATAXU010000222.1:0-11568 GCA_036272955.1 Verrucomicrobiia bacterium
AGTCGCCGTAGCATAGCATAAGACTTCCATCACCGCCAGTTTCGATCAACGAAAAAAGTGTCAATAGTGAGACACCGGCACGCCGGCACGACACCGGCACCCGTTGGCTCGAAGTGAAGCAGCTTCCGAGTCGGAGAGTCTGGTACCGTGATAAGCTGCGATGGTTGATAAGCGAATCCAATTCAGCGTCGCTGCGATAACTGCCCCGCGATTTGTCAGATCGAATAGCTTGTCTAGCGCGTCCTCGATCAGCCGGGGCGCTGCCACAACCATCTGAGCGCGCACAGTTTCGGAAACATTATCCCTTTGTGCTGCATTGAAACTCTGTGCCCAATCGTTAACGCTGTCTAAGTCAACCATAGTAGGGTCTGGAGTCGTGCTCGGAAACGCGCCTCCGGTTCGGTGCTGCGAAATATGCCTCGGCGGCGATGTCTTACAGTGCGGCTTCGTCTTTGGACTCCGATTTTCTGGACTCACGCGCGGAAACCCCACACAATAAACAGGGTAATGCGGCGGCGGGACTACGTCAACGGCCCACTGACATCACGAGATCTTTGGCAGTTCAGTTGTTTCAAGCCGATGGAGACGGCGGAAGTGGGTTCGATTCTCACGGAGCATTCTGATGCAATGCAGGTTCAAACTATTGGCGCAGAGGTTTCTCTGCATGTGACCATTGATACACAAACTCCAACAGAAAGGACACGTATGAACATCAGAACCAAAATTAATATGACGATTGAGAGGGTAGTTAGCTTGACAGCAGTGTTGTTAGCAATTACGTGCATTGGCGTCAGATGCTGTCTGGTGACTCCGTCGGCTTGAGATCATTGAGCAATGTAGTCACCAAGATCGCAGTGGCCAACGCCGGTTTCAGCATTATCGGTTGGCGGAAACTTGTGGCGCTGGTGGCTCGAAACCACCGATCATCCGCCCCGGCACGCGAGCCATTTCTCAGCCGCCAGCCGGTCCCAAGCTAAGCGAATATGTTCGACTCGAAACATGCGTTGCTTTCGTTCATTCCACGCTGCAATCCCCCTGACGGCCCCATCCTTATCTGCGGCAGGCGGACTCGCATGAACCGCCAGCCAATGCACGGATGAAAGCAGTTCCAGGCCGTAAGGCGTTTCAAACCCTTCGATCAATCGGTTCACACGCGCCAGCCGCTCGTGTTCGGCTGTGTGATCGGCGAGGAAAGCCGTTGCTTCGTCGGCGGCTCCTTCCAGCAATTCAATCTCCACGTCGGGCTTTTGGGTGTCTCCGTACCCTGACGTGTAATGGCGCTCAAGCACTTCCAGCACCTTGTTGAGATTCGGCGCGTATGGCCCATAATGGTGAGCCTGGTATTTCAACCTCAAAGGCTGCCCGGCTTCCTGCAAAAAGTAAGCGAGCTTCTGGATTTCAAGCAATGTCAGCCGATATGATTGCGCCGCGTATTGGTCCATCAGCCGGATGAACAACGCCCGCGCTACCGTGAGCTTCGGCCGTGCGGTTCGCACCGGCATTGTCTTCGCATCCGGCGCGCCCACTGGCTCAAAGAGCATCACGTGAACATTTGGCGATTGCGCGAAAGCCTTTTCGATCATCGGTCGCACCTTGAGCCAATTCAGCCCGCCCAGGCCGCATCCCAACGGCGGAATCGCAATGCTGCTTATGCGTAGCCGCTGCACGTCCGCCACCAGCGCCTTTAACCCGTTCTCGACATCCTCGTAACGCGACTTCTGCCGCCAGTCGCGCTTGGTCGGAAAATTGATGACGTATTTCGGATTGAGCATGGAATGCAGATCGAAGATGAACATGCGGCCCGGCTGGACTTCGCCGGTGGCACACGCTTTGTGGTAGGCGTCGAAATTCTCCGGGTACGCCTTCTTGAATTGCAACGCGATGCCCTTGCCCATGAACCCGACGCAATTGACGGTGTTCACCAATGCCTCGGCATCCGCCTTCAAAATGTTGCCTTGGGTCAATTCAATCATGGTCGCTTCTCCTTTAATAGTACCAGCCTGCCCGGACGTTGACAACCGTTCGTTGGCTCGCGTCAAAGTCATTCAGAATTTGCTCGACGCGCGTTTTAACCGAGGTATTCAGGACGCCGATTTCCTGAACCAGCGTCCACGGGCAAGTTTGGTAGATCAAAAACTCCGCCTGCTTTCGCCGCTGGCGGTCCATGTCGTTCACTTCGTCGCGCCAATACCGCTGATAAACCATGTCCCAGTCCACCTCGTCCAGGTGGTTCGCGTCGCCGAACCATCCGGTATAGGCCGCAATCCCGTGCCCGTTCGAGAAAACAAACCGAATTCCCGCGTCCGCCACCGCTTGAACGGTGCTTTTGAGATAAATCAATGGCTCTTGCCCCTCGTTGTAGCCCGTCACCTGCCCGGTCTTCAACTGCAAGAGCATCGGCGAGAGATAACCGAAATAAAACGGGACGTAATCATGCAGCGTGCCACACGGTCCGCAAGGAATGTTGCGGATATGCCGCTGGCCCTGAATTTCCACGTTGTGAATTGTGCGATAGGGCAAGCCGTCGCTTGGCGTGTGATTGGCGGCGTGCAGGCCGCCGCGTTGCAGCGAAGTCCGCAGACAGTCCACATGCACAATCCGAAAAATCGGCGTTGGATCGGGAACGCTCATTTCATCTTAAATAGATCGTCCACAGTGACCGGCAATTGTAGAGACTGGTATCACCCCGGAAAGTTGGGTGCTTATTTTGTTTGGATTGGTGGTGATTTCCTCGGCGTTAACATTAGGGTTCGTGACTCAGTAGTATAATCTTGTCGCTATTCGGATATTACTCATCAACGAAGGTGGAGGTGTGGAGGTGGTGTCAGTCCTCGCTATTTGCACTTTTTCATTGATGGAGACTGGCGATCAAAGGGTTCAGACCGGGTTATTGCATCATTTTGTTGGTTCATGAGTGCTTCTCCGCTGTTTTAATTTCGCGCTCAACATGTTTGGAGTGGCCTCGTCAAATGAGCCGCGATTCAATGCGCAAACGTCGTGGCACGGCAGAAATAATCCGTCAAACAGACCGCAGTGGCAAGCACTCATCTATGCACTACCCCGGTCTGACCCTTTGCCCCACGACACCGGCTCCGGCTCACCGGCTTCTGACACCGGCTTTGCAACCCTTACCCGTAGCCATCCAACCTCTTTGCCGTCCGGCACGGTGTCGGGTTGTCCACCCTGATTAAACGGTTGCGCATGGATCGGCTTGACAATTCCGTTGATTTATCCGATAAGCACTTCATTGGCAATGGCTGGCGCTAATTCTCGCCAGGGTCTGTGCTCTGGGAGAGGTGTCGGCCGATCAAACCGAAATTCGTCAAGGTGTATCATCATGAGCAGCCGATCTCAACGTTTGCTGTTGGCCGCGGTTCTCAGTCTTCAGTTCGCCGGCATGGTTCGCGCCCAATTGATTGATGTCGATTTTAATACGAATAACGTCACCGTCAGTGGGGGTGGCCCCTATCTCGGCCCAACCATGTCGGGTGCGGCAGTCCTTGGGGCGGCGGGCGACCAATGGAATGGCATAGACGTCAGCAGCGGCACGGCAATTCCGTTGATCTATGCCAATGGAAGCAACTCGCCGGTGACGATGACGTTCACATCCGGGGGCGGATACGATGTCAACAGTTATAACGGTTCCACTCCCTTTGCCGGCACTCCCTACGACCCTCTGATGGAGGATTATCTCTATAATGGTGGTGTTCCCCAAACCGTCACGCTCGCGGGTCTGGCGCCAAACTCGATGTATGACTTGGTTCTGTATAACGCGGCGGATGCTTACGCGGCGGGTCGCACAACCTATTTTACCGTCAATAGCAACACTCAGAGCAGCGCATGGAACAGCTCCAGCAACACATTGATCGCCGGTGTGGATTATGTCCAATTCACGTCTGCCTTGTCGGATAGTTCAGGCGACATGGTGATTACCTGGACCGGAAACGGCAGTGACGAAGGCGATCTTAATGGGTTTCAAATCCAAATGCAGCCCGGCCCCACCGCACCCGGCCTCGACGCCAGCTTTGGCGGCGGCGGCAAAACCTTAATCAGCTTTGGCGGTGTGGCTGCGGTTGCCTATGCTCTCGCGATCCAGCCGGATGGCCGGATTGTCGTGGGGGGAGCAAACGATTATTTGACCAATGAAGCCGACTCCGCAGTCTCCAGTCTTGCGCTGGCGCGGTTGAACACCGATGGCTCTCTGGACCTGTCCTTTGGGGTGGATGGCAAGACCACGAACACCGGCATGGACAACGCCAGCGCCGTCGCCATTCAACCGGACGGGAGAATTGTCGCGGCGGGCGGGTACGCCGGATTTGAACTGGCGCGTTACAATACCAATGGTTCGCTGGACACTTCTTTCGGCAGCAACGGCATAGCCGAGGCACTCATTGGCACCGCGGACATGGCCCAAGCCGTCGGATTTCAATCGGACGGAAAAATTATCGTCGCTGGCGACGGCCGTACGGGCGGGGCAGCGATGGTTGCGACCGCCCGGTTTAATATCGATGGCACACTGGATACCTCATTCGGCAACGCAGGCGCAGTCCTCACGGCCATTGAAACCGCAAGCATAGCTTACGGGGAGGGAATTCAGCCGGACGGGAAAATTGTTGGCGGCGGCATCGCCATTGCAGGAACCGACTCAACCGTAACGGGGGACGTTGCCGTGGCGCGCTACAACGCCAATGGCGCGCTCGATTTAACGTTTGGCTCGCTGGGCCGGGAAACCAATAACGCCGGCGGCGGCACGATAGATGGCGCTTACGCGATGGCGATTCAGCCGGACGGGAGAATCCTGCTGGCCGGCGCCGCCGCACTCGGAAACAGCTTTCCAGGACCCCTTGTCGGCAACGAGGTGGTCAACTCCTTCATACTCCTCATGCGTCTCACCACCAACGGCGCCCCCGACACAACTTTTGGCAACAACGGATCGGTTCTGACCGAAGTCGGAAATTATAGCGATTACGCCCTGTCTTTGGCGCTCCAACCCGACGGCAAAATCCTCGTGTCAGGCGCAAGCCAGAACGGAAACTATGAATGGTTCGTCCAGCGTTACGATTCCAACGGCTCGCTCGACGCCACTTACGGCGACAATGGCGTCCGAATTGTTAATTTTGGGTCCGGCACCAACGAATATGCTTACGCGGTGGCGGTGGACTCCTCCGTTCGCGCCGTGGTGGCCGGAGACGCGGGCGGCGTGTTCGGCGTCGCGCGACTTTTGCAAAATGCGTCGGCCGTCTCGCTCAAGATTTCGCTCACCCCCACCAACGCCGTGCTGATATCCTGGCCCTATCCGTCGGCCGGCTGGAATTTGCAACAGAACAGCGACCTGCGAACCGCGAACTGGGTCACTCCACCTGAAACGATTACCAACGACGGCACGAATAACCTCGTCGTCGTCCGTCCTCCGTCGGGAAACCTGTTTTTCCGCCTGGCACAGCCTTGAAATCGCCAACGGCGCCACCGGCCTCGGCGACCAGCAATTCACGCAAGTGAATGCTGGTCGCGTTTAGCGGCGGCCGATATTATCGGACGATCGTAACTCACTAATTTCTGAGGACATTGGTGTAGCCGTAATCCTCACGGTAGAATTTCAAAGGCGGTTGCTGCGGGAAAACGGCCTCTTCAATCGAGATCGTCCCGCGATTTGTCACGAGATTGATCTCGGTCGGAGTCACGTTTGTCCAGTTGATCAAGTTGGACGAGGCCTCGAATTGCAACGAGACGTCGCCGAGGTTATTCGTCACCTGGTACTGCACGCCCACCTGGTTTCCGGGCAGGATAAACGCCTTCATGAGCGCGTTGGTCGGGTCTTTAACCAATGGATTGCCGCCGACGGCGAATTCCTGGAGGTTCAAGACGCCGTCGCCATCTGGATCGGCGTAGGGCGAAGTCATCGCAGTATTGTTGAGTTGAGCGGCGGTGAATTCCCGCAATTCCCAATCGCCGTACGATCCGGGTACCGACCGTTCATTGAAGACCAGTTGCATGACCTGAACGTTGTCGGCGCTGTACGAACTGGTGATGTAAAGCTGGGCGTTGGTGGCATACACCGGTTTGGACAACACAACATCCAGCGTCGCGCCGGAACTGTTTATCGTGCCGCTGTAGATTGACGTGCCATTTGTCGGGATGCCGTTTGTTTCCGTGCCGTTGACGGGCATTCCCGGGGCCAATAGACTGTTGACGATCAACTGAACGTTTTCGGGACCGTAACCGACTCTGGGATAAACCAAAAACTCGGATATGGCTATTTGGCGCGGAAATTCAACGAAAAGCCATTCGGGGCTGGTGGTAGTCGGTTCCTGACCCGAGGCCGTGCCGTAAGAGACCCAATAGTCGCTGAACGTTCCATCCACCGCGTTGGTGGCCGGATAACCGCCTTGCTCCGAGGAGTCAAAAATGGTTGAAACCGGCAAGGAGTATGGCGGAAAAGCCTCGATGGTCAGTTGGGCCGCCGGGCTTGGCCATGCCACTCCGGTAGGATCCGTGGCGACCAACACATAATTACCGGAGTTTGCGGCCTGGGCGTTTGAGATGGACAGCACACCGGTGGTCGCGCCGGAGATATTCGCCCCATTAAACTGCCATTGGAATGTGTAGCCCGCAGGCGGATTGGTCACCCCGACATTATAACTGACCGTCGTGCTGATCGGCAGCTCCTGAGAAGGCGGGAGCGGACTCAAAAGATTTTCGATATCGACATACCCCGTGGTAACGGCGCCCACGGTATCTGAGACGGTGTAGTTGTATTGGTCCTCACCTACCTGCCCTGTGTTGGGCGTATAAACCAGCGTCTCGTTGTTTTGCGAGACTGGATTGGCGTTCGTGCTGATGCCATCGGTGCCATCAAACGTCAATTGCCCGCCGGAAGGATCATAGTCCAGCAACACAACCAAGTCAGAGATCTGCACAGTGGATGGCTGGCTTCCATAGGTAACCTGGTAGAGTGTCGGAGCAACCGGGGGTTGATTCGTCGGAAGAACCACGAGCATAGCAACCCGACTGGTGACCGAACCGGAAGCATTGGCGATCACGACGGAAAAATTGGTGCCTTGATAGCCGTTAGTCGGATTGTAGAAAGCCAGCACACGGTTGGTATCCCCAATCAATTCACTGCCATCGGCAAACCACTGGTACGAAAGCGGGGACCGACCCGTCGCAACGACGGAAAACTGAGCCTGGGCGCCGGGACCGGTAAGACTGGCGTCACGAACAGTCTGGTTGGTTGGTTGATCCAGAATTGTGGGCAACCCTGGCGGGAGCGCCTGGCCGATCGCAGTCGGGTCTTCCACGTAAATTGCCGAAGCGCCAGAAGCGATATTCTCCACGATATCAAACGTGTTGATGCCCGGAAGGAACCAGCCGGTCGAATTGGTGACCGCATAGGAGGGACTGGGGGAAATGGTCGTGCCAGTCGTTGTGGCAATAGCGGTAACGTATAACACGTTGTTAAAATTGCTCATCGAGAAAGCCTCGGTGTACAGGGGAGCCGTCCCCGCAATTGAAAGTCCGGTGCTCCGGCCGTTGATCAGAATATTTGAAATAGTGCCATCAAAGGCGAAGAGCGATTGCAACGTAATGCTGGAGGGGTTGGCTTGATCCAGCAGGAACGTCGCTCGGTAAATATAATTTCCAGCAGTAGAACCATTCAAAGCGCCGCCCGGGTTGCCCTGATCGCCGATCCATTCGGAATAACCGTTGGTGGGAGCATAACTGCCGCTTGAGTTCGGAGCGGCTCCCACAGGACTGGCCCATTCGAAAATCATTGCGTCCGGTCCAAGGAAAGGAGCGCCATCCTGGCTTTCAACGAGTGTCCAATGGCCGTCCGGAACATCCGCTGTCACCAGGCCGTTGGTGTCGAGACCTGTCGCGTAAAGGCCGGTGGCGGAGGCGCCAATCGTCACCGCCGCCACAGCGGAGGTAGCGACGTTCAAGGAATTGCTGACAACCAACACGTAGGAACCGCCTTGAGCGAAGGTTGTGTTTGGAATGCTTAGAGAACTATTGGTCTGGTTCAGCACGACATTCGTTGAGTTTGTTGTGTATTGATACCACTGAAGAGTCGGGCTGGAAGCGGAGACGCCGACATTGATGCTCAAGGTGCCACCGTAGGGGGCCAATGTCAGTGGCGGGGGCTGCTGCGGAAATGCGGGCGGGAACGCCTGTCCATTGTTCGTGAAGGCCATTTGATACGGTTTCAGGGCGAGATCGCTGACGCGAACCTCGTCGATGCTGCCAATGCCTCCTTCGTTGTTGCCGGGATTGCTCGTCGTAGCGCGCCCGCTTCCCCAAATTCCCAGGTTTGGCGCGGAAGTGCCCGAGGGGCTCCCATCCAACGGGCGTGTGACTGTTAAATTAGTGAGAACGTCGGCGTTCGTCCGAGAACCGTCCAGAAGCGTCCAATACATCGTGAGTATGTTCGCGGTGTCGCTGTTGGTGGGACTTTGGCCCGTGTAACTGATGGCGGCGTGGTACCAGACGTTGGTTAAAATAGCATCAGGCCCAGTGGTAGGAAGCCCCGCGTGGAAATCATTATCCGTTCCGCTGCCGGCCAAAAGGTTCCATTCCATAGTGCCGTTGGATATGCGCCATTGCCATCCGCGCGTGGTGATGCCGCCCCCGTTATCACCGGCGAGAATCTCCATATCGGCGGTTGAGAAAGGGGCGTTGAGTTTGATAAGGGCTTCAAACGTGAAAGCTCCGCTGGTGGGATTGCGAAACTGCGACACATCAGGGAAAGTGCCGCCATAGAGCAGGTGTTGTTTGGTAGTGCCCGAGTAACAAGTGTTCAGCGAGGGAGCAAAGGATTCGGTCCCGAAGAACGAATTGGTATAAGGAAGTGTGAGAGGGACTGGTTCGGCAAAATTGGTGAGCGTAATGGGAATGGCATTTGGACTGAAAACGGGGTCGGTAGCGACCGCGTCAACCCCGTACAACTGGTTGGTGGGATCGTCCAGGTGCCAGAGATGCATCGTGTCAAAATCCGATGTGTAGGGGATTTGCAATCCTGCCTGAACTGAAATTGCCGCGGCCAGCGCACTGGCGGCGATCAGAGCTTGGGACAGGAATTTTGGGAGCGAGGTGATGAGTTTCATAGTTGGGTCGTTGCTTGTTGATTAGGTTTATAGGTACATTTCGCTTTAAAGGGAATGCTTTTTTTATTTTTCATCAGAGTTTTTATTGAGGTTTCCCGGGTTCGATAGTGGCTTGGGTCTTGAATAAGTCCGCTTAATCGGCGGCGGTGGAAGCACTTGTAAGGCCGGCGGAATCCGCAGCCGTACTCGCATCCCCGGTATTCTGATTAACGATCATTTAAAGGGTCGATTCACTCACCGCCAGGTTTTGATTCTCGGTCTTTCGTCTTTCGTCTTTCCATCAAGACGCGCCGGAGACGCCTCGCCAAAGCGCTCTGGAGTTGACCCGTTATATGAGATGCCCGCCAGGTGCGTCCATACCCTCATTTGAGGGTAGCGGGATTAAAGTGACTTGGAATTGACGTAGCGCACGGCAGCTATCTCCGCGCGGTTTGCGATAACGTCTGAGACTGGTGGAAAGTCCGGGGACGCTTACTGCGCTTTGACCGCGCGATAAAACCGGGGGCTGTTGGTCGCGGTCCGGTCGATTACCTGGAATGGGCTGTTGGTCGGTATAAAGGAAAAGAGCGAAGACCAGTTGGTCGAGGCCAGATTGGTCGAAACCTGGAGGGTGTAATTTTGATTGACCACGCCGCTGATGCTCAATGTGAATTGCGTCGGGGAACTGCGGGACACCTGGCTCAGCAGCGCGGCGCCCAGGGGATAAACCGTTATGTTCAAGTCCGCGTTCGTCGGGGGAATAGTCACCTCATACGGCCCGAAAAGATCGGCAAATCCCGCGGTGTCCAAGCCGCTTTGCCCTCCGAGTTCGAATCCCACTTCCCAGGTGCCTGAATCCACGCCCAGCGAATAGTTGCCTGAACTATCGGTGCTCTCGTTCAGTGACTGGTAGCTCCCGTCAAACTGCTGCGCATACAGCGAAACGCCCGCCACGGGATTGCCCGAATCGTCCACCACGCGCCCGCTGATAGAGGCGGTAATCGGCAGCGCGACGAAATCTTCCTCCACCGCCTGTTGCGGGGGGACGATCATGTTTTCGAAAGTGTTCAGAATGTAGTTGCCCAACCCGCTCCCTGAATTCCCACTGCAATACCAGTCATCGTTGGTGGACCCCAGCACGGCGACCGCGTAATAACCCGCGGGATTGCTAAAGCCCTTGGCGTCAAACTGGTTGTTCCCGTCGTCGGCGTCAAATTCAACATTGGCCAACGGCGCGCCGGAACCGTCCGTGATGCGTCCGTAGAAAAGCGCGGTGCCTTTGTACAGGGCGATGTTCGCATTGCTTACGGCTCCCCCGGTTGCGTCCACTTGGAACGTGTTTTGCGAAACGACATAAGCGCGGCGAGCAAGCCTTTCTTTGTCCGGCTTGATCTTCCAAAAACCAGCCGTCACTGCGGCGGAGTAATTGCCATTGGTATCCGTGATGGCAATCGCGGTAAGATTGCCCGATTGCATTTGCAGAAGAATCCCGCCCAAGCCGTTGCTGGTGGCCGCGTCGTAAACCTGGCCCGCAATCGTGACCGTCCCCGGGGTCAAAGATAAATTAGCGGTTGCCGGAATGCCGTTGGTCAAGTTCACCGTCGGCGAAACGCCCGTGTAATAATTTGGCAACGTCGCCAGCAACATGTACTGCCCCGGGTTCAGATTGATGGAATAATTCCCCGAATTGTCCGCCACTGCGCTTGCCTGGTAATTCTGATCCGACACCGTCAAAGCCACTACCACCGCATTGGGAAGCGGCGTCGCGCCATTGAACACTGTCCCGCTGATGCCCTGGGTCGTGGCGGCGTTCGTCACCACGAGCGTGGCCGTCACTGGCGCAAAACGTCCCGACTGGCTGACCACCGTGAAAATCTGCTGCCCCACAATATTTCCCAATGTCAGGGCCGGGGCGAAATTCAGCGCGGTGCTGATGGCGCCGCCGGCCGGATTACTGTCAATGGGAATGTTGACGTTCGTCACGGTGCCGTAAATGCCGTTCGAGCCATTGTCGGTAATTTGGAATTCGTCCACCAGCGGTTCGCCTGGGTCCACCGTTCCGTTGCCGTTCAAGTCCACGTATGTGAGCATGTTCACCGTTTCGCCGTTGGTCAGGCCGCCAATTTGCAGCGTGATGTCGCCGGTGTAGCTGTTGCTGATGATGGAGGGGCTAACGGTCAATGTCACTTGCGAGAAAGCAACATTCGTTTCGCCGAACATCCCCGCAACGATAGCGAAGCAAATACCCAGAGTTTTCGAGCTGTTTTTCATTTCAAGTTATTATGGGAATTCCAGAAACCGCGAAATTCTGCCATAAACTGGATTTAAAGCAACCCCCGGGCCAAACACGGGTGTGATTAAAAGTGTCGGTCAATACCAGGCAAAATTTGCCTGGTACTTTTGGAAAAGATGTATAAATAGATCAGTTCATGAATAATGAACTGCCATCTTCATCGCCGAAAGAACAACGAAGTTTAGACGAGGCCTT
>DATAXU010000223.1:0-17446 GCA_036272955.1 Verrucomicrobiia bacterium
CTTTTGTCGAATTTATACGTTTTTTTGGGTTGGCTTAAGATTTCCCGCAAACGCACCCCCAAACCCTGCACCGGCCCCTTTCGCATTTTGCTCACCGGTCGCATGGACAGCAAAAACTGGTGCCTGTCGCATCTGTATCCCTTGACTCAAACCGCAAACATTTCCGAATTATTGCTGGTGGTGGACGGGAAAGTCGTTGATCTTCCCAAAACCCGGCAATGCCGCGCCCCCAAATGGATTGGCTGGCTGAAACCTCGAGCGATTATTCGTTCCATTTGGACAGTTGTCGTCGCCCTAAAGGAAAAGCCCGATATCGTGATGGCCTACAGTGTGTTTCCACCTGGCCTCTGGGGTTTGGCCGCTGCTCGACTGGTTGGCGCCGCAGCCATATTGCAATTGCCAGGAGGACCTCTGGAAATCGAATCGGGAGGTTGGGTCAACGACGACATTGTGGTCCCGCAGTTTCTGATCCGTTTACTGGTTCCATTGTGTCACACCCTCTGCCGCCATTTTGACACCATCATTGTTCGCGGTCGCAAGGCGGAGACTTTTCTTCGGACAATTTCTTCCGGTCGCGTCGAAATAATTCCCGGATCGGTCGATTCAGAGCGGTACCTTCTAAACGACCGGCCGCGCACAATCGATATCGTCTTTATTGGGCGGATTGTTGCGATTAAACAGCCCGGTCATGTGTGCGAGGTCATCCGCAGAGTTGCGGCGGCAAGGCCTTCATTGCGGGTCGTCGTTGCGGGCTCGGGGCCGCTTCTGGATGAAATGAAACAACAAGCGGCACAAATGGGACTCGATTCCGTTATTGAGTTTGCTGGCCACGTTGAGAAAGTCGAGGACCTCTTGACGCAATCTCGCGTTTTCCTACTTACCTCCAAGTCCGAAGGCCTCTCTATTGCGCTCGCCGAGGCGATGATGGCTGGAGCCGTTCCTGTGGTGGCAAACGTCGGTGACCTGAGCGAATTGGTTATTGACGGCCAAACCGGATGGCTCGTCGAGCCTGGGGATTTTGAGGCTTATGCCACAAGAATATGTGGTTTGCTCAACGATGAGTCAGCCCGGCTGAAAATGGCTGAAAACGGCCGCCGTTCCGTTTTGCAAAACAATTCTGTTGATGCCATCGCAAGCCGCTGGAAAAAATGTCTTGATGCAACGGTGGACGCAAACAATTTCAAATTGACTGGTTCGAGCAAGGTAACTCTCGGAGAGGACTTGAAGGAGCGAACACAGCATGTAAAACTACCCTTATGAACCAAGACCTCAGCCCTACGACGGCCTATTTCACCGCTGATGGACAGCCGTTTGCGAGCAATTATGAAAGGAACGTCTGTTTCAAGGACCGGCTTGATCTCTTCCTCCAATCGGTGCAGCGCACCACGCCGATCCCGGCAAAGATTCTGGATTTCGGGTGTGGCCCCGGGGTTATCTCAGTTGCTATTGCCAAGCTGGGATACGACGTCCTCGGCTTGGACGGCTCTAGTGGCATGATTGCGATTGGACGGGGAAAGGCGGCCGAGATTCCTTCCGTGCATCTCCAATTTGATCAGGTTGACGCAAAGCTGTTTGATCCATCGCCGAGTGCTTTCAACGCGATTATTTGTTCCAGTGTTATTGAGTACATCGAAGATGATCAGGGCTTGTTGAAAAAACTGATTTATGCACTGCAACCGGGCGGGCATCTGCTTCTTTCCGTGCCACACCGCGGCAACGTTTTCGCCCCGTTTGAACTGCTGGCCCATCGGGTCAAGTTGTTGTTTTCTGCTGGCGCAATTCGCCATTTGGCCTTTACGCGCCACCGCTATATACGAAATCGGTTGCTGGCTCAACTTCAGCAGATGGGCCTGGAACGTCTTCGTTGCACTTCATTCGAATGCCCTGTCCTTGGAAAGCTGGGAGTCAGGCTTTCCCGGCACCCACTTTTTGGAAGGATGCTTCTCCTGGAAGGTCAAAAGGCTGAGACTCGCGGCTAACATACCTTTCGTAACCCATGCGCTACCTTGTTCTCACAGTCGATTACGAAATATTTGGCAATGGCACCGGTGATGTCCGGCAACATATCATCGATCCGACTGAGAGGATGGCGCGCATTTGCCAGCAGTACGACTTCCCGCTGACTGTTTTCTTTGAGGCGGAGGAGTACGTTGCCTTCAGAGAAAATGCAGCGCGGTTGCGAAAGGACCTTGGTTATGATCCCGCGGCTCTTATCCGGCAACAAATCGTTTCTCTTCTTCGTCAGGGCCACGATGTCCAACTACATTTACATCCCGAATGGTACGGTGCCAGGTACGAAGCGGGAACATGGCTCCTCCACCCAGGCAAAAAGACCGTCGATTCACTTTTCGAAACTCAGGCCGAGGTGACGAATTACATCGCCTCTCGCAAGGCCTTGATTGACGAAATTGTGGCTCAGGCGAGTTCCTTGCAGCAGGTTCGGGCTTACCGCGCTGGCGCCTTCAGTGCTCAACCTGGCCAGAAACTGCTCCCCGCGCTCTCCGAAAATGGCTTCATTATTGAGAGCTCAGTGGTCAAGGGCCTTCATAATGCAGGGCAGGGCTTTGATTATAAGAGCGCCCCGTCATCTAAGGGTCCCTGGCGGATCAGTCAAGATGTCATACGTGAGGATCCGACTGGCCCCTTATGGGAATTTCCAATCTATTCTGTTATGGGCCGAAGATTCCAGCAATTAACCTTCGACCGGCTCAGGGCCAAGTTTTCCCGAACAGTGCCCAGGGAGAAGCAACGGGAATTAATAGCGCAATTGGGCATCCGGCCAAGAAACCCATTGAGTCTCCTCAAATTTCTTTGGCAGCCGGTTCCGTTGAAGCTGGACTATCACAATATTTCCGCAAAGAAACTGATGCGCTGGATTAACAATGCACCCAAACCGGCCGACCGAAGTCCTGATGTTGTAACGCTCATTGGCCATACCAAAGAACATATTGATGATCGGGAATTAGGAAAGCTCCTACGAGGGATTGCGAGGGAATCGGACTTTAAGGTGATATCATTGACTGCTTTGGCAAAAAGTCTGGCAACAAAAGACGTGAATTTGGCGGTGACTCAGGCATAGTGCCTTATGGACTCGCTCGGTCGCCCGTCGGCCGTAAAACAACAGACCGGCCACGACGAAATCTGGCGGGGGGTCAATTCATTTCTCAACTGGATCGAGGCCGAAAAATACGAAAGCCACGATCCATATGACGTATGGGGAACAAAATATGGACTCTTCGCGCGCCGCCTTTATTACAAAAACCGGTTCATCGGCGCTCCCCTGATCTTGCCGCTGCTGCTCGCGGAAATAGTTTGCCCGCACGCGAGAGTTTTTTTTACAAGGAAGCAGCGATTCGCGACTGCCGACGCGCAACTGGTGCTGGCATTTTCAAATCTTTACAGTTTAACTAGTGAATCGCGTTACCTCTACCATGCCCGCGCCCTGGCCGGAGAATTGTTGCAGTACAGCATTCCTGGTTATAGCGGCTATTGCTGGGGCTACCCGTTCGATTGGCAACATAACCGGGGTCTGTGGGAACGCAACACCCCGTTCATTACCGCCACGCCTTATTGCTACGAGGCATTCGTCCTGCTCTATGAAGTCACGGGGGAGGATTCGTTCCTGGAGGTCGCCAAATCGATCGCACGGTTTGTGCAGCACGATTTGCAGGACGTGCCCACTTCGTCAGACGCCGCCGCCGGCAGTTATTCGCCGCGGGACGACAGTCAGGTGATCAACGCCTCGGCTTATCGTGCAATGGTTCTTTACGATGCCGCTGCAAAATTCAACGTCGTCGAATACGAAAAAACAGCCGAACGAAATCTGAATTTTATTTTGCAAACTCAACGGGATGACGGCGCGTGGCTCTACGCGCACAATAACCCCGCCGAGACATTCATTGATCATTTTCACACTTGTTTTGTCTTGAAGAACTTGTGGAAGTTAAACCGCCGATTGCGCAGTTCATCGGTTGCCGCAGCCATTTCCCGGGGATATGAGTACTACCGCAGGAATTTGTTTGGCCCAGGCGGACTTCCCCGATCGTTTTCTGTCAAACCGCGCATGCAGTTGGCGCGTTATGAACTTTACGATTTCGCAGAGGCAATCAACCTCGGCGCCTTGTTGCGCAAAGACATTCCAGAGGCATTCGAGATGGGCCAAAATGTGGCGGAAACCGTTTGCCGCCGATTTCAACTTCCCGACGGCCATTTCGTGACGCGAGTTTACGGCGTCGGCATCAAACATGTCTTTCCATTTTTGCGCTGGCCCCAGGCGCAGATGTTCCATGCACTGACGCGTTTTCTGTTGGCGGCCTATGACTGATCGTGACGCGGTCAAAGCCCAAAACGTACCGAACCGCCGTTTTTGGGGATTGCTGCGGCGCAAGGAGGCTTGGGTCCTTTCCGGCCGGGGTTGGGTCGCCGTCCTGATGCTGCTGTTTGTCTCGTTTTTTTTGGTCGTTGTTGAGATCAACCCGTTTCTGTCCCTCACGGAGCGCCCAAATCCCGACGTGCTTGTGATTGAGGGGTGGGTGCCGGATTACGTCCTTTTGGCGGGATGGTTCGAATTTCACGACGGACACTATTCCACACTGCTGACAGTGGGCGGACCGTTCAGGAGCAGTGTGGACCTGGACCCTGATGATGACTACGCTCATTTGGCGGCCTACAAACTTAAAAAAATGGTGGGCGCGGGAATCCCGGTCGAACCGGTCCCGGTGCCCCATGAACTGCGAGATCGCACCTATTCGTCCGCTGTTGCGGTAAGGGAATGGTTGGCGTCGAAGCATCAGACTGTCACTTCGGTGACCGTCGTCACCATGGGTGTCCACGCGCGCCGCAGTCATTTGCTTTTCGAAAAGGCCTTTGGAAAAGGCGTGCGGATTGGCGTTGTATCTGTCCGGGATGAGGAGTACGATCCAAAGCGCTGGTGGAGATACAGTGAGGGTGTCAAAGAAATCATCAGTGAAGGCGCCTCATATCTGTATGTCCGGCTCTTTTTTTATCCATGATCCGATCTTGAGGCCCGATTATGACGCGCATTGTTTCCCCAAATTGCACAATTGTCTCGCTCCTCTGTTTTCTGGGTTTTCTTTTCTCGGTTGCGGCGCAAACGCCGGACACCACCGACACAAACCAGACGCCAGCGGAAAACATCAACATCGACACGAACGCGCCGGCGAACCCCTCGCCCGCTGTTCCGCCTGCCGCAGTCCCAATCTTGCCGACCCCCGCGTTGTATGGCGCACAGCCTCCTCCTGGCTCCGTCTTGCAAACCACTCCTTACCAGTTTGAGACGCAAAACAACGTGCCCGTTGTTGCCGGCCCGACCTACGCG
Source organism: Verrucomicrobiia bacterium (assembly GCA_036272955.1). GTDB lineage: Bacteria > Verrucomicrobiota > Verrucomicrobiia > Limisphaerales > Palsa-1400 > DATAUD01. The sequence goes on from DATAXU010000223.1 coordinate 5,339, forward strand.
GGCCTGGGCCAGATAGGTTCGCCGATGATGGGCACGAGCAGTTTCATCGGAGGGGGCGGCGGCCTTGCTCCATCGAGCGCGCAGGCCCTTTACAGCGCGGGAAATCTCAAGGTGCACTTCGGCCTGGGTTACTCGTTTGCATATGCGACGGGCCTTCTTAATCAACCGGGCCAGCACGCCTCGGTTGTGTCAGAATGGGTTTCCGCCTCGCTCGGTCTGCAACTCGGACCTCATTGGTCGCTCTCTTATTCGCCATCGTTGCCCTCTTACAGCTCGGGGTCGGGTTACAGCGACGTAGTGGGGCAATCGGTTTCCCTCACTGGAACGACGATCTATCAAGGCTGGACGTTAGGGTTGTCGGAAGGCTATTCGTTCTCGGACACGCCCATCGTCCAAACGGGTGCGCAAACCGAAGAGGAAGCTGTGACCACCGCTCTGAGCGCTTCCCACTCCCTCGGCAACGATTTTACTCTTGCTGTCGGTTTAGATCAATCCGCGGTTCTCGCGAGCCAGTTCAACGATGTGTATTCCTACAGTGGTTCGGTCTCTGTCAACTACGTTTTAAGTCCAAAAGTCCTGATCGGAGCGGATGTCGGTGCCAGCTACTCGCCGGTTTCCATAGGGCCCAGCACAACCAGCGAATCGTATCAAGGAGTTCTCATGGTTCATCTTGGGCCCCGGGCTACCGTCAACCTGAGCGGCGGAATTCAAGAATCCAGCTATGGCGCGGGCGGTCTTCCCACGGAAACCACGCCCACCTTCTCCGCGTCCGTTTTATATTTGTTGGGCAAGAAAACGACGATTTCCGTCAGCGCCTCAAGATCCCTCAGCCCGACGTTTTTTTCCAACCAGGTCGCGACGAGCACTTCCGTGGGCGTTTCGATCAGCCGACCGTTGTCGCAAAAGCTGCAGGTATCGGTTTCGGGTGGTTACAGCGATACATCGTATCAAGCCATCGAACCGGGGCCGGTGACTTATTATCTCGTCGGCAATACCTCAAGCCCGCTTGCCACCACCGCCGCGCTTGAAGTTGCCCGCGAAGACCGCAGCAGCTCAGTCGGGGCGAGCCTTTCTTACGCTTTTCGAACGCATTTGACCGCCTCTGTCTCCTATGGATGGAGTGAGAATTCCAGCAGCGAGACTGCTTTCACATACACGAGCAGCCAGGTTTCCTTCAATTTGAGTTATGGGTTTTGATCTGTTTCCGGCTGGTTTCGTTGAAAACTTATGTTAAACCTTCGTCCGCAATTTGTCGATTAGAATTGGGAATATATGAAAATCGCCATTGTCGGTCTCGGCTACGTAGGCCTCCCGTTGTCTCTTCAATTCGCACGGTCTGACACCGTCGTGCTGGGCTTGGACATCGATAAGGCCAAGGTAAAATCGCTTAATAACGGCCGCAGTTATATCAAGCACATTGAGTCTTCCGCCATCGCCGAAGCCGTCGATGCCGGGCGGTTTTCCGCCTCGACAGATTTTGCCCGCGTCAAAGAGACGGAGGCGGTCATCATTTGCGTGCCAACGCCCCTCAACAAAAACCGCGAGCCGGATATTTCCTATATCATCAATACCGGCAAAGCCCTCGCTCCCCATTTGCGCAAGGGAATGCTCGTTGTGTTGGAATCCACGACTTATCCCGGGACAACCGACGAGGACCTGCGCGAAGTGCTCGAAGAAGGTTCGGGCATGCAGGCCGGGACCGATTTTCACCTGGCCTTTTCCCCGGAACGGGAAGACCCCGGCAATCCGAACAGCAAAGTCGCGGTCATTCCCAAAGTGATCGGCGGCCTTACCCCGGCTTGCCTGGAACACGCCAAAGCCGTTTATGGCCGCGCCATTAAAACGCTCGTCCCGGTTTCCTCCTGCCGCGTTGCGGAGGCGACCAAACTGACCGAAAATATTTTCCGCAGCGTCAATATCGCGCTCGTCAATGAATTGAAAATTGTTTACAGCGCAATGGGCATCGATGTCTGGGAGGTGATCAACGCCGCCAAAACCAAGCCCTTCGGCTTCATGCCTTTTTATCCCGGCCCGGGTTTGGGAGGACATTGCATCCCCATTGATCCGTTTTACTTGACATGGAAGGCGCGGGAATATGTTCAGAACACCCGTTTCATCGAATTGGCCGGCGAAGTCAATTCCGCCATGCCGGAATACGTGGTTCAGCAGGTGATCATCGCCCTGAATGCCCGGCGCAAGGCGCTCAACGGCTCGAAAATCCTTCTGCTTGGCCTGGCATACAAGGCCGACGTCGATGATGACCGCGAATCACCCAGCTACGTGTTGATGGATATGCTCGCCGAGCGCGGCGCTAAAGTGGCTTACTACGACCCTTATGTTCCCGTCATCCGTCCGACCCGCGAACATCCGCACTGGGCCGGCACCAAGTCCATTCGCTGGGACGCCAAGACGATCAAGGGTTTCGATCTTGTGCTCATTGCCACAAAACACGGTTCCGTCGATTATCAATCGCTTGCCAAATGGGCGCCCTGCATCGTGGACACCCGCAATGCCATGCACGGCATTCCGACCCGCGAAGGCCAGGTGCAAAAAGCATAATGACTGCTCTGGAGAAGCTTAAGGAAACGGTCTCCGCGTCCCCAGCCACATGGCTGGTCACGGGCGCTGCCGGCTTTATAGGGTCAAACCTTTTGGAAACTCTTCTCCGTTGGGGCCAAAAGGTCACGGCGCTCGACAATCTTTCAACCGGCCATCGCGAAAATTTGGACCAGGTCCGCGATCTCGTCGGCCTCGCTCGATGGAAAAAATGCAAGTGGGTCGAAGCGGATGTCCGGGATGTCGCGACTTGTCGCAAGGTGACCAAAGGCGTCGATTACGTTTTGCACCAGGCGGCACTGGGATCGGTTCCGCGATCGATCGAGGATCCCCTGGCAACTCACGACAACAACGTCAACGGTTCGATCAATCTTCTGTGGTCCGCGCGGGAGAACGGCGTTAAGCGCTTCGTCTTCGCATCCAGCAGTTCCGTTTATGGCGATGAGGCCTCGCTGCCGCAGATGGAGGATAAGATTGGCCACTGTCTTTCGCCTTACGCGGCGTCCAAACGTGTCAACGAATTGTATGCGGCCGTTTTTGGGCGTTGCTATGGTTTTGAATCCATCGGCTTGCGTTACTTCAACGTTTTCGGCCCGCGTCAGGACCCCAACGGCGCTTACGCGGCGGTGATTCCAAAGTGGATTTCCGCCATGATCGAAAACGAACCCGTCTTCATCAATGGCGACGGGTCCACCAGCCGCGATTTCTGCTACGTGGCCAATGTCGTCCAGGCGAACTTATTAGCGGCAACCGTCCAAAATTTCGAAGCCGTCCATCAGCAATACAATATCGCCCTGGGCAACCAGACCAGTCTGAATTCACTTTATGAAATGATTCGCGAAAGGCTCGCGACGGCGCATCCCCATTTGCGCGACTCCAAGCCCGCTTACCGCGATTTCCGCCGTGGAGATATTCGTCACTCCCAGGCGGACATTGGCAAAGCCCGCCGGTTGCTCGGTTACGAACCAACCCATACCATCGCCCAGGGCCTGGACGAGGCCTTGGATTGGTACGTCCAACATCACACGCCTGCCTGCAAGGTCGCATGAAAGGAATTATACTTGCCGGGGGCGCCGGATCGCGATTGTACCCGCTGACGCTCGTCGCCAGCAAACAACTCCAACCGGTGTACGACAAGCCGATGATTTATTATCCGCTGACGACGCTGGTCGAAAATGGCGTCCGGGAGCTTTGCCTCATTTCGACCCCGCACGATTTGCCCCGCTTCCGGCATCTTTTGGGAGACGGAAAGGCGTGGGGCCTCTCGATTAATTATCGCGAACAGGCGCGTCCGGCGGGGATCGCGCAGGCTTTCCTGATCGCCGAATCATTTATTGGGAAGGACCCGGTCACCTTGATTCTTGGAGATAATATTTTTTATGGCGGCGACGGTTTCAAAAAGGCGTTCGCGGAATTTGAAATGGGCGCGTCCATTTTTGGCTATCGCGTCCATGACCCGGAGCGTTATGGAGTTGTGGAATTCGATGACGAAGGCCGCGCCCTGTCCATCGAGGAGAAACCGGCCAAACCCCGCAGTTTTCACGCGGTGCCCGGCTTGTATATTTATGACAACAAGGTCGTGGAGATTACACGCAATCTCCGGCCTTCCGCCCGGGGCGAACTGGAGATCACGGATGTCAACGTTGAGTATTTGCGCCGGAAGGAACTGCGGGTGTATCGCTTAAGCCGCGGGTTTGCCTGGCTGGATGCCGGCACCAGCAGCAGTTTGCATGAAGCCTCCGCCTATGTGCAGACGATCGAAAAGCGCCAGGGCGTCAAAATCGGCTGTCCGGAAGAAGCGGCTTACAGGCGCGGCTTCATCAATCAGGTTGAGTTGGAAAAGCTCTCCGCAAAGATTCCCAATTGCGAATATCGGGATTACCTCCAGCGTGTGCTGACGGAATCAGCGACAAATCACTTATGATCGTTCTTTTAGGCGGCACCGGTTACATCGGCCTGCAATTTGCGGCAATAATGAGCAAGGGCGGCTTGGAGTTCCTCGCGCCCCGGCGCTCTGAGGTGGATTACACCCGATTCGACGCCCTGCTGAAGTATTTGCGGGAGAAAAAGCCGGAGTTTCTCGTCAACGCGGCGGGCTATACCGGCAAACCCAATGTCGATGCCTGCGAGACGAATCGGGCCGACACACTCCAGGGCAACACGTTGTTTCCCGCCATGGTCGCCCATGCCTGCGCGACGCTCGGAATTCCCTTTGGCCACATTTCCTCCGGCTGCATCTTTGCGGGCGCCAAGGTCATGATCGACGGGCAAACTCATGTGGAAAAGGATTTGAGCCTTCCGGGATTGCGGTTGTTGCTGAAGAAAAACCCCGGCGCTTTCCACGGGTTTGCCGAAACCGATGAGCCTAACTTCACCTTCCGCCGGCCCCCGTGCAGCTTTTACAGCGGCACCAAAGCCCTGGGCGAGGAAGCGATCAAGGGCGTCGGCGAAAATTATATCTGGCGCCTGCGCATTCCTTTCGATGAGTTCGACAGCCCCCGCAATTACCTCAGTAAATTGCAGAATTACGCCAAGGTCTATGAAAACGTCAATTCCCTGTCGCACCGCGCCGATTTCGCCACGGCCTGCCTGGAATTGTGGCGGCGTCGCGCCCCGTTTGGAATTTATAACGTCACAAATCCCGGCTTCGTCACGTCATCCCAAGTCGTTGAAATGATTCAAAAAATCCTGAAACCGAATCGCGCCTTTGAGTTTTGGGCGGATGACAAGGAGTTTTATCGCGAAGCCGCGCAGACGCCCCGATCCAATTGCGTCATGGATGTCTCCAAACTCCTCGCGGCGGGCGTCCCGATGCGCTCCGTCGAGAGCGCCTTGACGGAATCTCTTGAACAATGGAGGCCGGCGAAATGAACCTTCTCGTAACCGGCGGCGCCGGGTTCATCGGATCCAATCTGGTTCATCATATCATTGATAACCCGCAAATCCGCCTCCTCGTCAATCTCGACTGCTTGACCTATGCCGGGCATCTCGAGAATCTCGAAAGGGTCGCGGCGCATCCCAAATATGTTTTTGAGCGGGCGGATTTGCGCGAAAAAGACGCGGTGGCTGAGATCGTGCGCAAACATTCTGTCACTCATGTCCTCCACCTGGCGGCGGAATCTCACGTGGATCGTTCCATCACCGGGCCGGGTGACTTCATTCACACCAACATAGTCGGCACATTTCATCTTCTCGAGGCGGTGCGAACATTCTGGGCGGGGCAATTCAAGGACAATCGGTTCCATCACGTTTCCACGGACGAGGTTTACGGAAGTCTGGGTACCGCTGGATTCTTCACGGAGACAACGTCTTACGCTCCAAACTCCCCGTATTCGGCAAGCAAGGCCGCCAGCGACTTTTTAGTGCGGTCCTATCATCACACCTACGGCTTGCCTGTCGTAACGACCAACTGCTCCAATAATTACGGGCCGTTCCAATTTCCCGAAAAGCTCATCCCGGTCATCATTGAAAGCATCTGTCTGCGCCGTCCCATACCCGTTTATGGCGATGGGATGAATGTGCGGGATTGGCTGTACGTTCGCGATCATGCCGAAGCTTTGTGGCAGGTATTGACGCGGGGCAAGGAGGGCGAGACCTACAATATCGGCGGACATAATGAGTGGGCGAACCTTCGCATTGTTGAACTGATTTGCGATGTGATGGACGAATTGGCCCCGCAGATGGGCGGCAACTCCCGCACTCTCATTACCTTTGTCAAAGACCGCCCCGGTCACGACCGGCGTTACGCCATCGACGCGGGCAAGATTCAACGGGAACTCGGCTGGGTTCCCGCTCATACTTTCGAAACCGGACTGCGCGAAACGGTTCGATGGTACCTGGACAACCAGGACTGGGTGAAGCGAGTTAAGAAACCGCATTAAAGCGTCGGAAAACCTGACACTTTTCTGCTGTTAGGGGTTTTCCTGAGTGAAGTCTCCTGAGATTGCCTGACTCAGTTTGTAATCGGTTATAGCTTGATGTCAAATGAGATGCGCGTTACAAGAACCGTTTTTGCTCGCCCATTTCTGACTAATCTCAACTGTGGCACACCTGATGCAGCAGTCCCCCAACATAGCGTAGCACGGATGCTGCGTATGAATTTTCTTTTGAAAGCCCGGCAAAGCAAAATGGCGGGAGAGGTCGTCGCGATATGATTCTCTTACTAGGCGCAAGCGGATATGTTGGCAGGACTTTTGCCAGCGAGTTGCGGCGGCGCGGGCATTCGTTTATCCCCCTGACACGCAGGGCTTTTGATTATACCCGGTTCGATTTCCTCTTTGATTACCTGCGCACGATGCGTCCCACTTTCGTGATCAATGCCGCCAGTTACGGCGCAAGTTTCACCGGACCGGTGACCGAGAAGGAACGTGACAAAATGATGGCGGCCAACGCCATCCTTCCTCAAATGATCGCTCGTGTTTGCCTGATGACCAAAATACCGTGGGGCCATCTCTCGGGTTCGATCTATTCCGGCGCAAAAGTCCAGGAGAAGGATTCCTGGCGCATTGAGCCGAATTTGGGAAAGCCGGAAATGCTGGAACTCTTCGAGCGCCATCCGGAGAAATTTCGCGGGTTCACCGAATTGGACGAGCCGAATTTTTCGTTCCGGTCCGTCCCCTGGAGTTTCTTCAGCGGCACCAAGGCGCTCGCCGAGGAGGCCATTCGTGATCTGGGCCAAAGTTACATTTGGCGCCTCCGCCTCCCATTTAACGAGCGCGACGAGCCTTGCAACTGGCTTTGTCGATTGCAGAGGGAGGCCCTGTCCGATAACATCAACTCCCTCTCGCACTTGGAGGATTGCGTTAAAGCCTGTCTCGATATTTGGGAACTGCATGTGCCTTTTGGCATCTATAATGTCGTTAACCCCGGCGCCATGACCACTCGGCACATGGTGGAAGAATTAAAGCGGGTCCTGAAACTGGAAACGCGGACCGTCGCGCGCACCAGCCATCCCGAAGCGGCCCCGCAATCCAACTGCATCCTCGATGCCGGCAAACTGATTAAAACCGGCATCAAACTCCGTCCGGTTGCCGAAGCCTTCGAAGATTGCCTGGACCGCCTTCGTCTGGCCTCTCGCGGCACGAAGCATTTTGATCTGAGCTCAAAAACCTTCCTTGCGGCGACATTTTAAACTGCGTCTCGCCTTTTAGCGCAAAGCCAGGCATTCTTTCTGGCGAAGCTCATTATGGAATCAATGATCGACAATAGCCTTGCGGCCCCGTCGCGGGTCGTTCTGCGCCGGCAATTGAACTGGCTGGGCGTGGAAACAGTTCTCCTGGCCGTCTGTTTTGGCCGCCCACTATTTGACTTGCTGAAGTTCACCTTCCATAGCGACTTGTTTTCATACATCCCGCTGGTTCCAATCATTAGCGCCTACGTTGTTTGGACGGAACGACAAAATATATCCACGCAAGTTCGCCCATGCCGGTTGGGTGCAGTCATTGCATTCATCATTGGCGCGGGCATCGCCGCCGGGTGGTGGTTGGGAACCCGTGCCGGCTGGAACCTCGCTCAACAGGATTACCTGACCCTGATGACGCTTTCCCTGGTATTCTTTTTTTGGGGCGCCTGCCTCGGCTTATTCGGCACAAAAATCATGCGCGACGCCGCATTCCCCGCCGCGTTTCTCATTTTCGCCGTCCCGATGCCCACGGCCTGGGTGGCCCACATCGATTCCTTTTTTCAAATCACCTCCGCTTGGACTGCCCAAGTCTTCTTCAACATCGCCGGCACGCCCACGTTTCGGCGCGGATTGGAGATTGATTTGCCAGGCGTTCCAGCCCTCCTGGTAGGCCCCGAATGCTCCGGCATCCATTCGACCATAGTCCTGTTTATGACGAGTTTGCTGGGCGGCTATCTCTTTCTTCGCAAGACCTGGACACGGGCGACTTTGGTGCTTGCCGTCATTCCGTTGGCCATCCTTCGAAACGGCTTTAGAATCTGGGTCATCGGAGAACTCTGCGTTCATATCAGCCCCTCGATGATTGATTCCCCGATCCATCGCAAAGGAGGCCCAATCTTTTTCGCCTTGTTCCTGATCCCCTTCTTTTTCCTGTTGGTATTTCTTCGCAAGCGGGACCTTAACAACTCCGGAGAGAACGTTCTGAAAGTATAACCGAATACAACCATGAAAAAGCTATTCCATCAATTGCCGTCCGTTTTGGCGGTTGTTTGCCTTCTGACTTTTGGCTCCGGCTGTTCCAAGGCAGCCAAGGCCAAACGCTTGCTGGCCTCAGCCAATCGGGATTACGAGGCCAAGCAATACGATTCCGCGGAAATCGAATATCGCGGCGTTCTCCGCTTGTCCTCCATGAACCCAATTGCTGTCCGCCAACTCGGCCTGATCTATTACGCCGAAGGAAGGCCCTCGGAGGCCTTTCCGTATTTGCAAAAATCTCTCCAACAAAACCCGACCAACCTCGAAACGCAGATAAGGCTGGCGCAAACCCTCGCAAGCCTTGGCCAGGCCAAGGCTGCGACGACGCTCATATCGCGAGCGCTCCAGAAAGCGCCTGAAAGCGAGGAAGCCCTCCTTTTGCTGGTCGATCTTGCCCGTACTCCGGCGGACTTGGCGGCCGTTCGCCGCCAGGTTGAGCAACTCCCGACGGGATCCGCCGCCGCGGCGCACTACTCCGCGTTGGCCTGGGTTGATTTGCACCTCAAAAAAACAAAGGACGCCGAGGCCGAAGGGCTTCAAGCGATCAAGCTCAATCCCAAGCTCGTCTCCGCCTATCTCGTGATGTCAACGCTCTCCGCCGAACACAAAGATGTCAACGCAACCTCAAATTACCTTGCCACAGCGGCCGAATTGTCCCCGGTTCGCTCCCCGACTCGGATCAAATACGCCGACTACCTCTTTGAATCCGGCGACCATGACCAGGCTCAGGAGTATCTCGAAGACATGATCCGCCAGGCGCCCGATTACCTTCCCGCCTCCATCAACCTCATGCACTTGTTCTTCGGGGAACGAAAATACCCCCAATGCGCCGAGGTTGCGAACAAGATTCTGGGCCGGGACGCCCGCAATTTTGAGGCGCTCATGGAAACCGGCAACCTTTCCCTGGTCAAACACGACGGCGCCGCAGCCCTCGAAACGTTCAACCGCATGGATACGTACCTCAGCGCGAGCCATAGGATCTCACCTATTGTCAAGTATCGCTTGGCGCTCGCCTATTTGATGACCGGGGAGACGGCGACCGCCATCGTCAATCTCAAGGACGCTTTGGCTTCGGACCCCAATTTCGCCCCGGCCACCATTCTTTTGGGCGAGTTGAATATCCGCAGTGGAAATTCCCTCGGGGCCGTCAATCTCCTGGCCCCATTGGTCAAAAAATCCCCTCAGGAAGGCGAGGCGCATCTCCTGTTGGCGACGGCTTATCTGGCGCTCAAACAGTCGGACAAGGCCCTCGCCGTGTACACCGAAATGGCAAAAGTTTTCCCCAGGAATCCCGAAGTGCCTCGTTTGATTGCCGGCGTTTATCAACAGGGGGGCAACGTTGCGCAAGCCCGCCGCTTTTATGAGCAATCCCTGGCGCTGGCACCCGATTACATGCCCAGCCTCACTGCGATAACGGACTTGGATTTGGTCAATAAACGCTACGCCAACGCCGATAGCCGCATCGCCGGCGTCATCGCCAAGAATCCAAAATTGGCCCAACCCTGGCTCCTTCGAGGCGAAGTCTATTGGGCCGCCGGTCAAACCAATCAGGCGGAATCCGCGATGTCCAAGTCCATTGATCTCAATCCCGCTCTCCCCAATGCCTATATGGCGCTCGCCCGGCTTTACCTTGAAAGCCATCAGGTCCCGCAAGCTTTGGCGAGGTTGACCGCCTTGGTCAGCAAGACAAACGACGTCGCAGCCATGCTCGAAATCGGCGAGCTTCATCAGCAGGCTGAACAATGGGACGAGGCGCGGGACGCTTACCAAAAACTACTGGACTTCCAGCCCAAATTTATTCCCGCTCTCAACAACCTCGCTTACATCTACTCCGAGCACTACGGCGATCTCCAGAAGGCCGTGGAAATGGCCACCCGTGCCCACGACGCCCTTCCCGACGATCCATTTGTCGGCGATACCCTTGGCTGGATTCTTTACAAACAAGGCCAGTATGCGCGCGCTTTGAATCTGTTGCAGGAAAGCCTCGAAAAACAGCCCGGGTCCCCCGAAGTGCAAATGCATCTCGGCATGGTTTATTACATGCTGGGGGACGAAGACCTCGCCCGGCTGCATCTCCAGCAGGCGGTTTCTTCCCGCGCGGATTTTCCAGGCAAGGCCGAGACGCGCCAATGCCTGGACTTGCTGGCCATCGATCCCGCCACCGCCACCCCCGCCCAAATCCAAATGTTGCAAACCCGGTTGCAGCACAATCCCCACGACCCCGTTCCTTTGAGCCGCCTGGCTGCCATTGATGAACGTCACGGCGACACGGACAAAGCCGCCGATGCCTACCAAAAGCTCATCGTCGAAGACCCGCAGAACGCGAAGGCGATGATCAAATTGGCCGCCCTCTACTCCGGCCCTCTCCACGATACCCGCAAGGCTCTCGACCTCGCGAAGTCTGCCCACCAAATCTCCCCCAGCGACCCCCGCGCCTCCGCGGTGCTCGGCGAATTGGTCTATACCACTGGCGATTATCCCTGGGCCGTGAGTTTGCTTGAAGACGCCGCCCCGCAATTGCCCAATCAGACCGATGTTCACTACTATCTGGGACTGGCCTACTACGCGGTCGGCCGTCTCTCCGATGCGGATGCGACAATGAACGACGTCGTCAATGCCGCCCCTTCGTCCTCCGATGCCAATCAAGCCAAGCAATTCCTGGCGTTCCGATCCGCCGCGAGCAACCCAGCCCGCAGCACCATTTCCGACGCCCAGATTCACGCCGCCCTTGATAAAGACCCGCATTACCTGCCGGCCCTGATGCTTTCCGGTTTGCTTTCCGAGCAGAAATCCGACTACAGTCAAGCTGGCAAAACTTATGAACAGATCCTGGCCGAATATCCAAAATTTACTCCCGCAATGCGCCAGTTGGCCCTCCTTTACACCTGGCATTCAGGCGACGAAGCCCGCGCCTATCAGCTGGGCGACAAGGCAAGGGTCGCTTATCCGGACGATCTGGAATTGGCCAGGACCCTCGGGATTTTGGCCTATCGCCGCGCGGAATATCAGCGCTCGGCCCAGTTGTTAAGCGACAGCTCCCGCCAGTTCAACAACGACGGCCAACTGTTTTATTATTTGGGCATGGATTACTATCGGCTTAAGGCCCCCGAGAAGAGCAAGCAAACTTTGCAACGCGCCATCGCCCTCAACATCCCCTCCGGGTTGGCTGCCGATGCCAAAAAGGTCCTCGGAGAATTGAAATAACAGCGGTGCGTTGCTTGCTTGCTTTCCGGCGGACGCCTGGCTAAACTTTTCGGCAGATGAGTATATTTCTGGCAATTATTATTTACTGGATCATGGCGGCGATTTTGGTCGTTGGGGTCATCATGGCGGTTAAAGGCACCTTTTGGCTTCTGATTGTTGGCTTGATCGCTTTTATTCTCGGCGTCACAAAA
>DATAXU010000224.1:0-2987 GCA_036272955.1 Verrucomicrobiia bacterium
TTGAATTTGTTGCGCCAGCAACGGGATTGCCTCCGAACAGCCATTGATAAGTCGCGGCGTTTGCGGCGGCCACGGTGAAATGAGCAGTGGAAGCATTATTGATGGTTATGCTTTGAGGTTGAGAGGTAATCGTTGGTGTTAAAGCACTTGCGTTGAGCGCAACTGCCAGACAACAGACGAAAACCCCCTTGAGATTTGCTTTCATCGCGCCGAGTGTCGCTGAACACCGGCAAATTTCAAAGGGAAAAAGCTATAAATAAGGGCTTGTCAAAGTATGGCGCGGCTTGTTTTTTCGAATAAACGGCATACGTTTTCAGCGGTATGAACAAACTCCGTTTACAGGTAGCGTCCGCCGGCCTGTTGCTGTGGACTGCTGTGGCGGCAAGCTGCGTCACTTTTCCAATCGCCATGAATGCTGAACCCGCTTCGACCAATGCTCCCGCAAAATTACAAACCGCCACATTTGGGGGCGGCTGTTTTTGGTGCGCTGAAGCCGTGTTCCAGCGGATTCCAGGCGTCAAATCCGTCACCTCCGGTTTCGCCGGCGGGACCACCGCGAATCCCTCTTACGAGGAAGTCTGCACCGGGACGACCGGACATGCGGAGGTGATTCAGATTCAATTTGATCCCGCGGTCATTTCCTACCACAAGCTCCTGGAAATATTTTGGGAAGCCCACGACCCCACGACGCTCAACCGGCAGGGGAACGATGTCGGGACGCAATACCGCTCCATTATACTTTACAGCGACGAAGCCCAAAAGCGCGAAGCGGAAAAGTCCAAAGCCGAGGCCGCCGCGCATTTTTCCTCGCCCATTGTGACGCAGATCGTTCCGTTGACGAAATTTTATTCCGCCGAGAGTTATCATCAGAACTATTACAACGAGCATTCCCACCAGGGGTATTGCCAGTTTGTGATCCGTCCGAAGCTTCAGAAGTTGCTCGACGAAGGGGTCATTCCAAGCGACCAGAAATAAGCGGCCCAGCCAAACTCCTTGCCCTGCGACGGACGTTTCCGCAGAATCCAGCGCTCTATTTATTTAGTATGCGGCGACAATATCCGTTTCATTTGATCGAACCGAAGTGGCGGCGTTTCTGGGAAGCCGCGGAAACGTTCTGTGCCTGGAACCCCGGCGATGTGATTCCCGATGGGCATCCGTTCGCCGTTCGCCACGGCTTGAGCGGCAAATTGACGGGAGACCAGTTGCCGCGGAAATTCTACATTCTTGACATGTTTCCCTATCCGTCCGGCGCGGGACTGCACGTGGGGCATCCGGAGGGCTACACCGCGACCGACATTCTGGCGCGGTACCGTCGCGCCTGCGGTTGCAACGTTTTGCACCCGATGGGCTGGGACGCCTTCGGTCTTCCCGCAGAGCAATATGCGATTCGCACGGGGCAGCACCCGCGCAAAACGACGGAGGAAAATATCGCCGTGTTCAAACGGCAAATCCAATCGCTCGGTTTCAGTTACGATTGGTCGCGGGAGATCGACACAACGGACCCGCATTATTTTAAATGGACGCAATGGATATTTTTGCGGCTTTACAATTCGTGGTTCAATCCGGCCACGGGCAAGGCGGAGCCGATCGACTCACTTCCAACTCCAGGGGAAGGGGCGACTTCGCCGGAAGCGTTGCGCCAATACCGAGACAGCCGGCGCCTCGCCTATGTGAGCGAAGCACCTGTGTGGTGGTGCGAGGAATTGGGGACCGTGCTGGCGAACGAGGAAGTCATCGACGGCAAGAGCGAGGTCGGCGGTTTTCCGGTGACGCGGCGACCGATGCGACAATGGATGCTTCGCATCACGGCGTATGCGGATCGACTTTTGCAAGGCCTGGAGCAAATCGATTGGAGCGAATCGCTCAAGGAAATGCAGCGCAACTGGATTGGACGCAGCGAGGGGGCGGAGGTCAGGTTTCCGCTGGCGGACGGCGGGCAGGCGATCACGGTTTTTACCACGCGGCTGGACACGCTGTTTGGCGCAACTTATATGGTACTTTCGCCGGAGCACAAACTTGTTGACACGATTACGACGGAGGCGCAGCGCGCGGCCGTATCCGCCTACAAAGCGGAGGTGGCGCGGAAAAGCGATTTGGAACGCACGGAATTGGCCCGCGAAAAGACGGGCGTCTTCACGGGGGCCTTCGCGGTCAATCCTGTCAACAACGAGAAAATACCGATCTGGATTGCGGACTATGTGCTGGCCAGTTACGGCACGGGCGCAATCATGGCTGTTCCGGCGCATGACGCGCGCGACCTGGAGTTCGCGCGCAAGTTTGATCTTCCCGTGCGGCTTGTCGTGGAGGCGCCGGGGGGGCAGGAATCGATTGGCTTCCTGGGCGATGGGAAGAGCGTCAATTCCGATTTTCTTTCCGGTTTGCCAACGCCCGAGGCGAAAAGGAAAATCACTTCGTGGCTGGAGAAAACGGGCGCTGGGCGCAAGACGGTCAATTATAAGCTGCGCGATTGGCTTTTCAGCCGGCAACGCTATTGGGGCGAGCCGTTTCCGATTCTTTGGAAGCGGGAAAACAGAGGTCCGCCGCATCACGAACCGTTGGAGGAATCCAGCTTGCCATTGCAGCCGCCGGCGTTAAGCGATTTCAAGCCGACTTCGACTGGCGACCCTCCCCTGGCGCGCGCGACGGCCTGGGTGAAACTGCCGGATGGGTCCACCCGCGAAACCAATACGATGCCGCAATGGGCGGGGAGTTGCTGGTATTACCTGCGCTTTACTGACGCGCGGAATGATTCGCGATTCTGCGGCACCGAGGCTGAAGGTTACTGGATGGGAACGAGTCCCGGCGGCGTGGGCGTCCGGCCGGGCGTTGATCTTTACGTGGGCGGGATCGAGCACGCGGTTTTGCACCTGCTTTACGCGCGTTTTTGGCACAAGGTCTTGTTCGACCTGGGATATGTCTCCACAGCGGAACCTTTCTACAAACTTGTCAACCAGGGTTTGATCCTCGGTGAGGATGGACAGAAAATG
>DATAXU010000225.1:0-16786 GCA_036272955.1 Verrucomicrobiia bacterium
GCTTTGGGACGACGACGGCAGCGCCTACCTGGTCCACGCTTACGCTCACTCCCGTTCCGGCATCAAACACATGCTGCGCGTGCGACCCATGGCTGCGGACGCTTCGCGATTGTTGGGTGAAGGCGAGATCGTTTTTCACAACCCGAAACGGCATCCCACGATTGAAGGTCCGAAGTTTTTGAAACGCGATGGATGGTATTACATATCCGCAGCAGCCGGCGGTGTGAAAAGCGGTTGGCAGGTTGAAACCCTGCTGGAATTCGCCCATGAGCAACCCGATGAACAAGCGGGAATAATCGTGGTTGGCGCAAATTTTGCCACGCTGGCGCTTACGAGAAAAGATTTCACCAACCAACTCATCCTGCGCATCAACGGAACTCATAAATTCGTCCAAAATCGTCCATCTGGCGCAGTCGAACTGCGTGTGGATGTAGAGGATGGCGGGCTTTGCCGATTCGGTTTTGCCGCTGATGGCGCTGTTGTCAGGGCATGTCGATTTTGATTATTATCGCTTTACACGCTGCCCCCTGTGGGACTATTTTCGGTTTCGAAAAATCACCAAATGGAAACGTTATGAATAGAAAGCCGCATCTTGGTCTCATCTCGGGCTTAACGGCATTGCTGACCCTCATTTCGGCAGGCTTGTTTGTTTGTTCAAGCCCCGCGTCCGCTCAATCCTATTGGGATCCCGGCGCCCTTGACGCCAGCCCCGGAAGCGGCAGCACCGGAACGTGGGATTCCACGTCAACGAACTGGTGGGTCAGCGGGACTTCGGACACCAACTGGACCGCGGGCAATACCGCGTTTTTTGAAGGAACGGCCGGAACGGTGACGTTGGCCGCCGCCGAGAACGCAGGCGGGATCACATTCACCACGTCTGGTTACACCATTGCCAACAGCGGCGGCTCCGCCCTGACGCTGGCCTCCGCGACCATCACCCTTCCCGACTCTGGCACCGAAACCATCAATTGCCCACTCGCGGGCACAACGGCGGTAACCGTAAGTCCCACTACAAGCGGACCTAGCACTCTCATCCTGGGCGGCACCAATACATACACCGGCGCAACCACTATCAACAGCGGCGCCACCCTCACCATCGGTGGGACGGGCGTATTGAACAAAGGCAGTTATGCCGGGGCCATTACCGATAACGGAGCGTACATCTACAACAGCTCGGCCGTGCAGACCAATTCGGGAACGGTTTCCGGGGCAGGTCCGATAACCGTGGAAGGCAGCGGCGCGTTGACTTTGTCCCATGCCAATACCGGCTATACGGGCAGCACGACCATTAACCCAGGCAGCACGTTAGCGCTCACTTCCATATCGGCTGTGGGTTCGACGACAACGATTACCAACAATGGCACCTTGGACTTGTTCACTGGTGGCACCGCCCAGTACTCGTTCGCGGTGGCGGGATCTGGTGTCATTAATTTCCCCATAGCGTATGCCACGGCATCGGAAAACGACCGCTTTGAAGGCACTGTTGGACTGGAAAACTTTGCAGGGACGGTCAATGTTTACACCTTTACCAGCACCGGCGCCACCAATGGCACTGGAACAATTGGATCGGGTCAACTCCTTGTCACCTTGGAAACTTTAAGTTACCCCGGAGTCTGGAATATCGGGCCCGGCACGACCGTTGCCGTCCCCGATGGGTTTACGAGTTCCGCGTCCGTGATTCTCAATGGCCCGGGGAATAGCCAGCCCTACGGCGCATTGCGGCTTGATGGAGGTGTCAACCAAACGGGGAATATTTTGCTGAATGGCAACGGCATCACGATAGGTGACGATGTCGTCGCGCCCGGCCCGAGCGAGATCAGCGGCAACATTGGCGACGGCGGCAATAACTACGGCTGGGCCAAAGCGGTTGGCAATCCCGCTGTTATAACCACTATTATACTTTCGGGCAATAACACCTATACCGGCCCGACGATCTTCAGCAGCATCGGCACGCTGCAAGTAGGCTCCGCAGAAACCCCGGGAGTGAGCGGTCCTCTGGGCAAGTCGCCCGCGTCCAATCCTGGAAACATCGTCTTGGGCGGGGCCACGCTGCAATACTCGGCCGCGAACAACTACGACTACTCCGGCCGCTTCAGCACCAATGCCGGCCAGGACTATAACATCGACGTGAACGGCCAGAGCGTGACCTTCGCGACTCCGCTGATCAGCAGCGGAAGCGAATTGACACTCAAAGACAGCTCGGGCGGCGGCACTTTGACCTTGAGTGGCACGAATACCTATACCGGCATAACGACCATCAACAGCGGCACCCTCAACGTCTCGGGTTCCATCACGGGAAGCACCGTCATCAACGTCAATGGCGGGGGCATTCTTGAGCTTAGCAACTCCGCCGCACTGTCTTCGGGCGCCGTCCTTACGCTGCCCGACTCGCCCGCCGGCAACAGTGTGAACCTCAATTTCTCGGGCACTCAGACCATACTCGGCCTTTATTTCGGTGCGGTCCAACAGCCTGCCGGGACTTACAGCGCAACATCCAACAATTCAAGTGGCGCCTTCACAGGCACCGGCACCCTCAATGTCGCCCCCCAAATCTTTTGGGATGAAAACGGCACGGATGCCAGTTCCCAAAGCAGCGCCAACGGCGGGGGAAGCGGAAGCTGGGACAACACTACGGCCGATTGGTGGGTCAGCGGGAGTTCGGATACCAAATGGGTCTCCAACATCATCGCGAACTTTGCCGGCACGGCGGGAACTGTGACGCTGAACACCAGCGAGGTCACAAGCGGACTCACGTTCGCCACAGATGGTTATACCATAACCGGAAGCTCGAATCTGACCTTGGCTGGCACGCCAACGATTGCTCTTCCCAATGGCGGAGCCGCAAGCGTTAACTGCCCCATCGCAGGGACAGGCGGGTTAACGGAAAGCGGTTCCGGCACGCTCACGTTAGGCGGCTCCAATAGTTTTACCGGTCCGGTTGCGGTCGGCGGCGGCTGCACCCTCATCTTAGGTGGCACCAATGCCTATGCCGGCACGACTACCATTGGCACCGGCAGCACGCTGACCATCACCAACGCCGGCGACTTGGACGAAGGGAATTATCCGGGCGCAGTTGTCGATGGTGGAACGTTCAACTACAACAGTTCGGCCAGCCAGACTTTGTCAGGAATCATTTCCGGCCCAGGCTCGCTGGCCCAAACCGACGCCGGCATGCTCACCTTAAGCGGCGTCAACCTCTTTAACGGCCCGATTACGATTGGCAGCGGCGGCACGCTCGCCGTCGGCGGCAGTGGTGACTTGGGCAACAACGTTACTTTTAACACCGGAGGTTATTCGGGTGCCATGAACGATAATGGAACATTCGTTTACAATAGCTCCGCCCTGCAAACCATTTCGTCAGGGATAAGCGGAACAGGCGGTTTGACCCTAAGCGGCAACGCCACACTAACCCTAAGCGGGCCAAATAGCTATACTGGCGTGACCATGATCGGCTCGGGCAGCGATCTCATCCTCAGCGCCTCTGGATATCTGGGCAATGGAGATTATGAGACCAATATTATCAACGACGGCACACTCACTTTCAGCAGTGCTTCCGCCCAGATTTTTGGAGGAGTGATTTCCGGGTCGGGCACGCTGACATTTACCGGCGGCTCGCTCACTTTGAGCGCCAACAATACCTACACCGGGGCGACGGCCATCACCAGCGGCACGCTATTTTTGGCCGGCTCGGGTTCGATCAACGATTCCAAGTCGATTTCCATTTCCGCCTCCTCGACCTTCGATGTGTCCTCCGTGCCCTCCCCATACACCTTGGGGAGCACCACCGCGTTGAGCGCCACCGGCACGGCGGGCGCACCGGCCCTGCTTAACGGCGCTTCCAGCGGCATCGTCAATCTGGGGTCACAGCCAATTTCGTTGACCTTCGCGCCCCAAACCTTCAACGGCGACACATTCGACCTCGCTCTTTACATCACTCAAGGAACGCTGACCCTTAACGGAAACGTAATTTCAGTCCATATCTCGGGCGGGACGCGCTTGGGGGCGGGCACCTACACTTTAATCAACTCGGCCGGCGGAAACATCAACGGAAGCGCCACCCTCGGCGTCATCTCCGGCGCTGGGCTGGCGGCGGGCAACACCGCCTCGCTTTCCGTAAGCGGCGCGAATTTGAATCTGGTTGTTGGGAGCGCGCCAGCGATCAACAGCGTTTCGTTTTCTCCCGGCCAACTCGTTTTAAGCGGCACCAACGGTCCTGCCGGCGGCAACTATTATGTGCTAACTTCGACCAACCTGGCACTGCCACTGCCAGAATGGACGACCAATGCCGAAGGCGCCTTCAGCGCTACGGGAACCTTCAGCGCGACCAATACTATTACCGCGAGTCCAAGCTTTTTTGTCATTGAAGTTGCCCCCTGAGCGGCACTGGATATAGTCTGAGCACATAGTGAAGCGCAGTGCCGAATACAGCTCGCATCCGGTCAAAGGGGAACTGTGTGATCGGCAGGCTGAGTTTGAGAAATCCCCGAAGAACGCGGCTATTCCGCCTTGCGGGTTGATCGTATCCGAAAGCCGTCACGCCGTTGGTTTCTCGGGCGAACTCCGCAACACCTCCTCCAAATTTCATCTGGTGATTTCCGGCCACTCCCGATGGGATGGCGGTGGTAGAAGTTATTTTCTAGGTCCCGATACTCTCTTTCACATACCAGCCGGCCAAACCTACCATCAATCCGATCTCCCGGAGAACCCTGTCAGCGTCTATTGTGTACACTATCGGACCGACCTGCTCTCACCCGCTCTGAACAGCCAATTAGTCGCGATGGGAATGCTTTCACTGGATCTCACTACCGTCAACGTTAGTCAGGCTCGTGTCTTTCGCTCGATTTTTCAGGAAATGCTTTTTGAGCAAGCCGCCGGCCAGGAAAGCTGGGAAATGATCCTGCGCTCGCGGTTGATTGATCTGGCGGTGCGCGCTCTTCGGCTCGCCCGGCGGCGGGGCAGGTACGATCTTCCCGCCTTCGAACAAGGCAGTGGCATCACAGACCGCGTGGCTAGGTACGCGCTGAGTTTAAAGTCCCGCTTTTTCCGCCAGGAAACCATCAGTGAGGCCGCCGTCACGGTCGGGCTAAAGCGCCGGCAATTCACCGATTTGTTCCGCAAGGTTACAGGACAAAGCTTGCGTCAATACGTCCTGGGACTGCGCCTGGATCACGCGGCTGGATTGCTGGCCGAGACCGATCGTTCAGTAGTTGCGGTCGCATTCGAGTCCGGCTTCGACGACCTTTCCTACTTTAACCATAGATTCAAAGCCGCCTACGGTTGCTCTCCGCTAACGTATCGAGGCCAGCGTCAGGTTCGTATCCCCGAGAAACCGCAAGGTACTTCCCGAGGGGCGCAAGCGTCCGAATCATCGCACGGCTTTAGGCTCCGTGGAATCAAAGGTTGGTTCTGGACCCCGGAACAATACTTGGAGGAGATTCCGGTGCTGGCCGAACTCAAGATGAACTTCTTGATGAATTGCACCGGCTCAATGATGACCATTCAGCCCGGCCGGGCGCCGTGCAATGAATGGTGGAAGCCCATGCCGGAGTCCGCCAAGGAAGCCTACGGCAATGTCATCCACCTATGCCGCGAGCGTCAAATCGTCTTTTGTTTCGCGTTACATCCGCAAATCGCGTCGCCGCGTCCTCTGAACCCCGCCGATGCCGAGGACGTGGATCAACTCTGGCAGCACTTTGCCTGGGCGCAAAGCCAGAAAGTCCAATGGTTCAGCGTTCAACTGGACGACATAGGATGGGGCGCGAGCGGCCCCGCTTCGGCCGGCGCCTCTCACGCAGGTTTGGTAAACACCATTTTTAGCCGGCTAAGAATGCGAGACGGGTCCGCCCAATTCCTTTTCTGTCCGACGATCTGTTGGGGCGACGGCACAAATCGAGAACATCGGGACTACCTTGGCGCCCTCGCGCGCGAGATGCATCCCGACGTTTACGTATTCTGGAACGGCGACAGCCCCGTCACGCCCCGTGTGACGCGCGTAGCTGCGGAAGGATACAAAAAAGTCATCGGCCATCGCTTATTCCTATGGGATAACTATCCCGTCAACGACGGCAGTCCCACGCTCCATTTGGGGCCGGTGAGCGGACGCGAATCAGACCTGTGTGAAATCATTGATGGATACCTGAGCAACCCCATGCATGCTCAAAACCAGATCAACCGCCTGCCGCTTGCTACTTGCGCGGACTATGCGTTTGACCCGCGGAACTACAATCCGGCCCGTTCCGTTGGGCAGGCCATTCTTTGGTTGGGAAAGACAGCCAGGCAACAGCGCGTGCTAAAAGACCTGGTTGAAGCCTATCCCGGCTTCATCGTGGCCGGAGGAGGCGCCGGCACAAATCCGGTTCGGGGAAAGTTCGGCAAACTTATCACAGACCGCGACTCGAGGTCAGCCGCGCGTGATTTCATCCATCATCTGGAAGACATCCATTCCCGTCTCACCGCGCAATTTCCAAGAAACTTCACCGACGCCAGGAAAACAGTGGCCGAGGATATAGACTGGATGAAAGGTCAGACTGCCTAGCTTGGAACGATTCCTACCACCACATCCAATGAACGTCCGGCGGCGGGCTGGTGTCCCACGACACAATCTGCGGTGGGAATTGATAAAACAGGACATGCCCGTCCCCGAAGAGCATGTTTTCCCTTCGCTGGCCCTTGTAGTTGTGCCACCAGGCTTCCGGATTATTTAGATTATATGCCGGGTTTTCCCATTCCCAGTCACCTTGGATTATTTTGTTGGCGGGGCTTATCGAAACATTGCTGGACTTGATGGGAACAGTTGCCAAACCTTCCGCTCCCTGCGTTTCGCGCATCTCCGGATCGGAATCGACCGTGACATGTTGCGTCCGCCAGGCATCCGTGTCGTTCTGTGTTGTGTAACTGTTTCCGTAGCCGATAAAGCAATTCGGGCACGAGTAGTTCGCGTCGCCTCCGTCGGAAGGACAGCACCATGTCAGGACCGACGAAACATAATGGTTCAACGGACGATTCGTGTAATCATTCGTCACGCCGACGGAATAAGCTACAAAGGCGTCGAGGGTATAATTTCCTTTCTGGCCGCCCGCCGCCCCCCAACCCCTGATGTATGGGTAACTCTGATTATTGTCATCGACATACATCATCCAACCCAGGCCAATTTGATGCTGATTGCTGGCGCATTTGGCCTGCTGGCCCTTCTTTTTGGCATTGGCCAGAGCCGGCAGCAGGAGGCCGGCGAGAATGGCAATGATGGCGATGACGACCAGCAATTCGATCAGCGTAAAGGCGTCTTTCTCCTCGTCGCCCTTCGGTTTCTCGCGATGTCGTTTAGTTGCGATCATTGGTATGTGCCGTTCCGGATTCGTTCCAATTTGTCGCGTCCAACCTAACCTGTGGCAGATGATGCGTCTTGGTCTAACGGGCGGGGCCATTTGGGTTATTGGGCGGGTCGAGGATCGCCCAAAAGACCAAGAGGCGCCGCCCGCCACGCCAAGACGCAGCTTAACTCAAACCCCATCATGGCGCCGCAAATGACAGTTCCGATTGAAACTATTGTCATCTATCAGACACAAACAATCTAAAAACCTCGCCTATGAATTCACCATCCATTTCAACGCATCTGTCCGCCCGGAGAAACTTCAGAAAACCGCGCGCCACGCTCGTAGCGGCGGTCGCCGTCCTCCAACTCGCCGGCACGGGCTTGCGGGCAACCACGGTGGCGGACTGGAAATTCGACGCCGCAAATCCGACAGCGGACTCCTCGGGCAATGGCAACACACTCACATTTAACGGCAATATAATCTTCACCGGTGACGCGCCCACCAATGATCCGGGAGCAACCAATAGCGCCGTATTCGACGGAGCCTCGTACGCGCAGACCGTCGCAACTTTGAATCTCACGCCATACAATCAAGTCACCATCGAGTGTTTCGCAAAATATACCCCCGACAATGGCCTGCAGATGTTTTATTCGCAGGACAATCCCAACAACGTCTATGGCGCATTTTATTTCGACGTGAACGACCCAGCCGGCCAGGTAAAAGCGTCCGAAAGAACCGCGACCGGGTCCTTCGAGACAGATCAAGCACCCGAGCCGGCCGACGGAGCGTGGCATCACTACGCATTGACCATGGACGAGAGCGGCGCCAGTCCGATCTTTAAGATTTATGTGGATGGTTACGAAGTCGATACCGGTGGCGCGTCGGGTGGGCTTGGGTCTTTCATTAACGACTACCTCACCATTGGCGCCTATCCCCCCACCTATATCTTTAACTACGCGGGCGAGATGGGAGAATTGCGGGTGTCCAGCGGCATTCTAACTCCCGCGCAATTCCTGATCGGCGCCCAGGTCCCCATAATCGCTATCAGCAAGCAGCCTCAAAGCGAGTTTGCGCTCACCAATACCGAGGCTACTTTCGATGTTGTTGCAACCGTGCAAGGCGGAAACCCCCCGCCTTCGTTGCAGTATCAATGGCAAAGCAATGGCGTGGATATAGCGAGCGCGACAAACAGTAGTTACACTCTTGCAGCCTCCCTGAACGACAATTCAGCCCAGTTTGACGTTGTGCTTTCGGCTCCGCCCGCCACGCCGGTAACCAGTTCCAACGCGATCCTGGTCGTGGGAACGAACGCCGCGGTGGCCGACTGGAAATTCGACGCCGCAAATCCGACAGCGGACTCTTCTGGCAATGGCAACACTCTGGCGCTCAACGGGAATATCACCTTTACCAGCGACGTGGCCACTAACGAGTTGGGCGCCACCAATAGCGCCGTATTCGACGGGGCCTCATACGCGCAGACGCTTGCAACTTTGAATCTCACGCTCTACGACCAGTTAACCATCGAGTTCTTTGCCAAATATACCCCCGACAATGGCCTGCAGATGTTTTATGCGTTGAACAATGTCAATAACGTGCAAGGGGCTTTTTACTTTGACATGGGTGAAGCCAGCCCCACCGAACTGAAGGTGTCCCAACGAACAGCGAATAACAGTTTCATGACAGACCAGGCTCCCGAACCGACGGACGGCGCCTGGCATCACTACGCATTGACCATGGACGAGAGCGGCGCAAGTCCAGTTTTTAAAATCTATGTGGATGGTTACGAGGTTGATTCAGCCGAACCGCTAGGCGCAATTCAGCCCTTCATCAACGACTATTTTACCATCGGCGGATTCCCGCCCATCTTTAACTATAATTACGCGGGCGAGCTAGGGGAGATGCGCGTGTCCAGCGGCATCCTGACTCCCTCGCAATTCCTGATTGGCGCCGGACTGCCCAAAATCTTTATCACCCAGCAACCCCAAAACACGGGCGTGGTGACAAACAACCCGGCAACGTTCCAGGTAGTCGCAACCGTGCAGAATGGGAATCCCCCGCCCCAGGTGCAGTATCAATGGCAGACCAACGGCGTGAATATATCGGGCGCCACGAGTAGCAGTTACACTCTGCCGTCAGCGTCTCTGAATGATAATTCAGTCCAGTTTGACGTTGTGCTTTCGGCTCCGCCCGCCGCGCCGGTGACCAGTTCCAATGCGACCTTGACCGTCCTCACAAATGCCGCTCTGGCCTACTGGGAATTCAACAGCGCAAACCCGGCGGCGGACTCCTCCGGCAATGGCAACACCCTGTCGCTAAACGGCAACATCATCTTCACGAACGACGTCCCCGCCGGCGCGCCCGGTTCCACCAATAGCGCGGTCTTCGACGGCGCCTCCTATGCGCAGACTATCTCGACTTTGGATCTCACCCCCTACGATCAGATCACCATCGAATTCTTCGCCAAATTCTCATCCGGCAGCCCGCTCCAGATGTTCTATGCGGTAAACAATGTCAACAACGTCGAAGGCGCGTTCTACTTCGACACGGGCGAAGCCGGTCCCACCGAACTGAAGGTGTCTCAGCGAACAACGGGCAGCAGTTTTGAGACAGATCAAGCTCCCGAGCCTGCGGATGGAGCCTGGCATCACTATGCCTTGACCATGGACGAAAGCGGCGCCACGCCGGTCTTCAAAATCTACGTGGACGGCAACGAGGCGGATACGGGCGGACAAGCGGGCGGAATTCAGCCCTTCATCAATGACTATTTCACCATTGGCGCCTTTCCGCCCTCCTACAACTTTGAGTATAACGGCCTGATGGATGACTTGCGGGTGTCCACCGGCATTCTGACTCCCGAACAATTCCTGGCGGGTCCCGCAATCGTTCAGATCAGCCCCGCCATTGGAGACATGGTGATCAGTTGGCCTCAGAACGCGGCCAATTATACACTTCAACAGACAGCCGACCTGCGCGGACCCTGGACCCCGGTCACGAATACCCCCGCAAGTTCAGGTCTCACTTGGCAAGTCACGCTTCCAACGGCGCGCACCTCGATGTTCTACCGGCTTATCCGTTAATATGGAAGCCGGTGACTGGACGATTCGACATCGATGTCCGGGTCGGGTAAGCCTTTGCTGGAATCGTTTCAGAGTTTTATGAATGTCATGGATTGGTTGGTGGTCGGTCTGGCGTGCGCGCTCGTCTTTGCGGTCGGCCTCACGTTCGCGCGCCGCTCCTCGAAAAAGGGCGCGACGGGGTATTTCGCGGGGGATCGCGACCTGCCGTGGTGGGCCATCGGACTATCGAACACCGCTACCTACAGTTCAGGCACGGGCGCTTTCGTGATGTTGGTGCTGGTCTTTGGGATTGCCGGCAATTGGCTTTGGTGGACGAGTTGGGTGGTCTGGATGCCGTTGGTGGCCATCGTCTGGGCGCGGCTATGGCGGCGAATGCAGATCGTCACGACGGCGGAGTTGATATCGCTGCGCTATGCAGGCGCCCCGGCGGTGGTGGCACGAAAGTTATACGCGTTCGTCTGCTGCTTTGGGTTCGCCGTTTTGATCATTGCCTACATCACGGGTTTTTTCGCCAAGACCATTGCGCCGCTCTGTCCGCTGACGACCGCGCAAGTCATGCTGATTTTCGGCGGCATCACCGTGGTTTATACAATGTTCGGCGGCCTGCTCGGCGTGGTCTATGCCGATGTCGTTCAGTTCGCCATCATGATCACGGGCTGCATCGTGTTTTTTGTGCTGGCCGTTTCGCATCACGGCGGATGGCACGCGATTGTGGACCGCGTGCGCGAGATTCGTCCCCTCGGCCTCGCGCAGACACCCCCTACCCCGTCCATCGATGCCCTGACCCTGGTGGTGCTGTTTATGCAAGGTTGGTTTTTTGCCGGGTCGCCGACAGCGGGAGAAGGCATGACCGCCCAACGCTTCATGGCCGCCCGCAACGAGCGCCACGCGGTGGGGGGACAGCTTTTCAATGCATTCCTGGCATTGTCTTTTCGCACACTGCCGCTGATCGGCCTGGGTATCGTCGCCATGTCCCTCTTCTGGACTACGGATTTGCAAACCAAGGTCGGCCCGGTCCCGGCCGGCGTCATGCTGCTGAAGGACCCGGCACATGCCTGGGGGGAATTAATCAAGATCTCTCATTTGCCTCACGGTTTCATCGGCCTCCTGGTGGCCGCGGAAGTCGCCGCCTTCATGGGCTCGCTCAGTTCGCTCATCAACTGGGGCGGCAGTTTCGTCGTAAATGACCTCCTGCCGGCCCGTTTTGCCGAAGCCGGGGACAAGGTTTGGGTGAGCCGTTTGACAACGCTTTGCCTGTTCCTCTTCGCGGCCGTCATCACCATCCTCTTCGTGGATAACATGGTGAGTTGGTTTATGTTCATCAACTCGGCGATGGTGATCTTTTTGCTGCCGCTGGCCTGGTTCCGGTTTTTTTGGTGGCGCTTCAATGTATGGGGGGAACTGGCCGCCGTCGTCCTGGGCCTGCCGTTGTCCATCATCGTTTGGTTCGTCCTGGATTTTCAATCCCGGCCGATGTGGCAGGGATTGGGCCTGCTGTTTGGATTGAGTTTTGTCGTGCTCATCACAGTGACACTTCTGACACCCCCGGAATCCACGGAAACACTGAAGCGATTCTACGCGCGTTGCAGGCCGCCCGGCGTTTGGGGCCCGATCCGTCGGGGCGTTCAACTGGAGGAAACCGGCGAGCCAACCACGGGCCGAATGTTTGTCGATTCCATGCTCGGCATCCTCGCGTCTCTCGGCCTTGTTCTGGCGACCAATGCGGTTTATGTCGGAGACTGGCCCCGATTTGCGCTATGCATTGCTGGTTGCCTCGTCACCGGCGGTTGGCTGCTCCGACGGATTCTTGAGGCGAACGAGTCGGAAAAACCGAAGCTCAAACTTAATCCCGAACTTGAATTGACGAAATGATGACAAGAAATGCATACCTGCTAATTCTCCTGTCTTTGACCGCCATCCTTCCGCTGCGGGCAGAGGAACAAATACCCGCCGCCCTGGCCCATTTTACCGGCGCGGATTTTCAAGGCGGCGCCAAAGACCTCTTCGGCTCGGATTTCGACGGAAATCAAGTGAACGAAATCTATGCCATGCCGACGGGCGCTCATGCGACAATGGAAGTGACGTTCCCCCTTCAGCGCGTCCCACCTGGGCCATTGTTCGTGCATCTCAAAGCGCGCGACGATGATCACTCAACCAGGTGCATGATTGCGATTGAACTCAATGGACGGGTGCTCTTTGAGGGAAACAATACCTTTCCGTCAAAGACATTTGAGACCAGGCGGTTTCCGGTGCCGGCAGGGGTTTTGAACGCAGGGACGAATACACTGCGCATTGCCTGCCGGGAGAAGAAGGGCAAATTGGGCATGCCGCCGTGGTTCCAAGTGGCCACATGTGTGGTGGGACCCGCGAAATATGTCATTCGTCGGGACTTGCACAAAGACTTCTGGGTAACGCTGCCCGCGGAGAAGCGCCCATTCCCCGAGCCACTGCCGGAAGGCGGGCACCCGGGATTTAAGTTCCGTGGGACCAAAGGCTGGTTATGGTCGCCGGAACAGTACATGGCGGAAATTCCCTGGCTCGTGAAGTTCAAAATGAACTTCTTGATGAATTGCTACGGCAGCATGTGCGATATCGAGCACTACGGCTGGGGGGATTCGCAGTGCAATCGATGGTGGGAGGACTTGCCGGCAGGAAAAAAGAAGGCCTATGAAAACGTGGTGCGGGAATGTCAGCGCCGCAATATCACGTTCTGTTTCAGCATGAACCCCAATATTTTCAACAGTCGCGTGGTAAATGATGATTCGCCGGGCAGCGTGGACTTGCTTTTCAAACACTACGCATGGATGCAGGGCCTTGGCGTAAAATGGTTCAATATCTCACTCGATGACATCGCCAAGGGCGTCAATGCCTCGAGTCAGGCGCGGGTGGTCAATGAGATCCTTCGTCGGCTCCGCGCCAAAGACCCGGAAGCGCAGATGATCTTCTGCCCCACTTATTACTGGGGCGACGGGACAGGCAAACAGCAGAAGCCATACCTTCAAACCCTGGCGCGCGAGCTGGATAAGGACGTCTATATGTTTTGGACAGGAGATGACGTTGTCGGGCGGATCACACGCAAGGGAGCGGACACTTTCCGCGGCCTCTGCGGTCATCGCTTATTCCTGTGGGATAACTATCCCGTCAACGACGACCAACCGACCATGCACCTGGGACCAGTGATTGACCGAGACCCCGACCTTTGCGAAGTCGTGGACGGCTACATGAGCAACCCGATGCGCAAGCAGGATGAGATGAACCGCATCCCCCTCGCGACTTGCGCCGATTACTCCTACAACCCTTATGCCTATGACCCGGAGCGTTCCATTGCCCAGGCGATTCTTCATGTGGGCAATACCCCCGCGCAGTGCGAAGCCTTGCGCGATTTGGTGGAGACGTATCCGGGCATGTTGATTCTTGGGCATCACAACACCAGTTTTAACTCCGTCCAGTACCAGTTTGATCGCCTGCTCAAGGAGCCGGAGGCGCGCCAGGTTGCGACCGGTTACCTGGAACATCTGCAAGAGCTTTCCGCGCGGTTGAAAAAAGAGTTTCCCGGCGATTATCAACCCGCCCAACAGACGCTTGATCAGGACATCCAGATAGCGGCGAAAAAACTGGCTGCCACTGACTCCTCGAATCCATGAGCCAATCCCTCGCCATCTTCGGCGGCGAAAAAGTCCGCGCGCAACCCTTTCCAGCCTGGCCGGTCTTCGGGCCGCCGGAGGAGGAACGCCTGTTGCGGGTGTTGCGGAGCGGCAAATGGGGCAGGCTGCAAGGGGACGAAACGGCCGAATTCGAACGCCGCTTCGCTGCCTTGGACGGTTGCAAACACGGCATCGCGGTCGTCAATGGCACCGTCTCCTTGCGCATCGCCCTGATGGCCGCCGGACTGAGCGCCGAGGACGAGGTCATTGTCCCCCCCTACACTTTCCTGGCCACCGCGACTGCGGTCATCGAGGCCAACATGGTTCCGGTTTTTGCCGACATCGACCTCGAAACCTTCAACCTGTCTCCGGCCGCCGTCGAAGCCGCCATCACCCCGCGCACCCGCGCCATCATCCCGGTCCACATAGCCGGCCAGCCCGCGGATATGGACGCCATCATGGCGATCGCGAAAAAGCATGACCTGCTCGTGCTTGAGGACGCCGCCCATGCGCACGGCGCGCACTACAAGGGCCGCCCCGCCGGTTCGCTCGGGCATATAAGCTCGTTTTCCTTCCAATCGAGCAAGAACCTTACCTGCGGCGAGGGAGGTATTGTCGCCACCTCGGACGACACCCTTGCTGAAAATTGCCGATCATTTCACAACTGTGGACGCCTGCCAGGCGGCCTCTGGTACGAACATCACACCATCTCCGGAAACTACCGCTTGGGCGAATTCCAGGCCGCCGTGCTCAACGCCCAACTTGACCGGCTGGAAGAACAAACCCGGCTCCGCGACCGCAACGGCCAATACCTCGCCGCCCGTCTCCGCGCCATCCCCGGCCTCCACCCGCAACAACGCCCAGTCGATTGCACCCGGCACAGCTATCATCTTTTCCTCTTTCGCATCGACTCCGAGGTATTCGGCGTTCCCCGCGAAATCTCCCTGAGGGCCTTGGAGGCGGAAGGCATTCCAGCCCGTGGCGGATACGCCCTTCCGCTCTACCGTCAGCCGCTCTTTCTAAACAAGGCCTTCGGCCCTTACCTGCCCCAGGCCGCCGCCCGGCTCGATTACTCCAAGTCGCGCTGCCCCAACTGCGAAACCATTTGCGCCCGACAAGGCGCCTGGCTTGAGCAGAATCTTTTTTTGGGCACACAATCCGACATGGACGACGTCGCTCGCGCTTTTGAGAAAGTTTACGAGCGCCGCTCCGCGCTCCACCAGTTGAAATTATGAACCTCGGCACTTCTCAAATTGATATTACGCCCGACGCCGGCGTCCAGCTTTCAGGCTTTGCCGCACGCACGCAGCCCTCCATCGGTGTCCTTGACTCGCTCTTTGCCAAGGCGCTTTACCTCGAAGACCGCGGCCAACAACTTCTGTGGATTCACTGCGACCTGATCGGGTTCGATCCGGAAATTGTCCGGTCGTTCCGCCGCTGGGCGCTGGATCGGTTTGGTTTGCAAGCGAGTCAGGTTATGCTCTCGGCCACCCACACGCATTCTGGAGCCTGCACGATCCGCTTGCACGGGGCCGGCGATTACGACTCCGCCTACGTGGAACGCCTGCACATCTGGCTGCAACAGGCGGCGGAGGCGGCCATGACGCGGACGGACGCTGTCGGATTGGTGACCGTGGAAGGAATACTCGATCTGGCGATTGACCGTCGCAGGACCAATTCGGCCCACACCGACCCGCGAGTCGCCGCGCTGGGATTTCGGCGCGACGACGGAAGCTTCGCCGCCGTGGTGGTCAATTACCCGATGCACCCGGTGGCGCTAGGCTCAGCCAACCGTCACATCAGCGCCGATGTTCCCGGTTGCGCTGCGGTCGAACTGGCGCGCCAACTGCGCGGCCATCCCGTTGTGCTGGCCACTAACGGTGCTTGCGCCAATCTCAATCCGCCCGCGGAAAATGTTGTTCCCGCCCAAGCCAGGACCTGGGGCGGGAGAATTGCCGAGACCGTTGCGCCGCTGCTCGAAAAGGCCGTTCCAACGCTTGCGCCGGAACTTCGCCTCGCGGCGCGCACAATCAGGATACCGATGGACACTCTCGACCTCGACGGGATCAACGCCTTTGCCGCCAAGGCGCTGAACGACAAGGAATCACTTGCCGTTTGGGGCGAGAATTATCGGCGGGTTGTCGAGCACTGGCGGTCGTCGCTGTCGGACGGAGTCAGGGCGGGGCATCGCAACGGCCACTGCGATGTGGAACTCTTTGCGATGGATATTGGCGGCATGATTCTGCTTGGCGCCAACGCCGAAGTCTTCTCCGAATTCACCGACTGGCTGCGCAGCGCGACTGGCAAGACGATTTATTTGATCGGCTACGCCAATGGCGACCTGGGCTATCTGCCAACGCGCGCGGCGTACGCTGAAGGCGGCTACGAGGTCGAAGTCGCGCATCTTTTTCATGGCGGGTTCCGTCCAAAGGCCGGTGGCTTGGAACTCCTAACGCAAGAAGCGGCGGAGTTACTGCGCGCACTCTGATCCGATCATCGATTTTAAATGGTGCATCCGGAGGGACTTGAACCCCCAACCTTCTGATCCGAAGTCAGAAGCTCTATCCAATTGAGCTACGGATGCATCGCTGAAATAAACTGCAACTTTGAGCAATTTGGCTTGAAGGCGGTCTTCTGACAAGAAAATCAAATCGGCTCGATTTCCTTCTGTTGGTTTTGTTAGTGAGAAATTCGCAAAAATACGTCTAAAAATCCAACGGTTGGATTTTATCCGCCCCGCCGCGGGCCAGGA
>DATAXU010000226.1:0-8333 GCA_036272955.1 Verrucomicrobiia bacterium
CAAATGGGATTGCAACCGCAGCACTGAGGTATGAGAGCGAAACGCGCGCATCTAGCCTTCACGCTGGTCGAAGTAATGTTGTCGATCATGATTTTTTCGCTGATCATGGTGGGGATATTCGCGTGCTGGAGGGCGGTGGTCAGCGGCAAAATCACCGCGGAAGCGGCGGCGGCGGCGGCGCAGCGAGCGCGCATTGGGATCAGGACGGTGGAGGTGGCTCTTACGTGCGCGGAGATTTCCCGTCAGAACATCCAGTATTACTCCTTCGAAAACGATACGAGCGGAAAATTTGCGACCTTGAGCCTGGCGGCGCGCCTGCCGGCGTCGTTTCCCGGCTCCGGTTTGTTTGGCGACAACGTGACGCGGCGGGTTTCCTTTGATGTGGAAGCGGACGCGAACGGCACCAACAATCTGGTAATGAACCAATGGCCGCTGCTGGAGGCGCTGGACCAAAACAACACGCCGTACCCGATCGTGCTGGCGCGCGATGTGAATATGTTCATGCTGGAGTTTTGGTCGCCGCAAGACGACGACTGGGTGGTGTCATTCGATCCCACCAATGCGTTTCCCCCGATGGTGCGCGTGACGCTGGGGGTTGGGCATTCGGCGGACCATCCGGATTCGCCGTATGATGTGATTGTGCGGACGGTGGCGATACCCTCGGTGCCCCATTGAGATGAAATTGATTCGAAAAAAATCGCGGGACGGCTTCGCGTTGATACTGGTCATGCTGACCATCATCACGCTGACGGCGCTGGTGGGGTCGCTGGCTGTTTCGATGAATACGGAGGTGCGGCTGGCGCGCAATTCCGATTATGACGTGGAGCTGGAATGGATGGGACGGTCGGGGATTGAACTGGCGGAATTCGCACTGGCCAACAAATGCGCGTCGCAAAAAAACATCGACGCGCTCAACCAATTTTGGGCCGGCGGAACGGCGCCGTGCAGCAATGACATTCCGCAAATCTCGCTCAAAGACGTGCAAATGGGCCAGGGCAAATTCTCCGTCACGATCACCGACATGGAACGGAAATGGTCCATCAACCTGGTTTGCAATCCGCAGCAGCCGCAAATACAGATCCTGCAAAAAGCGATGGGGGAAATCGGCGTGACGGACGCCTCGCTGAGTTCGACCATCGTTGATTCCATACAGGATTGGTGCAGCTTCGGCAGCACGGCGAGGTTCAGCGGCGCCAAGGACGATTATTACCTGCATCTCAATCCGCCGTATTACTGCAAGGACGGGCCGATTGACGATCTCAACGAACTGCTGCTGGTCAAAGGGATGACGCCGGAAATATTTTGGGGGTCCAACTCAACCAATCATCCGATATCCGCCTTCCAACAGCATGGGGGCGGCGGATTCAACCAGCCGATTGCCGGGCAGAATGGCGGTTTCGGCGGCAACAAAGACGAGCCGGTGTATCCGGTGGGGTTCCACGATTTGTTTTCGCCGCTGGGCGGCAAACTCAACATCAACACGGCATCCCTGCAAACGCTGGAGCTGATTCCCGGCATGGATGAAGCGGGGGCGGAAGCGATCATCCGCCAGCGCGCCGGGCCGGACGGGGTGGACGGGACGGATGATGACGCGCCGTTTCAAAACATCGGCGAAATCAACAGCGGGCTTCCCGGGGGCGGGCCGCCGCCAAATGTCGCGGGAGGGCCGCCGCAAGGGGTCGCCACCCAGGCGATGGGAACTTATATTGACGTGCGCAGTTACGTCTTCCAGGTCAAAGTCGATGCGGAAATCAACGGCTATAAGCGGACATTCTACGGAATCGTCGCCCGGGCAGGCGCCAGCTCGCAGCAGATGAAGTGCGTGAAGTTTTACTGGGAATAGAACCGGGCTTCGTTTTCGATTTGCGGTTGCAGTTGCTTCCACTTGGGCATAGGTTGCGCCTCCTTTTACTATATGGAAAAAGTTGTCATTATCGGCACAGGATGCGCGGGGTTGACCGCCGCGCTCTATGCGGCGCGCTCCAACCTCTCCCCGCTTGTATTGACGGGCATGATGCCGGGCGGCCTTCTGACGAGCACGAGCATCGTGGAGAATTACCCGGGGTTTCCGGAGGGTATCGACGGATACGAATTGATGGTGCGGATGCAGAAACAGGCCGAACGTTTCGGCGCGCGGGTGCGGACATTGCAGGCGCTGGAATCGGCCGATTTATCCAAACCGCCGTTTCGATTGACCGTGGACGGCGAGGTGATTGAAACCGAATCGGTCATCATTGCCACGGGCGCGAGCCATCGACACCTGGGATTGGATAGCGAGCATCTGCTGGAAAAGAAAGGGGTGACCTTTTGCGCGACGTGCGACGGGGCGTGGCCGATGTTCCGCAACCAGCCGCTGGTGGTCGTCGGCGGCGGCGATTCCGCGTGCGAGGAGGCGATCTATTTGACACGATTTGCGTCGCGCGTTTATCTGGTGCATCGACGGGACAAATTGCGCGCGTCCAAAATCATGGCGGAACGGACGATGGCCCACGAGAAAGTCACACTGGTGTGGGACTCCGCCGTGACGGAGATTCTGGACGTTAAACAGGACAAGGTCACGGGCGTCCGGCTGAAGAATTTGAAAACGGGCGCGGAAAGCGTTTTGCCATGCGCGGGCGTGTTTGTGGCAATCGGGCACGTGCCGAACACGGAATTGTTCAAAGGCGTCCTCAACATGGACGAAAACGGATACATCATTCCGACGAAGGGAACGGCCACGAATGTCCCCGGGGTTTTCGTGGCGGGCGATTGTGCGGACCATGTTTACAGGCAAGCTGTGACGGCGGCCGGAAGCGGATGCGCGGCGGCGATTGACGTGGAGAGATTTTTGGCGGCGAATGGTGGGTAGGGCTAAACCACCTCAAGCGAATCCGCGTCAATAAAAAGATTGCGCGAGCGAAACGGAGCCAGACTGCTCAGGAGGAGATAATTGCGAATCGCGGTTCCAGGCGAAGCAAACCACGGGTCCGGTAGCTGGACCGCTGGCCGGGTCCACGAAGGAGGATCCATATTGATCTTTGCCGAAAGATAGACCGCGAGCGCCTGAAGAAAAGCGTCGTATCGCAAACCGTCCGGAATCCGGTTTTCCAATTTGACCGGAGGCGTCGCAACCATTCCAGCATTCGCCGCCACTTGAAACTCGTGGAGGAAATCTTTGACTTCGTATCCCGCGCTCGAACCGTTCAGGACACGGTCTGCTATTTCGGCCAGGCTTTTAGGTCTTTGAGAAAAGCTCATCGCACACCTCGCGAACAAAATATTGGGTTTTCGCCGGGATTCGTTTGGCATCATAATACTTTGCCACGATTTCCAGCACCGCTTCGGAATTGCGAAGTCCCAGATGTTCGATGAGAAATTTCGCGTCCTCCTTGTCGTGATCGTCCAAGCCGACCCGGGCGGCGATGCATTTCATTGCCAGGATGTATTGCGCAGGCGGAGTAATGACACGCAAATGACTGTAGTGAAGCAATTCAGAAGCGTAGCCCTTTGCTCCATCATTAAGCCAGTTTGCCGGCAAATCGAGGTCTTGAGCCACCGTCGCGGCGGCGGCGCGAATCTGCGACGGCGAAAGCAGCAGCGCATCAATATCCCTCGTACTCTCGCGGCTCCCAAAAGCCAGAATCATCGCCGCGCCTCCAACGATGCAGATCTCTCCCGTCACGCCAAGCGCCTTAAGTTCGTCATTCAAAGCGGAAAGATATTCCCTCAATTTTTCCTTGTTGAATTTGAGCGAATGGGATTTCACGGCCAAACCAATATCGTTACGGGATGACCCGCATTCAAGGAAAACCGCCAAATTCGCCGGCAAATTGAATTTGCGCTTTGTTTTCCACCGATTCCCCCGTTAAATCGTTGAATGAGAAAACGTCAAGCCTCTGTGCGCCGCGCGACGCAAGAGACGCAAATCGCGTTGACGCTAAACGTCGATGGCAGGGGAAAATCGTCCGTTAAAACGGGCGTCCCGTTTTTCGACCACATGCTCAACCTCTTCGCCAAACACTCGGTGATGGACCTTCAATTGCGCTGCCGTGGCGACCTGGAGGTCGATGCCCATCACACGGTGGAGGATTGCGGGCTGGCGCTGGGGACGGCTTTTATCCAGGCGCTGGGAGACAAGAAAGGCATCCGCCGATACGGAACCGGGTTCGACCCGCGCAATCCCTTCACCGGCGAAGCGTATGTGCCGATGGATGAATGCCTGGCGCGATGCGTCGTGGATTTTAGCGGGCGGCCCCACCTGGTTTGGCGCGGGTTGGACAAGGCCGCTCATAAGAAAATCACCCCCGCGGAGAAGGCCCAGGACGCGTCGTCGGCGTTTCGATTTGGGCTGGCGCGGGAATTCTTCCAGGCGTTCGCCAATGAGGGACGATGCAACCTGCACCTGGAATTGCTGTATGGGGATGAACCCCATCACATTGCGGAGGCGCTTTTCAAGGCTTTTGCCCGCGCGGTAGATGCTGCGTGTCAAAGAGATCCGCGAATCCAAGGCGTCCTGCCGAGCACGAAGGGAAAGTTGTAACATTTGCTGAATAGTCCCCCTTCAGCCCCGTCCAATCCTATGTCAATGGATCCAGATCATTCGGCCTTGGCGGAGGTTGATTTGGTTAAATTGGCCCAAAAAGGCGGCTTGACTGCTTTTGAGGAATTGGTGGCGCGGCATCGTGACAAAATATACGCGCGGGCATATAGCATGATGCGGAATGAAGATGAGGCGCTTGATCTTTCTCAGGACGCGTGGGTCAAAGGGTGGCAGCGGCTGGCACAATTCCAGGGAGATTCCAGCTTCGTGACATGGATGACGCGGATTGTCATCAACCTTTGCCTGGACCAGTTGCGCAAACAAAAACGGCAACGCACCGAGTCCATCGAAGCGATGGAGGAAAACGCCGGTGGGATCGAAAGGCAAATGCCGGTGGTGACCCCCAACCCCACGGAGGGATTGGAACGAGTCGAGTTGAGGCGGCGAATTGACCGGGCACTGGCCCAATTATCTCACGAACATCGAACAGTGCTGGTCTTGCATGAATTCGAGGAACTGGAGTATAAGGAAATCGCCAAACGGATGAAATGCTCCATTGGGACTGTAATGTCCCGGCTGTTTTACGCGCGGCGCCGGATGGCGTCGCTGTTGGCGGGTTTGAAACGAGAGAATTTAGAATGAAGCACGAATTGGAGTTGAAAGTTCAGGCGTGGCTTGACGGTGAAACGCCGGATCGCGATGGCGGACGGCTCGCCGATTGGATCGCGCACGACGCCGAAGCAGGCGCTGTCGCCTCTGAATTGCGCACCGTTACACAGGCCATGACCGGCAATGAATTGACGGTGGCGCTGCCGGAGACGCGGGAGTTTTTTTGGAGCAAGATCGAGCGGCAAATCGAGCGGGAAGCATCGGCCCCGCGTAGCGCATCGGTTTCGTGGCTTGCGGACTGGCGGCGATTCGCGCTGCCGGTGACTGGCGCAGCGGCGCTCATTTGCGTTTTGACCTTCGCGATCCGACAGGCGAGCCAGCCGACTTTTGACGAGATTTCCGCCACTGACGAAGGCATGGATGCCGTTACTTTCCACGACCAATCCGCTGAAATGACTGTCGTCTGGCTGCAGGACAACAGCCAGCCGTCCGAGGCCGCGCAAAAAACCGCGAATGTTCCAGCCCCGGATGAGGCCAATTCCGAGACCGACATGGAATGAGTCGTCCGCTCAAAACCCCCTCAATGCGCGCCATTTATCGTTCGATCCTGCCGGCCCTCTTTTTAGCCATCGCTGTGACCGCACGCGGCGGCGATATGAAGCTGGAAGCCCGGCTCGTCTGGGGAACCAGCGATGACAAGGCCGACGCCAAGTGCAAACCGATGGACGCGGAATTGGCGGGCAAGCTGCACGGGATGTTCAAGTGGAAAAACTATTACGAAATCACCAATGAAATCGCCGACCTTGCGCCCAACAAGGTCCGCACGCTGAAAATGAGCGATCAATGCACCCTTCAGCTCAGGCGGATCAGCGGCTCGCGCATTGAGGTCAATTGCATCGGCCGGGGCAAGGAAGTGCATAAAGGCGCCTACACCCTGGACCCGCCGAAGTGGCTGGTGCTGGGCGGCAATTGCGGGAATGACACGGCATGGTTCATCGGCCTGCGTGCGATTGACGCAAAGGGACTCACCAAGAATTAGAAGATGGCACGGATAAAAGACGTTTCATCCGTGCCACCCTTCCGCCAGTTTTAAGAACCGACGTTAGCCAATTCCTCGTTCGTCGCCACGTTAACGATTTTGAATTGTTCGGCGTGGAAATTCGGCTCCGGCCGGAATGAGAGTTTGCCGAAGTAGCGCTTTTCCATCTCGATAATCAGTTTCTCGTCCTCGGTGCGCAAGCGCTCCAGAACGGTCGGATGCACGGCGATGCGAAGTTGAAAATCCGATTCGTCGCGCGAACGTTTTTTAAGGATTTCATTGAGCTTGCGCTGGATTTCCACGCTCATCGTGATCGCGCTCTTGACCTTCCCGCGTCCCTTGCAATAAGGGCAATCGTCATAGACAGCGGAGCGGACGCTTTCGGAATGGCGCTGGCGCGTCATTTCCATCAATCCAAGCTGGGAGATGGGAAGCACGTGCGTTTTGGCCTTGTCCCGGCGCAATCCCTCCTTGATGCGCTGATAGACCAATTGCTGGTCGCGCCGCGATTTCATATCAATGAAGTCGAGCACGATCAAACCGCCCATGTTGCGCAAGCGCAATTGCCGGCAAATTTCGTCCGCCGCCTCCTGGTTGACCCGCAGGATGGTCGATTCCTGGTCGCGGGTGCCTTTGTGACGGCCAGTGTTGACGTCGATGGCGACGAGGGCCTCTGTTTCATCAATGACAATGTAACCGCCGCTTTTTAAATGGACCTGCCGCGAGAAGGCATTCTCCAACTGGCGCGAAATGTTGAAGTGATCAAAAATAGGCCGATGCTCGTTGTAGAGTTTGACCTTGTTGGCTGCACGGGTTGAGACCCGCGAAATGATGGCGCGCATCCTGTCGTAGGCGGCCGCGCTATCGACGACGACACGGTCAACGTCCTCGGTCAGAAAATCGCGCACGGTGCGCTCGATCAAGTCCGGCTCCTGAAAGACGCAACTGGCGGGAGGCTGGGACTTTATTTTTTCCTGGATCTCGGTCCATTGATCCATCAGCAACGCGAGGTCGAGGATGAAATAGCGCTTCTGCTGGCCTTCGCCGGCGGTGCGCATGATGACCCCCATGCCTTCGGGAATGTTGATTTCGCGAAGTAGTTTTTTGAGACGCTGGCGCTCCTCCGGGTTCTCGATCTTGCGCGAAATGCCGCTCTGATCGGAATTGGGAAGCAGAATGAGGTAACGGCCCGGCAAGGTAAGGTTGGTAGTCACGCGCGGCCCTTTTGTGCCGATGGGGCCTTTGGTCACTTGCACGATGATCTCGGCGCCGGGCGGGTAAATGCGCGGGATGTCCTTGTTGGTGATCCGCGGACGGTCGCGGCGCTTGGTTTCGGCGCGCTCGACTACTTCCACGCTGCTGTCAATACTTGGAACAATGTCCCAATAGTGAAGAAAGGCGTTTTTCTCGAAGCCAATATCGACAAATGCCGCCTTCAGGCCGTCTTCCAGATTGCGGACTTTGCCCTTGAAGATGCTGCCGACCAGGCGCTCTTCCGTCGTGCGCTCAATGGTGAATTCCTCGAGGCGCCCGTTTTCCTGGACGGCGATGCGGGTTTCGAGGGACTCCGCGTTGATGACCAGTTCCTTGTGTGTCTTTTCCTCCGGCTTGATGAAGCGCTGGACCTTGCGAATCACTTTGTCCGCCGCATGTTTGAGGCTGTCAACGAAGCCCTGCGACGGGGGTTGGATCGTCACCGGCTCGAATTTCTCCTCCTGCACTTCCTCCGGGGTGTCCATGTGCGGTTTGCGGAAAGCTCTTCGCTTGTCGCCGCGTTCGTCCTTCTCTTTTTCCTTCTCCTTCTCCTGCTCCGCCTGAGGGGGCGGTGCGGCTTCGGGCGGCAGGCCGGCGGCGACGTTTTCCGCGCGGTCGATTTCGTCATCGTGCCGTCCGCGTTCGAAAACGGATTCCGGTTTTTTGTCGCCTGTTGCTTCGGCGCGGGCCTGCTGGGCGGAGCGGTCGGGCTTTTGGTTTTGGTTCAGCCCGCCGCTGGGGCGAAAGCGCATTCCGCCGCGGCGGCGCCTTGAAAAATTTCTTTCACTCATAATTTAATAAGACCTCCGATAAATGTGGACGTTGTGCAAAATGCCGATGGCGATCAGCGAGCATACCACCGAGGACCCGCCGTAACTCAGGAGAGGCAACGGGATGCCCGTCACGGGCATT
>DATAXU010000227.1:0-39794 GCA_036272955.1 Verrucomicrobiia bacterium
GCGCGCTTTCAAGAGGTGGCCCACTCAGGAGGCCACCTGGCGGATTACATGGCACAGGGCAATCATCCCAACCGCAGGGGCCATGAACTGGTGGCCGAGGAACTATTAAAATGGTTTCCCGCACCGCCCTGAGCGGAAGCCCTTTACACTTTAAACGAGGTTTCGATTCCAAGTCCCGCCACAGCGCGAAGCGCGACGGCGGGACTTGTCGCGCCGAAACGAAGTGAATTCGTTTCACAAATTCAAAATCACGGCATGGTCAAGAAGACGTTGTCGAAATGATCTTGCGACTTTCTTCGTTTGCAGAGGCGAAGATCGCGCAAGCTGAACGGTCCTGGAGCAGGTAACCCCGCGCGAATCTGCTCCTCCCCGAAAGGTAAGCGCGACGCGAGTTCCGCCGGAACCATATCGCACGGCGGAGCAGGTTCCGCCAGTCCTTCTTGCAGCATCTGCACTTGCGCGGTCGAGACCAGCGGCACGCTCATGATTCGCTCCACGAACCAGCCGAGAATTCTGTGAAACCACACCGGCATCGGAAACATCAACGGCCGTTTGCCCACCACCCGGGCTACTCGGCGCACCGCTTCGCGCAGCATCAATTCCTCCGGCCCGACGACAGCCACGGTCCTTCGCGACAGCGCGCCTTCCACCGCGGCGGCCTTGATGATGCGCGCCACATCCGCCACCGCGTTGGGCCGAATCGGTTTGTCGTGAAAACCAACGAACGCGAAAATCGGAAACGTGTAAAAGCCGTGGCTGAGATGATCCAGCATATGATCCCCTTTGCCATAAATGACACCACATTTCAGAACGGTGTAATCAAGCCCGCTCGCGCGCACGATTTCTTCCGCCGCCCACTTCGATTCGTGATAGCCCGAACCGCACTCGGGTCGCGCGCGCAAAAAACTGACCATAATGACCTTCTCCACACCGGCCCGCCTGGCGGCCTCAACGACATGCCGCGTTCCATCCACATGAACACGTTGGTAGGTTTGCCGCCCCAATTCGCGGTTGATGCCCGCGCAATGCACGATCACTGCGACCCCCGCAAAAGCGGACGTGAGTTCGTCCGCGTCGTCCAATCCGATCTTGATTTGGCGTGAATGGGGCAAACGGCCAATAGTGGGATCCGTCTTATCAAAGCCGCGGGCGATGAGAGTCACCTCATGGCCTTCTTCTGCCAGGGCACGCGCTACATTGCGCCCGACAAAACCTGTCCCGCCCGTGATGGCAACTTTCATTTCGCCCCTCCTTTCCATGCCGCCAACGCGTAGGCCAGGGGTAAATAGGCAAAGGCGACGTTCGTGGCGTGGTAGCCGAGCCTCAGAAAGCCAGTCGTCAGATAAGGGCGAACATCGAAGATAAACGTCGCGGCGACCAACCGAAGCGTCCAGAACAAGGCGAAGAACGCACACATCACGCGCGCAAGCGGGGCGCCCGCGGCCAACTCCTTTGCGAGCACAAAACTGATGCTTCCAAAACCCACCAGACACAACCCAATGAACGCGTAATAAACCCAATACAACCTTCGAATGAAGTTCGGCAACACTGCCAGATTTGCGCGCAGATTTACCACGCGCGGCATCAGGAGTCCCGCCGCAATCAAACCGATGTGCATCAACCCGGCGATCTGCAGAAGAAAAATCAATGTGTTCGTTTTCATGTTGCCTTTCTAAATAGCGCCAATCGCTCGCAGCATTGGCAGAATGACGTTGCGAATGAAAATGGGATGAAAGAGCCAGTAGGCGGGCAAGGCTGCGACTGTGACCGTGAAAAGCCATCCCCTCCAACCGCGACCCAATCCAAGCCGCCTGCCCCGGCGACTGCGTTCAAAGAATAAGCCGGCAGCCTGCAAGCCAAAGTAAATCGTGGGCAGCCCAAATCCGCCGCGCGCCGGAAGCGAGATGACCATCTCATGTAAAAGTCCCGAGAACAGAAACACGCCAATCGTCGCCGCGACCGTGCCAACACTTTGGGCCAAAGGGCGGAAAACGTGCGGCCCCATCAAATCGTTAAAAGCTTTGTTCCAACGGCCGCCCCAAAATCCGGCGAGCGACGTGGCTCGAATCGGATTGCTCATGATCCGCGCAGCGTCGAATCCCGCCGCCCGCCATGCAATGGATAAAAGATGAAAGAGGCCGAAATGCAAAAGAAACGCCGTTCCCACCAACCCGCCCCAGCCCAGGAGCACAGGGTGCGAGGCCGGAATGAGCCGGAGTCCGCCCCAGAGGATGACAGCCCCGAAGACGGTTTTGCCTGTGGCAGCGAACCATTCCCCCAGGGTAGGCGTCATAGCGGTTCGAAACAGGAACTTCTCCGCATTCAATCCCGGCCATAAAAACAGGAAGGCAGCCAGCCTCCAAGGATTCGCGTTTCCCGACCCAAAATAATCAGCCGCCACAATCCATTTGGCCCCGGCAAACATCGACGCGGCAAGCAGCCACATATAAGCCCACGTCGGCAAGTCGCGGGCCGCAACCGCGCAACACAAAACAGGAGTTAACGCCGCGATCCACCGCGCGGCAACCCGTCCTGCGCGGGAACGCGCTAGCGACACATCGATTATTCTATTCACTTCTGTAATTTCTGTATGCACAGAATTCCTTTGCCAAAAAAAATTCGACTCTAACCGCCGATCATCTTGAGCGCTTTCTCGCCCATGCTCATAAACTTGGCCAGGGCCGACGTCGGCCACCTGGCCATTTGCGCATACCAACCGCTCGTCGTCGTAAAAAACCGTTGCAGTTCACGCAGCCGGTTTTCCGTGTGCTTATCCGCCCCCTTTTCCGCTTCGGCCAGGCATTCATCGAGTAACACCAGCGTGGGATCCACTTCACGTCGTTTGCGTTCGTCCAGGACCAGTCGGAACATTTCCCAAACATCCGTCATGCTTTCAAAATGGTCCCTTTTATCCCCCAAAACGTGAACCAATTTGACGATTCTCCAGGCCTGCAACTCTTTGAGGCTATTGCTCACGTTTGAGCGCGCCACATTCAAAGCCTCCGCTATTTCCTCCGCATGAAGCGGATGAGGCGACAGGTAAAGCAACGCATGAATCTGAGCCACCGTCCGGTTGATCCCCCAGCGCGTCCCCATCTCCCCCCAATGGAGAACGAATTTTTGTTGGACAGCGCTTAATTTCATGTTTCTCTTAT
This sequence comes from Verrucomicrobiia bacterium, assembly GCA_036272955.1. Lineage (GTDB taxonomy): Bacteria > Verrucomicrobiota > Verrucomicrobiia > Limisphaerales > Palsa-1400 > DATAUD01. The sequence goes on from DATAXU010000227.1 coordinate 3,156, forward strand.
TTCTGTTAATACAGAAATGCCATATATGCTCGAATTTGTCAATAGCTTTTCGAAATGCAAATGGCTCCGACGGCGGCCCGTGTCGCGCCAAAGCGCAAAGCGCAACGTCCGGCTTGTTGCGCCGAAACCAGGTGAACGCGGACTTGTCGCGCCGAAACCAGATAAAGGCGGAGCAATTCGCTGCCAGCCAAACGAAATATTGCCAATTCCAACCCGAATCCTAACATCGGTCCCTGTTTACCGATGGCACGTTCTCTTCCTCCACATTCTTCAGGCTGACGGATTGAAGTGGTAAGTCATCTGCGGTGTCGAATTCAATCGCGAGCGTTTATATTATTGGCCGCAGCGGAATGAAGACCCCGCTCCCCCCGCAGTCCACCCAGCAGCCTCTTCTCCTGAACGACTCGTTTTTCAAGTGAAAACATTTGACCAGTGTCGTTCCTGTCCATAATTTGAAACTAATTAATGATACAAGGCGATCCGTTTCCTAGCGTTACGACGCTTGCCGGTGAATGCAGCGGCTCATGGCCGGGATTTGCGACGGCTGCAAAGGAAACTGTTGAGGCAGAGAAAAAACTTTCCATGGCACTGCAACCGAGACAAGACGAGGCAAGGCTTTTGGATGCGGACTGCTCTCTGGTATTGTTCGGTTCCTTTGCGCGCTATGAAATGCTCGAAGGGAGTGATTACGACTGGGCAGTCCTCGTGGACGGTGTGGTAAATACCGCCCATTCTGAGCAGACGAGGACGTTAAAAACGGCTCTCAGTGACGCAAAATTAATCCCGCCAGGAAGCACTGGAACCTTCGGCGGTTTAATCTTTTCCCACGATTTGATACATTTTATTGGCGGAGAAGAGGACTCAAACGCGAATTTAACGCGGCGCATGTTGATGCTGCTTGAATCTCGACCAGTTCAGTTGACTCGAGGCGACAATTCCGAACGGACATGGGAAAATGTGGTCAAAAACGTTTTGAAACGGTATTTCGAAGAAGATGTGCATTTTCGACCGGCACAACACCGAGTTCCGCGATTTATGCTTAACGATCTCACTCGATACTGGCGCACGATATGCGTGGATTACGCGGCGAAGCATCGGGAGCAAGGCGAACAGAAATGGGCGTTGCGGAATGCAAAGCTTCGGTTAAGCCGCAAGCTCCTCTACGCTGCAGGCGTGGCGTTCTGTCTTAATTGTGAACTGCAACCGCCCGCTAAACATGACAAAGCAGAAGCGCGGGGTGCGGAACTTTTTATTCAGTCGGCAATGGATTTTGCAAAGACTCCCCCGCTCGAATATCTGGCGTTATTCGTGAGAGACAACGTCCCTGACTCTGGCAAACGGGCGCGCGTGGCCACTAGTATTTTCGGCTCCTACAGTCAGTGGCTTGAATTAATGAGCAATTCCGAAACTCGCGGCGCGTTCAAGAAATTGAGCCATTCGGAAGCGGGAGCGAGCGAGCCCTTTCAAGAGGCTCGCAAAATCGGCACTGAGTTTGCGTGCGGGTTAAGAGAACTCTTTTTCGACCGGAGACAAGAACAAGATTTAATCGCCAAACTAAGCCTCGACTATGTCGGATTTTGATTATCTGTCAAGAAGAATAGGATTCTCTACTGGCGCCCTTGAACGCGGACGTTACACCGTCGCGATAGATTGGCTTCGCACCGAACATGTCCGCTCAGTAGAGCTGTCAGCATTGCGTTTGCAGGAACTCGAACCCTTGTTGAATGACCTCGACAGGATTGATTGGACATCATTTTCCTATATTTCATTTCACGCTCCTAGTTCCTTCCCTTCCGAATTGGAAAATTGGGTGGTTGACTTGTTGGGAAAGGTTTTTGATCGCGGATGGAACATCATTGTGCATCCTGACGTAATCAGGACACCGTCGCTTTGGCAGAGGTTTGGATCCCAACTTCTTTTGGAAAACATGGATCGGCGAAAGACTGACGCCAGAACTGCTGACGAATTATCCAAATGGTTCGAGAAGCTGCCAGACGCCAGGCTGTGTCTGGACATGGCGCATGCCAAACAATTGGATACGACGTTACTTTTATTGACCGAAATCCTTGAGAAGTTCCGCGACCGCATAGCCGAAGTGCATATCAGCGAATTAGATTCGCATTGTAGGCACCAACCTATGTCCGCGAGTTCTGTGGCGGATTTCCAACGGATGGCATCTGCATTTAATCTAAGATTACCAATAATTGTCGAATCGATGCTGGATGGCGAAAGAAAGGAACTTCGAATGAAAGAGTTAAAATTAGCCGACAGAGCAACACAACCGGTTCGGAGTTGAATCGGAAAATAGAATGCGTCGTTGGAAAGGCGATATCGCCACCGGCCGACAGCTGGTTGCGGAAATTAAGCCAGTCCTGCGAGGTACCTGGCACGCGACAAAAATGGTCCACTTCTGACTTCCTCGTTGGAGACGAAAATCAGTTCGACGCTTCCCGCTCACGTCGGATCTGACAAAGAAAAGGCATAACCACTCACGGGAATCCCATGCCGTCTTTATCAAAATATCTAAAACGGCACCCATTCCCGGTTGACGCCCATTTCGAGCGGGTAGTGGCGGTCTCATTTGCTTTTCCCGAAGCCATCCTCCGATCTCTAGTACCAGAACCGTTAGAGATCGATACCCACGCGGGATTTGGTTTCGTCACAGCGGCGATGGTGTGTACCCGAAACCTCCGTCCAACAGGCTTCCCGACTTGCCTGGGGCAGGATTTCTTCCTCGCGGGATACCGCAAGACTCTTTGCGGGACCGATGCCATTCACGTTCAGTGCTGAAGGCGATGGCTCGTTCGTGGTAATCGAGGGCAGCCGTCAGAATTGGGTGCCGCGTCCGGTTCGTGTCAAAAATTGGCGCGTCAGTCTTTTTGACGAAGCACCGCTGCGGGAAACCAAACCAATCCTCGCCAACGCCTTCGCCGTGGAAAACGTCGATTACCACTGGAAAAAAGGACAAATCGTAAGGCCGGGAGGTGCTGTTTGACGCGCGGCAAATGGCAGGGAATGATAAACATCGCGCGCTTCAACTGGCCGTTTTATGTCGCCGCGATTTTGGTCTTGTGCGCGGCACTCGCCGGATTGTTTCTGCTTTCCGTACTCCCCTTGAAACTCCTCTGCGGCCTGGTCTTTGCGCTCGCCGCCTGGTTCTTGATCGGTTCATTGGGCGTTTCCCATCTCATATATGACCGCTCGGATTTGTATCGTTGGGGCTGGCTCGATCGCGCCCTGCGCGGTTCCAACATGAGTCAGGCGATTGTATGTCATTCCGGATTTGATGAAGCCTCAGCCGAACTCCACCAAAAATTCAGCGCCAGCAAATGGCAGGTTCTCGATCACTTCGATGCGAACAAAATGACCGAGGCGTCCATTCGCCGGGCGCGCGCGATGTTCCCGCCGCTTCCTGGCACGGTGCCATCGCGTTACGACGCATGGCCGGTGGCCGCGGGATCGGTGGACGTGGTATTTGGTCTGCTTGCCATCCATGAATTAAGAAGTGAATCCGAACGCAACGCATGGTTCGCGGAGTCCGGGCGATGCCTGCGCAAAGGCGGTCGCCTGGTGCTGGTCGAGCACGTGCGCGATGCGGCAAACTTTTTTGCTTTTGGTCCGGGATTTTTGCATTTCCATTCCCCGGCAAGCTGGCGACGCTGCTGGGAAAGCGTCGGCTTACTTTCCATCGACGAATTTCGGGTGACACCGTTCGTGCGAGTTTTCATTCTGGATGCTCCATGATGCAAACACTCTCCATTCTCCTACGGGTCGCCGGACTCGGACTCATCCTGCTCGCCGCATTGCACCTGCCGATTGCCCGTCACCTCAAATGGCACGAGGACAGCGCCCGAATGAGCCTGGTAAACGCTTCAATCTTCCGCGTGCATACATTTTTCATCTGCGTTGTCCTCGTCATGATGGGCCTCCCGTGCTTGTTGGACCCTTCGGTATTTCTGGAAAATTCCCATGCAAGCGCTTGGCTGGCATGGTCTTTCTCGGTCTTCTGGGGCGTCCGGCTATTCTTTCAATGGTTTGTTTATCCAAGGGAACTTTGGCGCGGCAAGAGACTGGAGACTACCGTGCATGTCGCAGCCACAATAGTCTGGGCTTCGTTGTCCGCGCTCTTCGTCGCCTGTGGACTATGGCAAATGGGCTGCCTCCGTTAAACGGGACGCAGATCAGGACTTCGGCCAGTAACGCGCCCAATACCAAACCATAGTTAGAAAACCCAAATTCAAAATCACCATGCCGATGCCGGAAATCAGAAGATCACCCGCCAGGCAAATTTCCAAAGTATTCATGCTAACGATCGCCGCCGTCTGAGCAACAGCACATCCCACAGGCTGCCATCCGGTGAAGACCCAAAGCCCCATCAGCAATTCAAGCAGCCCAATCACCTTCGTGAAAACCCCCGCATTCGCCGCGCCCGGGATTTTCGCCACAATCAAACGGTGCCGGGGAATTCCGTTGAGAATCTTGCTATAAAGTCCATGAAAACCCCAAACCGATCCAATTATGGCCTGGATTGCAAAATGCACGATTTTTCGCTTTCTTCGTGAATCATGCTTTCAAGCGTCTGCGGCGACGTCAAGCTTGGGGCCTGGGCCCCCACTTCCCCAAAATCCAACCGTTGGATTTTTAGACGTATTTATATGTATTTCTCACGTCCAAATCCAATTGATGGAAATTTCCATCGGAATGCGGTAATTTTTGCCCATGCTGGAAACTGCATCGCCGACAGGGCTTTCGGAACCGGAGACGGCTCCGGTCCATCGGGCTTTTTTGCGATGGGCCGGCCACAAAATAATCGGGGCCAAGGACGACGTCCGCGGCATGGGCGCATTCCTCCTCATCACCCTCAGCGTCGCTCTCGCAAAATTTAATAAATCCCCCACGGTCGTCAGGCCCCTCATCCGCTCGCAGATCGAACGCGCGGGCATCAATCTCCTGCCCATGATCACTTTCCTGGCGCTCGCGCTCGGACTGGTCGTGATCGGTCAAACGGTTTTCCTCCTGCACCGCTACGGGGCGGAAAGTTATGCCGGGACAGTGATGGCATCGGTGGTCGTGCGGGAGTTAGGCCCGGCAATCGCCGCCCTGCTCGTATTGGCGCGGGTTGGAACGGCCAACGTGGTCGAACTCGGCACCGCTCGCGCAATGGGCGAAGTCGAAGCTCTGGAAGCCCTAGGGATTGACCCGATCCATTATTTGGTCGTGCCGCGTGTCATCGGTCTGGCCCTTTCAATTTTTTCCCTGACGGTTTATCTCATCATGCTCGCGTTGCTCAGCGGCTATCTCTTTGCATTTATCCAGAACGTGCCGCTCAGGCCCGGTGAATACTTCAGGCAGTTGGCCGCGGCGCTGCTGTGGTGGGATTTCATATTGGTGGCTTTGAAAACACTTTGCTTCGGTACTCTGATTGCAATCGTAACTTGTTACGAAGGACTGGCCACGCCATTGCGACTGGATGAGGTCAGTCGCGCGACGACATCGGCCGTCGGCAAATGCATCATTGGGGTCGTGTTGCTCGACGCGTTGTTCATCTTCGTCTATCTGGTGATTTGATGGAACAAAATCCCCAATTCGCCGGGCCGCTGGTGGAGGCGATTGACGCGAGCATCGCCCAACCGCGTTCCCATTACGTTCTTTTCTCCCACGTGAATTGGCGCGTGGCTGCGGGCGAATTCTGGGTGGTTGGCGGAAGTCAAAACTCGGGAAAAACTTCGTTCCTGTCCACCATGGCCGGCTTGAGGCCCGCGGCGGCGGGGACGGTGCGTCATTTCGGTGAGGACCTGTCGCGATTGTCGGAACCGCAGTTGCTCCGGCAACGGGCGCGGGTCGGTTTTGTTTTCAAGGGCGGCGGACGAATGTTCGCGGAGCTGACCGTCGCGGAAAATGTCGCGCTGCCACTATGCTATCATAAGGAATGGACGGAAGAGGAAGCGGACCCGCGTGTGAACGCGATTTTAGAAGCAACAGCGTTGGAATCCGAAGCGGACACAATGGCACAGGGCCTGGGCTGGGGCCTGCAACAACGGGTCGGCCTGGCGCGTGCGCTGGCGCTCAACCCGGAAGTTTTGTTTTTGGACGAGCCATTGTCCGGGCTGGAGGCGCGGGACCGACAATGGTGGCGCGCATTTCTGAAATCACTTTCGGAAGGCTCACCGCTGACGGAGGGACGGAAAATGACGATTATCACGGCGACGAATGATTTTGGATTGTGGGAAAGCGCAAATCACCGCCAAGGTGTCCTTCGGGATGGACGCTGGCAACTTATTGGAGAACAAGCAAACCGTTCGGATATTATCTAAAACATGCCATTACAAGATTTGACTCCTGAATTGCGCACGCGGTTGCGCCACGTCGAAAGAACGGTCGGCTGGTTTGTCATGCTGGCCGCGATCATTTTGGCCGTTGGCTTTGGGTATTACTTGTACGCCACCGCACAGGCGCGTGGGTGGTTTGTAACAAAGCTCAATTACGCCACAAGCCTGGACACCGCTGAAGGGCTTCATCTCGGAGACCCGATAACCCTCATGGGATTTCCAGTCGGAGAAATTACGGGGGTGGAGGCAAACGACCCCAGTAAAACCTATGGCGTCACGATTTTCTTTCAAATCCGGACGCCATACTGGGGATACATTTGGTACGACTCCAAAGTCCGTGAGGATTCGGACTTTCTTGGCCATCGCAGTCTGGAGGTTCTCAAGGGAGTTAACGGCGAGGCCAGCGCCTTCACCAATGAATTTGGAAAGTTGCTGGTCCTCGACCACCGGCTGGCACATGAGGAATACAACAAGTTGTTGGCGGGGTTGAAAGAATTGCCCGCCAACAAGGCCATGGCGGAAGAATCGATCTCCAACGAGGCCACCAGCCAGCTCATGAAAATGATCAAGGCGAATCGAGACGAGTTTTATACCAATGCGGTTCATGCGGGATATACGTCGGGTATCAACCAGAAGATGCATAATTACTATTGGATCCCCCCGCTTCAAGAGCCGGCGTTATCCGATAGGCTGGCGTCCGTCGCGACCAGCGTGCAACTGGCAATGCCTGCGATCCTGGGGTTGACGAATCAACTATCGGCGATTTTGAGCAACGCGAACGTTGCGGTTTCCCAGCTACAAGGAACGCTCTCGGAGTTAAACGGCACGCTCGCTCAAACGCGACCCACACTGACCAACCTGACTCTCATCACGGACAATTTGCGCAACCCGAACGGATCGTTGGGCACGTGGTTGATCCCGACGAACCTGGCGGCGCAACTGAATGAAACTTTGCAATCCGCCCGGGACACCCTCGGCTCCGCACGCGGCACCCTGGATTCCACTGACACGAACCTGACAAAGGTCGCGACGGATTTGGACCTGACGTTGCAGCACCTTTCCGATTTGACCAGCAATCTTGCGTGGCAAGTGAGCGTCAATACGAACCTGGTGAGCGAAATTTCCCAAACGATTGTGCATACGGACGATTTGGTCCAGGGGCTGAAACGCGAATGGTTTCTGCGCGGGGCATTTAAAAAGAAGAAGTCGGAAGTAAAAGCCCCGACGCACTAAGGCCAGAGTCAACTCTCCGCGGCTTTCAGTTCATTTGCATCCTTGGCCGGCGCTTCGGCTTGTGGCACGGGGACGGGATCGGACGCTGAAACCGTTTGGCTTTCCTCGTCCTCGCCCGCTTCCACCGGGGACGCGGCAGTAACTTCTCCAGGCGGCGCGACTGCGGCTTCAGCAACCGCCGGCTTCCTTTCGGGTTTGGGCGGACGAGGGAGCGGCTTCTTTGCCGTCTCAAGGACGCCATTGGCAAACTCGATGACATGCCCCTGATGAATCAGCCAATGCAAATCGCTCGCGAGAGCAGTTTGTTCAGGCGTCGCTTCCGGCGCAGGTACTTCGGCGCCCGGAACGGCCGGCGCGGGGGCAGCGGCCGGGGCGGGAATGGGCGCAAGGGCGTCAACCACTTTGCGCCGCGTGCATTTTGCGTTTGTATTGATGAAATCAACAATGCGTTTGACGCCTTCAGAAACCGGCGTCGCGTCCATGTCCAGATAATGTGGACGAGCGACGGAGACGTGGGTGACGGTCCGGTTGACTTTGAAGAATTGCAGACCGTGCGATGCGAATTGCTGGCTCAGGGTGGTCGCAAGTTTCAACGGGAACCGCCGCTGCTCCTCCGCCGCCACGCGCAACGAACGCTGCAATCCCGGCGAACGAAGTTGCCGCGCGGCCGCCCCGCCCAGCACGTGCGAATCGACGCTTTTGACCAGATTGGGCATATGCACTTCGCGAAAATGCTTTTCCACTTCCTCGCGGCTGGCGAGCTTTTGCGATTCGGGGACGTTCAGGCAGGTGTACTCAGTTTTAAAGCTGTGGTCTTCGATCCATTTTTTTACCACGGCCTCGTCTTTGACGATTTTGACGCGCGCCTTAAATGCCTCGAAGGGCATGCGCGAGAAGCGTTCGGCGTGCAGTTTGCGCAATTGATTCTGATAATCGTGATAATTGGGCGGACCAAGAACCGCCCCGCTCATGCCGCATTGGGCCACAAATGTGTACGTTCCCTTCGGAGGCTCTGTCGCGGTCCGTTCGGCCTGGTAGAACGTGGCAAAATGCTTGTTCAAAACGTGTTGCACGACCTCATCCTCGGAAAGCCAAAGGGTGTCGTCCAAGGCGCATAGAAAAAGCGGTTGAACAGGTTTGCCTTCCGCGTTCTTTTTTACGTCAAAACGAACTTGTTGCCGCTCCGGTTTTTGCAAAATGAGCTGCGCAATGTCAAATAAGGGATAGGCGCGGCCTGTCATGCGGATTTGACGCGCGAGCGATTCCACTCCTTTGTCGTCCGGCAGGAAGGAGACGACGATCTCCGGCGGAGGAAGTGGTGGCGGCATTTGGCGGCGTGGCTCGCCGGAGCCATGGTCCCGTGGACCAAAGCCTGGACGATGTTTGCGATCTCGGTCGCCTTTTGGGCCAGCTCCCGACGGCAGATCGCGACGGGGGGGGCGGGGGCGCGGGCGGTCATCAAATTTGCGTTCGCGCCGGTCGTCTCCGGCGAAATTGGCATACCGGTTCACCGCGGGCGAATCTTGCGCCCACGCCGGCAGGAAAAGTTTTTCCAAATCGAGTTCGGATTCTGGTGATGTACTCATCTAGGCCTGTCTTCTTGAGAATGGGACGGGTTGGGGTGGATTGCAAGCGTTCACTTGTAAGTCAAAATGGCAGGGTCGTCGCTGTTTTTCATGATCAATCTCTGGACGGCGTAATTTTCATCCCTTTGGGCGAGGTTTACCGAACGTTGAATCCATTCTTTGGCCTTCGTGTAGTCGCCCAATGCGACGTAATGCCGCGCCAACTCCTCCGCAATGTAATAGTTATTGGTGTCCAGTCGCACTGCGAGGCCGAAATAGGGCGAGGCGTCATGGGCGCGTTCTATCCAATCCAGAGCCATGCCAATCCGCAACGGACAGCGGGCATCAAATCGATTGAGTGCCATCCCCTTGCCGAACCATTGAATGGCTTCTTTCGCCTGATCCTCATAACCGGGGTTGGCCTCTTTGCTGACCGTACGCAGTTCTTCTCCCAGTGAATAATCGGTTTCTTCGTCGGAAGGATCCGCTTCATGTGCGTTCTTCAGATCAAGCACCGCCTGTTTCCAGGAAGCTTTTTCGTTTTCGGCGCGGTGCAGCCAGTAAATTTCCCTGGCATTGCGAATCCCTTCCACGGCGAAATAACAGACGGCGCCGGCAGCCAGAATCGTTAAACAGATTTTGCCCACAAATCCCGGGTTTTTCCAATATCTGTCCGATACAAAACGCGATTGGGCCGCGATCAGTGCCATCAATGTGATCGCCGTTATCGCATCGGCGGGAATCTGCATATTGAAATCGACAATGCAATGTAACATCACGGCAACCAAGCCAAAGGACGCCCCCAGTATGAAGGCCCGTCGATCGCTTCGATATGAGCTGAAGTCGTTTGCGGACCTTCGAACGGAAGACCAGGCCCCGACCGCCACCCAGGCCAGCAAAATACAAAACCCCGTCACAATTCCCATTCCGACCGCGCCCCATTCGCAAAGCGTGTTTAGATAGTCGTTGTGAACGAATGTGGGGCGATTCTGAGACTGCCAGGGACGAACAGTCGGGAATTCCACGTCGAAGTGGCCTGGGCCCACTCCCCACACGGGATCGTGCGCGTACAGTTGCTCCGCGGCCTTCCAGTAGAATTCACGCCCTTCGCTATCCAGGTGTTGATTCTGAAATGCCGCGGAAAAGCGCCGTTGCAGCGAGCCGAATTGGCCAAGGACGACGAGACCGGCCACGAGAATCACCCCGAGCGTTACAAGCGCCGGCAACCAATATTGACCCTGAACCAACAATAGCGCGCAGAACAAGACGAGTGCCACCGTTATGGCCAGTATCCCGCCGCGGGAGAGCGAAACGACAATGCCCGCCAGCATTGCCAAAACGGCGTACGCCAGCACCACTTTGACCGTCGGCGAAAAGCGGCTCATGACGGTATAAGCCAGCGCGAGTGGAACCATCATTTCCAAGTAACCGGCGAAACTGTTCGGATTGATAAAGGTGCCGCTGCCGCGCGCCAGATATTTCGCGGGTTTTGCTGTGGCCCAGATGTGGGGGGAATGTTTGACAAATTGCACCACCGCAAAAAATGCCAGGACAAACCCGACGATGACCAGGGTCATGGCGACAATTGTGGCGGAGTCTTTTCGGTTGAGATTGTTGAGGACGACAAAAAACAGCGCAACGTAAACGACGACCTGAACCAACTGTTGGTGTCCGACGTAAGCGACGTCCACCAATTGGCATCTCGGAATCGCGTAGAAAAGGAATGCGAGCACTGCCCAGCAAACGGGCGGCCAGCACAAACGAAATGGCCGCTGCACCCACCACCGCACCGCCCAGACTGCCAGGGCGAAGGCCGTCACGGCTTGGATCACCAGGAAGTCCGCCGGGCGTGTCGATGCCAATGCCAACGGCGCCCAAACAAGGATGAAAAGGATTGATGCCAGGATGACCCGTTGACAAAACGTGTCAAGCCGGCCCTGTACCACATCCTGGCCCGGCGACACCACATTTGCCTGTTGAGAGGATGCCAAGCCCGTCAACTCAGAAATTGTCGCGGATCGGTAATGTGCCCGGTCAAGGCGCTTGCCGCAACCGTTGCCGGCGAGGCAAGGAATACCTGGGATTCTTTGTGACCCATGCGGCCGGGAAAATTCCGGTTGGTTGCGCTGATGCACTTCATCGGGGTGTTCATTCGCCCAAATGTATCGACGGGTCCGCCCAGGCACGCGGCGCAGCCTGCGTTTTCCGTCATTTGCACTCCGGCATCCACGAGGATCTCCCACACGGTCCTGCCGTCCCATCGGGCGGTTTGCAGGTCATGCACAATCTCCGGCGTGGCGGGAACTCCAAATGTGTCGATGACCACTTTTCTGCCGCGCAAGACGCGCGCGAATTCAAGGAAGTCACTCGTTTTGCCGCCGGTGCAGGAACCGACATACGCGCGGTCGAGATTCGTCGCGCTCATGTCGCGGGCCAATTTGCGCTGGCCGGGATCCGGATGACACGCAACTGTCGGCTCCAGTTTGGACATATCGACGACCATTTCGTAAACAAACTTTTCGTCGTGATCGCGTTCCACCGGTTCATATGTGGATTTGGTGTTGTTGAGCTTGCAGCGCTGATCGACGGCCGCCTGGGTCTGGGCGTCGAATTCGAAAATCCCGTTTTTGCCGCCGGCTTCGATCGCCATGTTGGCAATCGTCATGCGGTCGTCGATTGACAAAGTGCGGACGCCCTCCCCGTCGAACTGCATTGCCCGGTACGTCGCGCCGTCAAAACCGATTTCGCCAATGCAATGGAGAATGATGTCCTTGGCCATGACGCCAGGCGCCAATTTGCCTTCGAGGCGGAAGTGCATTGTCTCCGGGACCTTGAGCAGCAATTTGCCAGTGCCCATGACGAAGCCGGCGTCGGTGTTGCCGATGCCTGTGGCGAACTCATTGAAGGCGCCGGCCATGCATGTGTGGGAATCCGTCCCGAAAAGAATTTCACCGGGACGGGTGTGGCCTTTTTGCGGGAGTGCGGTGTGGCACACGCCGGCATAGTTGGAGCCGTATTGACGGCGGAGCAGGCCTTTGGTGGCATCGAATTTCCAGGTGCCGTTGGCGTCGTCGATCACGTCGTAAAAATAGGGGAGGTTCTGTTCCCGCGCGAAGTCGCGGAGGATATCGACGTTGCGATTGGATTTGGAATCGGCGGTGAAAATGTAGTGGTCGGGAATGATGACGATTTTTTGGCGGTCCCAGACTTTGGCGTTTGCGCCGAATTCGCGTTTGAAAACACCGATGGTGCCGGGGCCGCAGACATCGTGGGTCATGAGGATGTCGGCTTTGACCCAGATGTTGTCGCCGGCTTGAACCCGGCTCTTGCCCGCGGCCCGGGCCAAAATCTTTTCAGTAAGCGTCATATCAGAGTCAATAGGTTAACTGACCTTGAGAAGCGTCGCAACACTAACCTTGGGTGCGCAAAAAGAGCCAATTGCAGTTCTCCCAAATTTCCATCCATTGATTTTGGAAGTGAGATATTCAGCAAAGAACAGCAATAAACGCGCAAAAACGCGCAAAAATCCAACCGTTGGACTTCCCTCGCTTTGGTGTGGATTCATCTTTCAGTGGTTCTTTTTAAAATCGACCTGGTTGGCTGTGAGTGTTCCCCTAAAAATGGATAAAGGAAAACCCTTGACATAGAATCGGGGGAATAGCTATTCTTTCTGTCCTCAGCACAAGCACATAAATACTCGGAGGGCCGGTCCCCGTCAGTACGCTTACCGCCTTTTGGGTTTCAGGAGAACCAAAAGATGAATATTAAGATGATAAGACCCAAGTGGGTGTTTCTCGGCTTTTTATCGCTAACTGCAATCCGCGGGTTCGGCCAATCACAAACGATCGCTACCGCGACGGCCAATACCGGGAATTCGGCTGACTATGTGTGTGTCCAGCGAGGACCGCATTCCAGAGTGTGGCAACAGGTCACGTTAGTGACAAACATGCTCAATGGGCAAACGGTGGCAATGACAAATGCTTTCACTGAGTTGTGCACTGGCATCTGCTATCAAGCGAACGGGCAGTGGATGGACTCCGTGCAGCAAATCACCCCTGGTCGCCGGAGGGGCGCAAGCCGTTGAGGGTGCCCACAAGGTTCATTGGGCGGCGAACGCCAATACGGCGGGGGGAGCAGTGCAATTGACCTCGCCCAGCGGCCAGAACTTTTCCAGCCGGGTTTATGGTCTGAGCTATTGGGACACTTCGACAGGAAACAGCGTGTGGGTTGCGGAAATTACCAATTCGACGGGGGAAGTCGTTGGGGACAACGAAGTTCTGTATCCGAATGCGTTTGCGGGAATTCAGGCGGATATACGAGACACCTATACGCTCTCGGGTTTTGAGCAGAATGTTGTGTTGAATGAGCAGCCACCGCCGCCCAGTTCATTGAAGTTAAACCCGCAAACGACTTGGTTGCAAGTGATTACAGAGTTTTTTAACCCGCCAAATCCGGCGGCGACCACAATTACAACAGATGGCGTCGATGATGATCAGGTGCTTAATTTTGGGGATCTTTCTATCGGGCAGGGAACGGCGTTTCTGGATGCCCGAGGAAACCAGGGGCGAGGCGTGAATGTGACGAAGCAGTGGGTGCAAGAGGATAATGGACAGGTATTTCTGATCGAGGAGGTGCCTTACATGGCGATCTCGAACATGGTGAGCACGTTGCCGTTGCACTCGTCCAACGGAAAGTCGGGCAAAAAGATCAGGCGGACTGCATCGTTGAAGTCGCTGTTGCAAGGGCCGCATGGCAGCGCCAAGCGTGGCGGTGCCATGAAGGTGGCCAGCGCTCGTCCACGCAATGCGGGTTTTGTCATCGATTACGCACTGATCAGCGGGAGTTTGACGAACTACGTTTTTACGAACAATACGACTTACTACGTCTCGGGGACGTTGAATTTATACGGGGCGCCGGTGTTCCAAGGGGGAACGGTGATAAAATTCTCGAATACACTGAGCGCGGGATTGGTATTGCTCGACTATCATAGTAACTTTGTTTTTAACACGTATCCGTACCGGCCGGCGGTGTTCACCTCGGTCAATGATAACGCGGTTGGCGAATCGCTGCCGGGAAGCACGGGGACGCCGACCATGGGCGTGGCGACTTATCTTTCCGCGATGCATACCGCGAATACGGGGGTGCTTGTCAATAACGCGCGGTTTTGTTACGCGGGAATAGGCTTTTGGTCGCAAAATGACATATCCCATGTTTTCAAGGACTGCCAGTTCGTGGAATGTGCCACAAATGTGGGCTTATGGTGGGATTATGATGTGACGTTCGAGAACATTTTGTCGGCAAAATGCAATGCGATGCTGGCTGGATGGGATATAAATGTCACCGGCGAGCATCTGACGGTGGATGGGTGCGATAATTTCGCCATTTTTTCGCCGGACAATTGGGGCGTTTACAGTGGCGGGCTGACGAATTGCATTTTTACGGCGACGGACAACAGCATTACCAACTTCACGACGAATAAGGTCACGGTTGCAGCCACCGGGACGGGGATATACCAGAGTGTTGGGGGAGCCTCTTATTATCTGGCAAACAACAGCCCCTATCAGAATGCCGGCACGACGAACATTGACCGGGCGCTGCTGGCGGAATTGCAAACAAAGACGACGTATCCGCCCATGGTGTTTTCCAATGCGACGCTGTCGATGCCGACAACGCTTGGGCCTTTCGTGGTGAGGGATTCGCTGCCGCCGACGCCGGGCTATCATTATGACTGTTTGGATTACGCGTTTGGGGGATGCACGGCAGGGGGCAATGTCACCTTTGCGCCGGGGACGGCGGTGGGATGGTTTCGAACCAGTTCGGGATGGTATCACGCGGGGCAGGGAATTTACCTTGAGAATAATTTGGTGGCGGATTTCGAGGGGACGGCAACCGCGCCGGATTATTGGGTGCGGGCCAATACGGTACAGGAGGCCAGCAATACAAATTGGGCGGGCGGGTATGGACCTGGGGGGATTACGGGTTGGGCAACGTCGTTCAGCCAGGCGCCGACGGCCGCGCTGCGATTTACACACTGTTCGGTGCTGGGATGGGCGGGCCAGGAGGGGCATTTTCGGGATGATAACGGGTATTTGCGGCTGGTTTTGAACGATTGCGAGATTTCGGGCAGCTTTATCGGAGGTTATGTTGATTCGGCGGCGATGACGAACTGTTTGTGTGAGGGCGTGGGTATTGGGGATGTTCAGTATGATCCGAGCACGTATTTCATTGCGCGCAATTGCACGATTCGAGGTGGACTAATATCGACCAGCGCCTCCACCAGCATGCGCTATTGCGCGTTTGACGCGATGGATGACTTTGCCAGTGGCGGCGCCAGCACGGATTTTGACCATAACGCGTATCTCAACGGGTCGGCGACCAATTCAGCCACCACGACGAATTTTCTCGTCATCAGCAATTTTAGCTGGGTGATTGGGCCGTTGGGCAATTATTACCAGACCAACACCAGCCTACTGATTAACGCGGGCAATGTGACGGCGGATCAGATGGGTCTTTACCATTTCACGACGATCACGAATACAGTCGGAGGTATTGAGATTCCGGAAACAAACTCTTACGTGGATTTAGGGTATCATTACGTCGCATTAGGAGCCAACGGTTTGCCGATGGACAGCAACGGGGACGGGATACCGGATTACCTGGAGGACGCCAATGGGAACGGCGTGGTCGATCCGGGGGAGATCGGGTGGAATCTAACCGACGATTTGGGACTGACGGTGGTAATCACGCAGCCGGCGAATAATTCGCAGTTTCCATAAGGGTTTATTATGAAAAAGAATACCATTGGAGGCTGGAAGCAGAATTTCAAGAAGGTGGTTTATTTGGCAGCGGCAACCGCGGGTATCGTGAACGCGAGCGCTCAAGCTACTGCAACAATCACTGTCGAAAACGTTGGAAGCTGTGCCGTGACTGTAAGATGGAACGAGGGAAATGAGACAGATTGGAACTGGCTTACAATACCCGCGGGTAGCAGCACAAATTTGTTTCCCGATCCTTACGCCTATAATTCAACATGTTGGCTGGAAAGCACTCCGAGTAACGAGATTAGCTCGATACCTCAGGCGCAAGTAATGGAATACGGTAGCAACTACACCTATTATATCTGGTCTATTGAAAGTGGATGCAGTGGCTACGGTCCGATGGATGAAGCCAGCGACTTCGACCCGGGCGATATTGCTCCGCCAACCTGCACTGGAATGCCTGTCTGGAGAGTCTCCGAGCCGAATATTAACTTATGGCTGGCGGATGAACCCTTGGGTTACCAGCCAGCCGTCGGTTCGAGGATTTCGCTTCAGCTTGGCTACAAGCAACGCGAAGCCAGCACAGGCATGAATCCAAAGGTTTTTGGGATTGGGCCAAAGTGGAACTTTTCGTGGTTGTCTTATGTGGCTCAGACAGGCGTTTTATATGAACTGCAGTTTGGAGTCTATACTACTTACAACAGCAATGTTGTATATTTCCCAGGCGGCGGGTCTCGTATTTATCCAACGGGCACGGATTATCTGACGAGTACGCGGCTGACGGGAAATATGACCAGCGGGTACCAGCTTTTTTACCCCGATGGGTCCATAGACACATACGGGTGCATCGTGAACATCGGGGGAACGAACATGGCATTTTTGACACAACACGCCAACCCTCAATCTCAGTCCACGACGTTGAATTACAACACCAATGGGTCTATCATTCAGTTGACGTCGGTTGTGGACGGAAGCGGTCAAACCACTCATGTTTACTACGGGTCAACGAATCAATACAGCACCAACCTGATCACGGAGGTGACTGATCCGTATTCACGCTCGGTGACGTTCGCCTATAACACCAACGGATGCCTGACCAACATTATTGATGTGGGAGGAATTTCCAGTTCATTCTTTTATGATACGAATCTGTGGATAACAAATCTTCAAACACCCTACGGGACAACAGGGTTTCAAATGGTGGACACTCCGCCGGGGAGCGCCCCTCCAGTCGGGCGTTCGGTACGAGTAACCGACCCAGAGGGTTCTTCGGAGCTATTTCTTGCCGAGGATAACGCGCCGGGAGTGGCGAGTAGCTACGCGAGCGTTCCGAGCACGAGTCCATTTACCAATACGTTCGATAACACAAACCTCAACGTCCGTAACACGTTTCATTGGGGAAAGATGCAATACGCGAACCTTTACACCACCAATATTTCCCTGATGACGAGCAATGATTTTGCCAAAGCCAGAATGAAGCATTGGCTGTTGAGTGCAAGCACAAACGTGGGTTCGACGCAGTCGCTGGAACGGGATCCAAGTCCCGACCTTACCGGCGATAGCCAAGGTGAAATTACCTGGTATGACTATGCCGGGAAAACCAATTCGCAATACGAAGGCTCGCAGGTGAAGCCTTTATTTGTCGCCCGGGTATTGCCGAGCGCAGGCAATCCGACGGCATTTACCATGACGGAACGGAACAGTATTGGGTATGTGACCACGAACGTGAGCACATATACCTCGGGCGGGTCAATTGCGCTGCGGACGAGTGTCAATACTTATCAGACAAATGAAATCGATCTGATTTCGGTGACCAATGCGCTTGGCATACAGACCAGCAGCAACAGTTTTAATCCCTACCATGAGGTGCTTACAAACTATGATTCGTCAAACCAGATGACAATTTACACGTATGACACAAGCCAACGGGTAACGAGCGTGACGCATTGCACCGGGCTGGTTGTGACCGATTACTACGGGAGCGACGGGTTTCTCGCGCAGCAGGTCAAGACCGGGATTTCCACCAACTCTTACACCTACGCCAACGCCCTTGTGCAGACGTACACGACGCCGCTTGGTTTGACTGCGACGAACACATGGGACAGTCTGCAGCGCCTCACCAGCACCGCATATCCCGATGGCATTGTATCCAACATATATTCGAAACTTGATCTCGTTCAGACGATCGACCGACTTGGATTCATAAACACTTACGTTTACGATTTGGATCGTCATCTGACGGACTTCAC
The DNA here is from genome assembly GCA_036272955.1 of Verrucomicrobiia bacterium. GTDB lineage: Bacteria > Verrucomicrobiota > Verrucomicrobiia > Limisphaerales > Palsa-1400 > DATAUD01. The sequence goes on from DATAXU010000227.1 coordinate 21,290, forward strand.
CGACGCCCTGAGTAATACGACCGTTTACACGTATTGCCCATGCGGAGCATTAACGTCGGTACAAGACGCTTTATTGAACTACACCCACTATAATTACGATAATCAGGCCAGAATGACAAATGTCATATATCCTGACGGATACTCCATTACCAATAACTTCAACTTGATCGGTCAGCTCACGAACACAGTCGATAGCGGAGGGATGAGCGTGACGAATTGGTTTAACATCCAAGGATTGTTGGCGGCTTCGGACGCCGCGTTTGGTCAGTTGTCCAGCAAGTCGTACGACATTCTGGATCGGATTACAACAAATGTTGATAATGATGGACTTGCCATCGCAGAAACGTATGACAATTTGAACCGTCCCCTGACGGTTAGTTATCCTGACGGCGAAAGCGAAAGGTGGCTTTATCAAATGAATGTGCTTGGCCCGTCACGTTTTACAAAGGTGACGAGTGAGCGGGTCTATTATGGGTACGACCAGGACAACCGGAAGGTTTTTGAGACCAATGGATTGGGTTATGTGACACAATATGGGTACGATGGGGCGTCAGATCTCATTCAACTGACAGACCAGAACAGCAATGTGACGCAGTGGGGCTATGATTTGTACGGACGAGTCACGAGTAAAGTGGCTGCCGGCACAACGATTTTGACATACGGGTATGACCCTGACGATCGGTTGGCGAGCCGATTGAGCCCAGCCAAGGGGACAACTACGTACGGCTACGACCAGGTGGGGAACCTGACGAGTGTTACCAATCCGGTGAGTCCATCACTTTTCTTTGGCTATAACGCTTTGAGGTGGATGACCGATATGACTGATGGCACGGAGACGACGACGTTTACCTATACGCCGGCCGGGCAGGTAGCTTCGGAGACCGGCCCCTGGGCCAGCGATGGAGTCTCTTACACGTACACCAATCGTCTGCGAACAGGCCTTTCATTACAACAACCGAACGGGGCGGCCTGGGCCCAAAGTTATAGCTACGATGGCGTGGAGCGGCTGAAGGGTATTACGTCGCCAGCGGGGACGTTTGGCTATACCTACAATACCGGACTGGGAGGGGTGGCGTCAGCGTCGTCGCTGGTTGGAGGTCTATCGCTGCCCAACGGAGCCTCGATCAGCAACACGTTCGACGTTAATGGAAAGGTGATCACTAATTGCCTTTATAAGAGCGGCGGCGCAGCGCTGGATTGCGATGGATACATATACGACAATCAAAGCGAAGTGTACGCGGTCACGCGATTCGCTCAGAATTACTCGAATTATTCGATTTATGCGTATGACCTTACTGGCGAAGTCGTCAGCGACCAAGCGTACGAATGGGACGAAACGCCGCGGTTGAATGAGCAACTGGGGTATGCGTTTGATCCCGCTGGGAATCTGACGAATCGGATCAATAACGCGTTACTCCAAAACTTTAAGGTGAATAACCTGAACGAGTTGACGACGAACACGAACGGTGGCACACTGACTGTGGTGGGAACGGCAACGTCGCAAAACTCGGACATTGTGACTGTGAACGGCACAAACGCTGCTGTTTACGGGGATGCGACTTTTGTGGCCACGAACATGCCATTGACGACGAGTTACACTGCCATCGCTTCGGACAGTTACGGGCGGCATAGCACGAATACGGTGACGGTGAGTCTTTCGACGAACGTCGGTTTTCAGTACGACGGCAACGGAAATCTGACGAGTGATGGGCTCAGAAACTTTGTTTATGATGACGAGAATGAACTGATTCAGGTTTCCGTATCGTATCAATGGATGTCGGAGTTTTCGTATGATGGGAAGATGCGGCGACGGATTCGGAAGGAGTATTCGTGGCAGAGTGGAACGTGGGTTCAGACGAATGAAGTTCATTACGTTTACGATGGGAATTTGGTGATCCAGGAGCGGGACGTTAATAATCTACCAACGGTCACTTACACGCGAGGCAAGGACCTCAGTGGCAGTTTGCAGGGGGCGGGTGGGATTGGCGGACTTTTGGCCCGCACGTCGCAAGTCTATTCAGGTGGGCCGCTATCGGGCCAGTCGTTTTATCATTCCGACGCCAACGGAAATGTGACGATGCTGATTGATTCGAACCAGGGAATCGTGGCCAAGTATCTTTACGACGCGTTCGGAAATACGATCTCCAAGTCTGGTCAGCTCTCGGAGGCCAATGTCTATCGGTTTTCAAGCAAAGAGTGGCATGCAAATTCGGGATTGGCCTACTATCTTTATCGGTACTACGATCCAAATTCGCAAAGGTGGCTAAATAGAGATCCTCTTGGTGAGATGGGGGGCGTCAATTTGTATGGCTACGCCGTCAACAACCCATTAAGTATTATAGATCTCTGGGGCTTGATGTCAAAATGCGACTGTGACAAGCTTCGAGGACAGATTTTTAGAAAAGCGAAGGACCTTTTGGATGATCTTCAGCGATACGATCCAGTTCAGGATGGTCTAGGAGGTCATCCAATGGATGGCGGTAGGTTTACAAAACCCGGTGGACATTTTCAGGAGATTCTTGAAAGACAGGGAGGCCTAAAGGACGATTTGACGCGATATTTCAAGGAGTGCGTAAGCAACGATGATGATCCAAGCGCCCCAATTCCTAGACGAGTCGACGATATGGCAAACAGGCGAGTTCCTCTGCCAGTTTTTCCGTCACCGAACCCTATTATTCATGTCCCGGGCTCGGCTAGTTTCTGGAACGACGTGGCAATGGGTGCTACCTACACGGGAGTAGGTGCTGGGATAATTGCTACCGGCGGCATTCTTGGCGGTTTGGTAGGAGGAGGGGCGACATTTGCGACGGCGGGAGCCGCTTTTTAGCACTTTAGTACTATGGCTGGACAACCTGAGAATTCGCCCGGCGAGGAGCAAGTTCGGGAGCTTCTGCTTGATTGTTTTCCCATTGATAGACGAAAAAGAATGTCGCATGAGGATTGCGTGCAGCTGAGAAGTCGTTTGATCTCCCTTCGGAGTGAGGATGTTCCAGGCGCACTCGCGGATGTGCTTGAAGATTTGCTAGAGACACATTCGACCGACCCAAATGATGCCGAGGCTGTTATTCGTTACCTAAATGCCTCAGGGGAGGGAACGGACATGGAGTTTATTCGGAAGCAATGGGGCGACGAGGCGTTGGACAAAGCGAAAACAGACGAGAAAATATTACGAACTGCAAAAATGAATGAATTCGCATGTCTTGACAAAAAACAGGCTCAGGCGATCGTCGAGTGGCTAACGGTGGCAAAGACTTGGCCAGAGCTGAGAGGGTACACGTCTCAAGCAGATGCCGCACTTGCTTATTGGAGGGCGAGGTCATCAAGCTGATAGGGGGGCAGAGCACTTGGGGCCTTACTTACGGCGTAGGGGTCAGACCGGGTTATTGAACAGATTGGTGCTTGCCATTGCTGATGTTTGACGGATTTTTTGTGCTTGCCGATCCTCACTGTTTGCACTTTTATTGACTCAAGATTGGGTTCACCTTCGTCAAGGCTTCGGCGCGACAAGTCCGCCTCCCGCCTTCGCAATGCTACGGCGCGACAAGCCGCCGTGACATTGATCTGAAGCCGGGCGCTGAAATAATCGCTTTTCAGCAGGCTGTTAAAGGCGTAAAAACGAACAGGGCAAACAAATCACCAGTCTAATCAAACACGAAAATTATGCCAAATACCATTCGTCTTCACCGCGTGCTCCGGGCGTCGCCGGAAAAGATTTATCGGGCGTTCCTGGACGCCGATGCCAAAGCCAAATGGCTTCCGCCAAACGGATTCACCGCGAAGGTCCACCAGATGGATACCAAAGTCGGCGGCACTTACAAAATCTCGTTCACGAATTTCACCACGGGCAAGAGTCATTCCTTTAGTGGAAAATATGTTGAGCTGACGCCACACGAACGGATTCGTTACACGGACAAGTTTGACGATCCGAATCTGCCCGGGGAGTTGCAGGTGACAATTACCTTGAAAAAGGTCTCGTGTGGAACCGAATTGAACGTCGTGCAGGAAGGGGTGCCGGATGTCATCCCGTCCGAAATGTGTTATCTCGGCTGGCAGGAATCGCTCGCGTCTTTGGGGAAGCTGGTCGAGACTGAGATTCCGGATTGAGTTGCGAACGTGTAAACGGGGGACTCGGGAATTTCGATTTTTCCGTTTTGGCCAACGACGCCACCGCGATGACCAGCAGGGTCACTGTTTGCGTCAGCCCCATTTTATTTGCCGCGATTCTGAGCCTTCGCGGTCACCGGAGGGAACCTGGTCATCAGCGGGTCCAACGGCGTGCCGCTGGAGAATTACGTTCTCCTCGCTCCGACGAATGTTGGCACGCCGACAACCAGTTGGACGGTACTGGAGACGAATCAATTTGACGCCGGGGGCAATTTTAGTTTTACCAACGCAATCAATCCCGCAAGGGGGCAAAGCTATTACATTCCGCAAACACAGTGATCCCGGACCTCCCCGTATTCGGGGATGGCGGCTGCGGCATGGAGCAATTACAATCAGCGCCGATCCATGAAAACGATCCATCAAATTAGTCGGCGAAAATTTCTCGGAACGGCCTCTTTGCTTGCAGGAGGGGCGCCGTTCATTCTTCCATCCCTGGTTCGCGGCGCGGATGCCGCGTCGGGGGAGCGTCTCAATATGGGATTCATCGGGATGGGGACGCAATCGCGGAGTTTGTTGGACAATTTTCTCTGGCAGGAAACTCGCGTGGTGGCGGTTTGCGACGTGGATACCACCCGCCGCAACGCCGCGAAACAGAAGGTGGACAAATTCTACAAGAACGACCAGTGCGCGACCTATGATGATTTTCGGGACCTCGTTGCGCGAAAGGACATTCATGCGGTGTGCATCGCGACGCCGGACCATTGGCACGCGATTACAACGCTGGCCGCGTTGCGCTCGGGCAAGGATGTTTATTGCGAGAAGCCGCTGACGCATAATATCCACGAGGCCATTGCCGTCATGAAGTCTGTCAAGAAACATAACCGTGTGTTGCAGACGGGATCGATGCAACGGTCGATGGCCGAATTTCGCGTGGCGTGTGAATTGGTCCGCAACGGGGTGATTGGCCAGATCGAGAGGGTCGAGTGCAGCTATGGCGATCCGGGGCGTCCGTGCGATTTGAAGGAGGAGGAGATGGAGCCGGGGCTGGATTGGAATATGTGGTGCGGACCGGGGCCATTTCGCGGCTACAGCCCGGTGCTGTCGCCGCGCGGAATATTCCAGGGTTTTCCCGCGTGGCGAGATTACAAGGAATACGGCAGCGGCGGCGTGGGTGATTGGGGCGCGCATCATCTGGACATCGCGCAATGGGGCCTGGGCATGGACGACAGCGGGCCGGTGGAGTGCATCCCACCCGCCGACCCCAACGCGAAGCGGGGGGCGAAATTGGTTTATGCCAATGGCATTGTCGTTGAACAGAAGGATGGGTTCGGCGTTATTTTCTTTGGGACGAATGGGGAGGTGCGGGTCAATCGCGGCAGATTCGTGCTGATCGTCAATGGCAAGACCATCGCGGACTTTTCGGATGAGTCAAAGAAAAACCACGGGGCGGGCAAAGATTCGGACACGACGTGCGCGGCGGAGGTCCACAAGGCCGAGAAGCTTTACCTGGCCGATGCGCCAATTCGACTTTACAAGAGCAAACAGCACATCTCCGATTTCATGCAGTGCGTCAAGAGCCGGAAGAAACCGGTCGCCAATGAGCAGATCGGGGCGCGCACGGCGATTTGCTGCCATCTGGTCAACCAGAGCTACTACCACCACGCGCACCTCCGGTGGGACCCCGCGAAATTCAAATTTACGCACGGCACCGGGGACGCGAAATGGCTCACGCGGGATTATCGCGCGCCGTGGTCAGTCTGACGCTGCGGCTTGCGCACGGATTGCACACCCGAGATCAATCAGCGCGGCGAGGGTCCGGCGTGTGCGTTTGACATCCTCCGGGCCTACGCGCGCAAGCAATTCGGCGTCGATTCGTTCGCGCGCCTTGGCCTGAGTCGCGGCGGCGGCGCGGCCGCGTTCGGTAAGGGCGACGGTGAGTTTGCGACGGTCCGCGGCGTCCACAGTGCGTTCGAGATAGCCGCGCAGCACGAGGGTATCAACAAGCTGGCCGGCGGCCTGTTTTGAGACGCGCAACTCCTTGACGAGTTGCCCCAAAGGGATATCCTCGGCGCCCAGCGCCAAACCGCCAATCACGTAAAGTCCATTTTTCGGGACGTCGTCAAATCCCGCTTCCTCCAGGGCATTGCGCATCGCCACGCCGTAGGTGACCCGCGCGTGCCTGAGCAGAGCAGGCATCACGATTTCTTCAATTTCAGGTTTCGTTTCTTTCATGCTTGAATTTATATAGTCAAAAAGCAGGACAGTCAAGTTTGTTTACTATTTTTCGGAAAGCTCCCTTGCATTGTTTGGCGACGCTGACTACAAAATGAGCCGATGCGCGGCGTTTTGGTCCTCATGTTCTTGTGGTTAGGATGTTTTGCGGCGCGATCCGGCGTCCTTCCGATCGCCGAAGACCAACAGGCGGCGCTAGCCTTAAAAATTATTGACGCCTACGACAATCCGCGTCCGGCAAGTCCTCCCAGGAAACTGCACATTTTTTATTTTACCCCGTCGGACCGCGATCCCGCGCCGCAGTACGAGCAGCGGTTGGGAGCAATCATGGAAGACATTGATGATTTTTATCGCGACGGAATGGACCGGCTGAGCTTTGGGCGGAAAGGTTTCGCAATGGAGCGCGACAGTTCGGGCAAGCTCATCATTCGCCTGGTCAAAGGCCATGAGGCCGACGCGCAATTCACTGATATGCCAGGCAGGCCGGGCACCGGTTCGGAAGCAGGCGGCGACATCGTGAAGCGCGAATGCCAGCCGGCGCTCAAAGCGGCCAATATTGGATTTGATAACGAAACTTTTTTGATCTTCTGCAACCTCGCCAAGTGGGATCAAAAGGCCAAAACCTTTAGCCATCACTCGCCGTATTACGGCGAACACGGCGGGGGCTACGGTTTATGTTTCGCGGCCGATTCGGTCATTCTGAATCTGGATTACATCACGAACACGGAACCGACCCTGCACGATGAGGAATATGGCGATATGTCGCTCGGCAAATTCGAGAGCATCTTCATTGGAGGCATTGCCCATGAGCTGGGCCATGCGTTTGTGCTGCCGCACTGCGGAGCGCGCCGGGATGAAAAATCGCTCGGTGTTTCCATCATGGGAGCGGGCAACCATACGTATCGCGACGAACGGCGGCACGAAGACCAAGGCGCATTTCTCACGATGGCAAGCGCCATGAGACTGGCCAGCCACCCGTTGTTTAACGGGTCGGACAAGGGCTGGGGAGAGGAATCGAAATTGAATCGATGCGACGTGGAACTTTCGACGAATGTCACGCGCGCGGATTTAATAGGGAGACCGGGGGCGCTGCGGGTTGAGGGGATTGTTGAAGGGTCGCCGCCGATCTACGGGGTGATTGCTTATTTTGATTCCGTTCATGACGGCGGCTACCGTGCGCCAACAGGGACTTCGGTTCCAGATGCGCAAGGGCGGTTTGCCATTGAAGTTTCCGATTTGGACCAATGCGGGGACGGCAGAATACGGGTCGAATTTTGCCATGTGAACGGGGGAGTGTCGGAGCGGCACCTGGGCTTTGCGGTGACGCCGGAAGGTTCAGTGGATTTCTCGCAGTGGCAGATGCGGCGAGGTTTGGACCCTATCGCGGCGGCGGTGGAGAAGGGACGCTTGAGCGAAGCGCAAGAGGCCCTGGCGGCGATTGAGAACAAGGAGATGCCCGCGCTCGAAAAGGCGATTGCGCAGAAGGCCGTTGATACATTGCGCACGGACCCGAAGCCGTCGCCCGCGGCTGTTTCGAGTGACGTGACGACGGTGATGCTGGGCGACACTCAACCGGAGACCTCCTCCGTGGGATGGTTGAAGCCCGCGGCTAATCGAATTCCATCGAACCCGGAGATCACCTCGCCATTTCTCGACTGCGGCACGCTGTTTGCCACCGGGTTTTTCGCCCACAGTCCGTCGCGCTACGTTTTCGATCTCGGCGGCAAATGGAAAAGCCTGCGAGGCAAAGGCGGGTTGCACAGCAAATTGCAGGGTCGCGCCTACGGCGTTGTTTTCATCATCAAGGGCGACGGGAAAGAGTTATACCGCTCGCCCGCCATCCGGGGGTCGGAGAAGGCGAAATACAACCTGGATGTCAGCGGCGTAAAGACGCTGGAATTAATAGTTGACAAGGCATCGGATAAAAACGGGGGCAATTGGGCGCTCTGGCTCGACCCGGAACTTGACCGGTAGGTTGCAGCGGTCTATTTCGTTTGGGCGTTGACGTAGATTTCCTCCGTGTAGCCATCGCGCATCCAGTAGGGAAAGCGCCGGCGAGACATGCGCTTTAACGGCGCCAGGTCGCAGACCCGAAATGTATTGAGATCGTGATTGACTGAGAGGAAGCACGTCGCGTTGGCTTGAATCCATGCCGCATATTCATCCGCGAACTTGCGATCCATCTCGGTCATCGAATCCACGTTGAGCACGACATCGAAAGTTTCACCGCAACCGCGGAGCCACTCGGGTGTCACGATCCGTATGGCGCCCGCACGGGGTTCCTCTGAAGCCAACGTGATGGATTGCGGGCCGAGTGTCTGGCCGAGAAAGCTGGCCTGGGCGACGTTGGCCATGGGAAGGTCCACAATCGTGTATTGCGACAAACCGAGGCGATGCGCGTAGCCGGCAGTGCGGCCCATGCCGGCGCCGATTTCGATGATGCGGGGGCCGAATTCGCGGGTCAATTGAAGCAGCCGAAAGACCTGGTAAAGGGCCTGGGTGGCGCGATAGGTCGCGATACCCCGCGAGGTCGGCATGCCGAATTCATTGGGATAGGGATTGGGGAATTCGATTCGAAAGCCAAACACGGTGTCCAAGTCGGCGAGCGTCGCCTCGACTTCCGCCGTTGCGGAGGTTTTTGCCCGGGTGTGGATCGGCCCTCCCTCGGGATTTGGAACGCCCCGAACTCCCATGGCCTCGCCCAGGCGGATAATCTGCCGTTTGGAAACGACAGCCAACAGCGGCCTTCGTTTGCGATTTTTATTGTTCCTTTTTTCGATGCTGCAACAAAGGTTATCGAAGCCGTAAAACAGATCGGTTTGGCCTGGGTCGGTAAGAATCGCTTTCAACGCGTCATCGTCGGCAAGCAAGGCCCGACGAATAACCGAATGGCGGTCTCCGATTTCCGCCCACGTCGAATTGCCGGGTCCGAGCCACTTTTGCATGGAGGCTTCATACGCGCATTTGATGCGCTGGACCAGCGTGGGATCGGGTGGCGTTCCGCCGACCGAATAGGCGCCGACGGGTTTGTCAGCCTTGGAACCTGAGCCGAAGCAGCGTCGCAGAAGCCTGGAAAGTCGTGCCACAAATAAAAACTGGCGGCGGAGACAGACAGAGTCAAGTAAAAGCAGAAGGCCGGATTGGGGAGGAAAAAATACAATATGCCAGACGGTTGCCTTCAGTCGCAACTGTTGGGGATCAGTTCTCATCGAAGTCCATTTTCCCGAAAAAATCCGCGAGTGTTCGCCTAGAATACGATCAATTGAATTGACAAAACGCTTCGCGTAAGCTTCAATGGTACCATGTCGAAAGACCGGTTCTTTGGTTCCGGATCGAGTCACGCGGCTTTCGAGGAGGTAAATTGCAAATGAAAACGACTCGGTTCTTTTTGGTTCTCCTGTTTTTGACCACGCAGGCGGCACGCGCGCAATTCGATTTTATCACTGTTAACGGCACGGCCATTATTACGGGCTACACGGGGCCGGGTGGGGCTGTCACCATCCCAAGCACGCTCGGCGGGCTGCCGGTGACCGAGATCCAAGGCTCCGGCTTCGAAGACAAGGGGATCACCAGTGTCGCCATTGCCTTCACCGTGACCAACATCGAGGCGCAGGAATTCGCTCCCAATGACTCGCTGACGTTGTTCACCGTGGACACCACTAACCCGGTCTATAGCGCCGTCGGCGGGGTTTTGTTCAACAAGAACGCGACGACGCTGGTGGAGTATCCGCCCGGAATTAACGGGAGTTACACCATTCCAGGAACAGTGAACGACATCGGTCCGAATGCCTTCGCAGCCTGTTACTACCTGAGCGGTGTGACGATTCCCGGCACCGTGACGAAAATCGAATCCACGGCCTTTGGATATTGCTTCGATCTGACGAACGTGACGATCCCCGTCAGCGTGACAAGCGTCGCGCCGGACACCTTCATCAATTGCGAACACCTGCTGGGCATCTCTGTCGCGGCTGGAAATCCGGATTATTCCAGCGTGGGCGGGGTCCTGTTCGACAAAAATGCCGCGACGCTGCTGGAGTTTCCCACGGGGTTGACCGGCAGCTACACCCTATCCAACGGCGTCATGACCATCGGCACCAACGCCTTCATCCTGTGCGACGGCCTCACCAACATTGCCATGCCCGCCAGCGTCACCACCATCGAGGACGGCGCCTTTGGGGACTGCACGGGCCTGACCAACCTCACGCTCGGCGCCGGCGTCAACTCGCTTTCCACAACGGCTTTCGGCGGCTGCGACAAATTGCTGGCGATCAATGTGAACCCCAGCAATTCGGTTTTCAGCTCCCTCAATGGCGTGGTCTTCGACAAAAATCAAACGACGCTGATTCAATTTCCGATTGGCTTCACTGGAGGTTATACCGTTCCAGGCAGTGTGACGAGCATCGCGGCCTATGCGTTCGAGGGCTGCAGTCTCACGGATGTGACCATTCCCAGCAGCGTCACCAACATCGGGCTTGATTCGTTTCAAGGCTGCGGCGAACTGACCAATGTGACCATGTTGGGGGGCGTCGTGAGCATCGGGATATTCGGCTTTGCCGACAGCCCCAATCTGGCGACCGTCACCATTCCTGCCAGCGTGACGAATATCGACGTCGGGGCGTTCGACTACGACGGCCTGACCAGCGTTTATTTCGAGGGCAACGCGCCTCCGGCCAATGCGCAAACCTTTCTGGGGGACAGCGCCACGATTTATTATCTGGCTGGCACCAGTGGGTGGGGTCCCACCTACGATGGTCTCACAGCGGTGATCGAGGACGCGCCAAATCCCAATGGCGCGCTCCAGGTGACAATCCTGCCGCCCGGAGCGGTCACCTCCGGCGCCCAATGGCAGGTGGATGGCGGGATTCTTCAGCCAAGCGGGGCGACGGTCCTGGGGCTTTCGGTGGGGCAACACACGGTGAGCTTCACGTCGATCAACGGGTGGACGGCCCCGAGCAATGAACTGGTTTCCGTCACTGCCGGCGTCACGAACACGGCATCGGGCACCTACACGCAGGAAGCGGCGCCAGCCTCGGATTTCACGTATGTGACAAATGATGGAACCATCACGATCACCGGTTACACCGGACCGGGCGGCTCGATCGAAATCCCCTCGACCATCAACGCCCTGCCGGTGACGGACATCACGAACCAGGCGTTCGCCAATCTCACCACACTGACGAGCGTGACAATTCCGGACAGCGTCACAAACCTGGGTGATCAGGCGTTCAGTTCCTGCTCAAGTCTGACGGCGGTGTCGATTTCAACAAACGTCACCACGATTAGTTTTGGAACATTCGAGGACTGCGACAGCCTGAGCGACGTGACGTTGCGCGGCGCTGTGACGAGTATCAATGACTACGGCTTCTCCTCATGTCCGGAGTTGAGCAACCTGGCGATTCCCGACACCTTGACGAACCTCGGCCAATATGCTTTTTTCGGCGACGGCCTGACAAATGTGAACATCCCGGCCGGGCTGACCAGCATCGGTGCAGCGGCGTTTTTTTTCTGCAACGCGCTGCCGGCCATCACGGTGGATCCCGCCAACCCGGCCTACTCGAGCGTGGCGGGAGTGTTGTTCAACAAAAGCCAGACGGAGTTGCTGGAGTATCCGGATGGCAACCTTCAATCCTCCTATGCCATTTCCAACAGCGTCACGAGCATCGGAGACCTGGCCTTTGATTCCTGCCGCCTGGCCAGTGTCACCATTCCCACCAGCGTGACGAACATCGGGAATTATTCCTTCGAAGCTTGCAGCTCCCTGACGGGCGTCACCATCCCCGACAGCGTCATCAGCATTGGAGATGCAGCCTTCGCCGAATGCGCGGGCCTGACCGGAATTGTTCTCCCCGCCAGCGTGATCAATCTCGGTGAGGTTCCGTTCGCCAATTGCGTCAACATGACGGCGATCACGGTGGCGGCGGGAAATCCGGCTTTTGCCAGCACCGACGGAGTGGTTTACAACAAGGCGGCCACGCAACTGGTGGAATACCCAGGCGGCCTGACTGGCAGTTTCACCATACCGGGCGGCGTGGGGGACATAGGCTCGCAGGCGTTTGCCGGTTGCCAGCTCACTAACGTGACGATCCCCGCCGGCGTGACCAACATCGAGTTGGACGGGTTCTTCAACTGCAACCTTCAGCGCGTGAACATGACGGAGGGACTGGTGGCCATCGGCGTCGGGGCGTTCGAAAGCTGCTACAGCCTCACCAGTGTCACGCTGCCGCCGAGCGTGACCAGCATCGGATTCGCCGCCTTTGCAAGTTGCGGCGCCTTGACGAACGTCGTGGTGCCAGGCGCCGCGACAAACGTGGAGGATTATGCCTTCGCCTTCAACAACAGCCTGACCTCGGCCTATTTCGAGGGAAATGCGCCGCCCGACGATGGAACGGTTTTTGAAAGTGACGGCCACGCCACGGTTTACTATTTGCCGGGTGCAACCGGGTGGGCTTCGACCTTTGGGACCGCGCCGACAATGGCGTTGCCCGGCGTTGCCATCACAGCCCATCCCGACAGCGGTTATGTCCCCCTTCCCGTGACCTTCCTTGCAGCCGCTGTGGACAGCGCCGCCAATCCCGTGACAAATTGGACCTGGAGCTTCGGGGATGGCTCGGCCGGCGCCGGCCAGAATCCTTCGCACACCTACACAGCCTTCGGTCTTTTTGCCGCGGCCGTCGTGGAAACAAACAACGCCGGCGTGCCCGTCGCGGGAGGCGCGCTGTCAATCCTGGCGACGCCGTTGCCCGTCAATTTGGGCCTCATCAGCCTTGGCGTGGCGGGATCAAATCTTGTGCTCAATGGAACCAACGGCCTGTCCGGCGGCACCTATATCGTATTGACAAGCGCGACTCTGGCTGCTCCGCTGAGCCAATGGACGCCAATGGCGACCAATCTCCTGGGCGCGAGCGGGAATTTCTCCATCACCATCACCAACGCAGTCAGTCCGGGAGTAGCGCAACGGTTTTACATCCTCCAAATGCAATGACCAAATTTGAAGCCACCTGGCTCAAAACGTCTCCGCCCTAGTTTGAGCAAAGGGTTGATGACACGGATGGTGGTGGAGCCGAGGGGAGTCGAACCCCTGACCTTCTCATTGCGAACGAGACGCTCTACCAACTGAGCTACGACCCCATCCAATGGCGAAAATTATGGCGCGAAAACGCCCGGACGCAAGGCGAAAAAGGAAAGGCGTTCCATTTGCTCTTCCGTGCCCAAACGAAAAAAAACCGCGTTATGTTAAAGGTTGATGGTCCTCGCATGTCTGCGCTATTGTATCCGGATAAGTTGATTGTATGCCGCATATCACTCAATCCGCCATCTCACGGCTCGAAGACGCGGATTACGAGGGCCAGTCCCTGGCAATGCCGCGCCGGATTGCTTCAACGTTGGAAAAGCGTGTTAAGATTCGTGGCGCAGCCAGCCATAAGTTGCGGCACGCTTGACAAATTTCACCGTGTCCTGACACATGCCCACCCCTAAAAAATCGAGCAAAGCACGCCCCCGACCGCCGCGCCAGTCATTCCTCCCGGGCCTGGTGGATTCCAAAAACCAGTTTGGAGGTTTGCTCGACCTTCGCGTCACCTTCGATGAAGTGAAAGGGTTTACGGAACTTGTCTGGCGAGAACAGGGTTCAAAGAAGATTGTCGCCGTCGGCCGCGTCCGCTGCACCGGGGCGGATCAGTTGACCTGGGAAACGGAGGTCGATGGCCGCCGCGAATCGGCCTTTTCCTCGCAGCGCCCGGACTCGATTCACGCGGCATTTGGAGTCTGGCTCAAACAGTTCCCCAGCGACCGCAGCACTTTCTCGGCGGGTTGGCTTCGATTACAATCCGGGACGGATAAATTGCTTCGGAGGGACGAGCCGCGTTTCGGCGCGGACGAAAACATTTGCGCCTGGATCGAAACCACCATTTGGGAAATGGCGGAGACATTGCGTTTTCAATTCTTGCCGCCTCCTCGGCGCACGGATGAAATCGATTACCAGCCCAGCCCGTACATCGAGCGATACCGCCGCAAAATGGAGCGCCAGGAACAAAAGCGCGCCGAGGACGAAGCCCGACGGCAAAAGATTCTCGATGAAATAGCGGAAAAAAGGCGCAAGCGCGAGCAGCGTCAAGCGGAGGCTCAACAAATCGCGCAGGCAAACAAGTCGCCCGCCAATAAGGCGAATTCCAAACTTCAACTCCCAAAAGGCCAGTTGTCGCCCCTGGAACGAGCCCCCCTGCCGCCCTTGCCGATGCGGTTCGAGATGCCGCCGCTGGAGTTCCAGGAGACGACTTTTCCTTTGGACGACTTGTGCGGATTTTTTCTCCGTGAACGCGCCGCGCTTTGGTGGGTTTCCAATCAATCCGATGATTTGCTTTGTCTGCCACACTGCCGCATTGAACAACTCGAATATCAGCTCCGCACCGCATTGCGCGTTCTGGGTCCATTGCGCGGGCGCGCCTTGCTCTCCGATGAAGTGGGCCTTGGCAAGACGATCGAAGCCGGTCTCGTCATCAAAGAACTGCTCACGCGCGGCATGGTGCATCGATTTCTTGTCCTCACCGTGCCTTCGCTCGTCGATCAGTGGGAAGAGGAGCTGGCCGACAAATTCAATCTGACGACGGCGACGACGAATCACGTGGGCGCGCGGAATGACCCGCAAAAATTCTGGAGCGAGAACGCTGGCATCGTTGCCAGCCTCCATACCCTCAAACAGGCCGCGCAATTGGAAGTCGCGCGCCAAATCAAATGGGACATCCTCATCGTTGATGAAGCGCATTACCTGCGGAACCGCGAGTCACAAGCATGGCAGGCGGTGAACGCGCTGCCGCGCCAGTTTCTCCTCCTCCTCACGGCCACGCCCGTGCAAAACTCCATCGAGGAACTTTACAATCTCGTCACGCTGCTCCAGCCCGGGCAGTTGCCGTCGCCGAAGGAATTTCGCGCGCGTTTCCTCGATCCCAAACGCCCCCGTCAGCCGCGCGAGCCTGAAGACCTGCGCCGGCTGCTCGGTCAGGTGATGATTCGGAATACTCGCGCCAATGCCGGATTGAAACTGCCTCCGCGCCGCGCCGAAACCGTCTTATTCGAACCGGATGAAGCGGAGCGCGGGTTTTGGGAAAAATGGGAGCGTGAATTCCGCGACCGGCTTTCGAATCTCAACGCCAGCCAGGCGAGTCTCTGGGGGCGGTTGCTTTTGCAAACCGCCGGCAGCAGCCCCGCCGCGTGGAAGCTTGCGCTCGAAAAATTTCCCGATGCCGGCGCCGCCCGCGCCTGGCGCGAACAAGCGCCGCTTGAAACAAGCTGGAAGCGGAAATGCGAACTGATTCCTCCGCTCACACGCATCGAAGGCGGGGCGGTCATCTTTACGCAGTTCCTGGAAACCCAGGCGGCCCTGGCGGATTATTTGCGGGGCATGCGGGTCGAAACTTTTGTCGTCAACGGTTCCACGCCCGCGCCGCAACGCCAGCCCATTACGGAGGAGTTTCGCAAACGAGGCGGCGCTCTGATCCTCACCCACAGCGGCACGGAGGGACGCAATCTGCAATTTTCCCGCAACCTCATAAATTTCGATCTTCCGTGGAATCCGATGGAAATCGAGCAGCGCATCGGACGATTGCACCGGCTTGGGCAGCAACATCCGGTTCATATATACAACTTTGTTCAAGCCGGCACATTGCAGGAACACCTGCTCCAGATTCTCCAGGAAAAGTTGAACCTTTTTGAGTTGGTCGTCGGCGAAACAGGATTGGTATTGGGCGAACGTTTCAGCAGCGACGAATTTGCCGAGGAAGTATTCCACCGATGGCACGCAAGCGAAGGGCGTGTGGCCGAAGCGATGGCCGGCCTCGGTGATGAATTGGCGGCGGCGCGCGACGCCTACGGCGAAGTCAAGCAGCTCGATGAAACGCTGTTCGCAAAAGATTACGAAGCTTTGTGATTCCGCATGAAACTGGAACGCATCCCGCACAATCCCGGCCAATTGTTGGAGTTCTATGAAGAAGGACTCACCAAACTCGGCGCGCTCTGCGAGCGCACATGGCACGACCGCCTCGAAGTCGTTGCCGAAGGCCCTGCCGCCAGACTTTGGCATCCTGACGGGGCAATTCATGAAATTGAATTGCAATTTGCGCCCGCCGAAGCCGCCTCGGCGCGAAACGCCATCCGCGAGATTTTTCCCGGCTGCCCGCTGACATTTCATCTGACCGAGGCATTGCGCATATCGCCTTTGCCGCTTGAACGATTCATTTTGCCCGAGGATCCGTTGGCGCGCCCGCCCGACGCCACTGTCATGGAAAAACTTTGGCGCGCACAATTCCCCGATACCCATCGCTGGCGGCTCGCCGCCCCGCTTCAGCCGGACATTCATTTCGCTCTGCTCGCGCTGGCCCGTTGCGAAATCCAAGCCATGGACCAGCACTGGTCGTTGCATCGAATCGCAGCGTCTTTGACCGACGGAGAGCCCGACCCCGACCTCTCCCGTAACATTAGCTTTCATCAAATCACCGGTGATCTCGCCGCGGAAATCGCCTGGCCGCCGCCCGATCCGGCGCGATTGCGCGAACTCTTGAGCCAAACACTGGAAAGGGAATTGGCCGGCGAACTGGATCGAATCCGCAGCCGGCAGGAAAACAGCTTGCGACGCGAACTGGCGCGCATCGACGATTATTTTGAAAGCTACGAGCGTGAATTGACGGTTAGGGCCACGCGAAGCTCCAGCGAGAATTCGAGACTAAAAACCGCGGATCGTCTCGCTGCCGCCAAGGCTGAACATGCGCGCCGCCGAGCCGACCAACTGGCGCGTCACGAAATCCGCGTCCATCCGCATTTGGACGCATTGCTCCTGGTTGCCGAAAAAGGCTGGCGTGCGCAACTCCGGTTGGAGAGGTCCCGCCACCCCGGCGAGGTGGAGGCCCTATTCGTCCCGCGATTGCGCCAGTGGAAATTAGCGGGCCGTTTTTGTCAAACCTAATGTCCTTTCGTCAGTTTAGAGCGATTGCCAGAAATTCGCCACTCCATCGGTTTCTTGGGACGGTGACTTTATAGAATTGGCCGATGTTCAACATTGCGTCGAATAAAAACGTACCGTTGGGTTTTGTAGCCCGACCGTGTATTTGTCCCACCTGGACGGAAGAGGCTTTGGAAATTCGAGTATAAATGGCAAGGGCCGCTTTGAGCGGCATTCGATTTTAATATGTCAACAATAGTTAGGTAGCCGAAAAGATCAAATTTGGAGCGGCATAACTATTGAAAAGCAAGCCGAAAAACTGCCTTGAAATGGCGTTGAAAGCCTGTTTCAAAGGGCGTTTATGATGGGTGGAAATTGTCGTCATGCTGCGAATGCTCCCACTTCCGGCAAAGTACCGGTACTGCCAGGCTCGGTTTGCACGGTTGCGCAGCGCTTCCATGATGCCAGGCGGGACGATAATGTCCGCACAAGGTTTAACAGTTCGCGGGTTTCAAGGTCCGTGATCGTGTTGACGCCTTCGATGATTTTGAAGCGTTCCCGCAGGATCGTGTTGAGGGAATGCTCTGGGTATCCGGCCTCCCCCATTTCGGCCAGGATGATTCCGAGTCGCGAGACGATGCGTCGGCGCTCGCCCGCGTCTTCCGATTCGTTGTGTACCCGGCCTTGCAGTTCCAGAAGGTGTTTTTTGACGCGGTCAAACCCGTCCGTCCGGTCGATATGCTTGGCGCTGGCAAAACCGCATTCGGCCAAAACCTCATGGCGCTTTTCGTCGCGGTCGGCGGACGACATCGCGTCCCATCCCTGATATGCGCAAGCCCCACTCCAAAGACGCCAGAAGAGGGAAATCTGATCCTGGGTCATTCCCCATCCAGGACGGCGGCGGCTGGCAGCGGATTTTGAGGGAGTGGCGTTCATGGCGTGGGCGCAATCGGCGGAGGCGGCGGGAAAAGGTGTCAGCGGTCACTCAAAACCAGCCAGTGAGGGTCGAATGAAAACCAGCCACTTTGAGGGAAGCATTGCGTATTGGGCAGCGGAAGCTGCTCATGGGCGCAATGAACGAACTCACAGTGAACATAGAGCATTCAATATTAACTTTGGCGGGCAATGGCTGGTCCAACCGGCGGATTGCGCGTGAACTGGGCATTAACCGGGAGACGGTGGGCAAGTATTTAGTGTTGGCCCGGTCAAAACCGGCCATTTCGACCCCCGGCTCCGAGC
>DATAXU010000228.1:0-12653 GCA_036272955.1 Verrucomicrobiia bacterium
ATTATTGGACAATGACGTGGCCGGTCCCAGCAGAGTCCAATCCGCCGGCGGCGAAGTCAGGTTGGTGGTGGTCAGCACGCTGTAGCCAGCGTTCGAGTTGCCGCTGAATTGCAGGGCGAATTGTTGGCGGGCAGTTTCAGCAATGGTGAAATTTGTGGGCGGCGATGGAGGCGGGGTGACTACGACTGTCCGCGTCACTGTGTCTGACGCGCCCATAAAATTGGTGACGGTGTAAACCAGTGTGTAAACTCCGGGCACATTTACATTGACGGCGCCGGTGATGGTGATTGCATCGGATGAATTGTTTACGCTGGAAGGAATGTTCAAGTTTCCATAGGCATTGTCGCCTCCGCCGGCAATCACGCCGTCACCCGTAAATGCCAGGCTGAAATCATTCCCTGCCGCGATGGCTACCAGTGTGTCGCTCTGGAGTGCTGGAGTGCCGCCTGGCAGGCCGAGTTTCGAGGCGCCGACAACCTCCTCCCGATTCCCGGTTATATTCCAGCCTTGTTGAGGTCCCCCCAAACCTGGATCATTACCCCAACCAACAATCGTGCCATCGGTCTGCAATGCCATGCCAAAGTAAGCGCCGACTGCGATGGCCACCACATTAGTCAAGCCGGAAGGAATGGGAGTTTCGTCAAAATCATTAAATCCCCAGCCGACAACAGTGCCGTCACTTTGCAGGGCCAGGCTAAATTCATGACCCGCCGCAATCGCCACTACATTGCTCAATCCGGCAGGAGGAGTGTTTGCGCCACGACCGTTGTACCCCCATGAGACAACGATGCCGTCGCTTTGCAGGGCCAGGCCGAAATCATCACCCGCGGAAATCGCCACTACGTTGCTCAATCCAGGTGGGATGTTGGTTTCGCCATCAAAATTTTCGCCCCAACCGACGACAGTACCGTTGCTTTGCAGGGCTAGACTGAAATCATCGCCCGCGGCGATCGCCACCACGTTGCTCAAGCTGGAGGGGATGGCGGAACTGACCGCCCCCCACGAAACAACGGTGCCATCGGTCTCTAATGCCAGACTGAACCTGCCGCCTGCGGCGATGGCCGTGACATTGCTCAAGCCGGGAGGAATGTTGGTTACACCATTGCCGTTGTATCCCCAAGCGACGACGGTGCCGTTACCCTTTAGCGCCAGGCTGAAATCATCCTCCTCAGTACCTAATTCACCATTATCGCTTGCGGCAATGGCGAGGGGTGATGCCGGCGCGAGACCGAAGCCCGGATCGACAAAGGGAACTCCAAAGCAGTTCGTCAATGGATTGTCGCCATACAAGGCCAGCAGCGGCACTTCAAAAATCTGGTCCACGCCCACAAACTTGCCGAGCGCATTGGTGGCTGCGAGGTGGTAATGATATGCCTGTCCGCCCTGCACGCCGGAAATTCTGGCGGTCACGGGCACTGCGCTGTTCCCGCTTCCAACAGCGGTTGCTGGTGTTGTGTTGCCGTAGCTAGTCGTGAGGCCCCATTCAAACCATGCGTTCGCAGCCACTCCACCGGGATTGATACTGCCGTTCAAGGTCGCACCATTCCCGGCCAGCCTGGTGGGGGGCAATGTGGTCACGCCAGGAGGCGACAAGGTCGAGAACGTCATGTCCTCTCCAAAATTGGTCCCGGCGTCGTTCGCAGCCACCAATTGGTAATGGCAGAGAGCTCCTTCCATCAATTGAACGACATTCTCACTCACTGAAACGAATGTAGCGTTGGTGGCATTGACCTCGCTCTGGGCGGAAGCGAAGCCGTAATTGGTGGTGGGACCATACTGAAACCAAACCTCCGTTGGTTGATAATTCGGGAGGCTGGAACCCTGGAAGCTTGCCCCGGAGATGGTGATGTTGCTGACCGACGCATTTGTGAGCACCGGCAAGCCAACCGGCGCAGTTGAAACCACCCAGGATGCCCCGCCTTGCAGGGTGCCAATATTGGGGGGACCGATATCATTGAGACTGGCGTTGGTGGTGGTTATGCCGGCGCCTTCGTTGAAATGCCAGTAAGCCATCAGGCCCGGTTCCGCGCCTGTGCGAAAAAGATGGCAGTTGGATTGAATCTCCGTGGAGGTCTGCGCGATGTTCCAGATTTGCACCTCATCAATGGTTCCATTGAAGTAAGGGCTGGCGGGCGCGTTTGGCCAGCCGGTCATTCGATCGAAACCCACTTTCCACGAACCGTTGTAAATTTGGGCAGCGTTGAACGCGGCGTCATTGGTGGCCAGCGTGCCGTCAATATACAAACTCAATCCGGTGGCGGAAGAAAGAGTGCCGACGGCCTGATGCCATTGGCCATCGTTGCAGGCCACGGTGTTTGTGATCACCTCGTAGCCTCCGTTGTAAATTCCAAAATTGATATGGCCGGCATTGTCCATGTAGAGGTGGCGGTCATAATTGATTGACAACCCCGTTTGGGCGTCTCCCAAACCCACCAGGCGCCCGCCCTGAGTTGTGGTGGTGTTGAACCAGACAGTGATCGTCAAGGTTTGTGGGTTCACGAACAACCCGGATGTGCTGACATAGCCTGTGGCCCCGTCGAGGCGTATGGCGTTTCCGGGAGTGGCCGGCTGTGCCAGCGCGGCACGACAAAACAGGAAAGCGAGGATAATCAAAAAGCTCCGAGTGGGCAGAGAGGTTGTTTTCATAATCTGGTTGAATTCGTTGTTGCCAAAATGGCACCCGGATGATGACAACAGCGCAGAATTTTTAGGACGTTTTATGGAGAAGTCAACAAAAGCTTTTTCGCCATCGCGAACGGGTTTGCTATTCTGCGGCCTGCTCCTCACGGCTCCATCTGGCTTTGCGCAAGGGAGCCATCAGCCACGCCAGTGAACCAATGACGCCGTGACCGGGAACCAGCGGGGTCAAGGCTCTTTTTTGCCAAAACGAATCCAAAACAGGGCGAGCAATCCGAGGAGCAGAATTGCGCAAACAGCGCACGTGCCGCTGGCGCGAAAGGCGGGGAAAATCGTCAGTGCCAGGGCAGCGATTCCCGGCCCCATGCCATTGCCAAGACCTATGGCCGCCTCGTGCAGGCCGCCGTGCTCGCCTTTGGTATCGCCAATGTCCATCGAATAGAAAAGTGACGAATAGTAAATCAACCCGAGCGCGACACCAAAAAGCGCTTCGGAGGGCATCAGGATCCATTGGTTTGGCGCGAGGAGGAGTCCAGCAAACGCGACGATCATCATGACATACGTCCACGCCAGCCAGCCAAAGCGATAATGCCAGCCAGGCCAAAGGCGCAACGCCACAAAAGTCACCGTGCGCGCGAATAGCCAAAGAGAACATACGAAGCCGGCCATCGCGGGCGAAAAATCCAATTTTTTGGCGATGCTGGGAATGGTCGGGATGACGGTGTTGGCGGCGATGTACGCCATTGGATTTGCCACCCACGCAAGACGCAGAAATGTTTGAGGCCGGACGGGGGATTTGTAGCCTTCCGGTTCGGCGTGAAGCAATGGGCGAACGAGTTCCGGGGCCGAAGGGGCCTGGCGGCTGGCGGCAACTTCCACCCAGGAGATGAGCGCCAGTTCGGCGAGCATGATGGCCGCCGGCACAAAAAAGATCGTGCGCAGGCCCCAGCGGTCCATCATCAGGCCGCCGGTGAAATACGCGAACGCGCCGGTCACCGACCAGACGAAATTATAAAAACCGACCAAGGCCGGCAGGCGGGCGGGCAATTCCCCCTCGCTGACCAACGCCTCGACGGCAGGCCACGTAAAACACATGCCGACGACGCCGAGCATCGCGAGAAGGACGATCACACCCCATGAGGCGACGAAACCGCACGCCAGAAACGAAATGAGCATCACGGAAACGCCGAGCTGGATCGAAGAGTAGTAGCCGAACTTTTGGGCGAAGCGCCCGCCACAGATCGCACCCAGGGCGTAGAGAAATCCCAAGCCCGCCGCGAGCCATAGATTTTGGAGTTCGGCGAACTTGAACTGCGCCTTCGTGTAAAAGTAGAGATAGTAAAAGAAATAGGTCGTTGCCAGGGAGTTCAAGCCCTCCACCAGGAAGGCGGCGGACTTTAATTTTCTGGATGTAATGCCCTGGTGGACGGGCGCAAGAGCCTGCATTTCGATTTTCTCGTTCGTTGCCCCGCAACGTTGCCCGTCCACACTGCATCTGTCCAGCCCTGGGAGGCCCTACATATCGAATTCGATCGTTATGTGGGTGCGGCGGCGGATTTGATCGGCTTGCAGGCGCCAAACCTCGTGCCACCGGGCGAGGCTTTCGGCGGCGGCCATCAGCACGACGACGCCGCGAGTCTGGTTCACAAACTGCACGACCGTATCGAGCATCTTGCTGCTCCAGTCCTCCTCCTTGTCAACGACGACCAGAGCGGTGTCGCCTCGCGGATCCAGCCCCCGGAGGGGGTTGGCGAAGACGGCGCCGCACTGGGCGGTCACCCTTGACGAGGCGCGGGTCAGGCAAACGATAATGCGTTGGTAATCGTATGCGGGCTTGGCGCAACATTCGCCAAGGGCCTCGAACAGGGCTTTGATGGCTTCCGTATTTTTGCTCGGGGAAACCGGGTTTTTTGGGGTCTCATTTTTTGATTGAATATTTTTATTCATATGCGAGATTGTTACTGAGTAACAATGTTATTTAATAATGTCAACAGATAAAGTGTTATTTAATAAATATTTATAATATGGACGCGCATAAGGCAGAATTCAAAAAGCTGGTGGAGATGATGGGATGGTCCCAGACCCAAACGGCGATGAAGCTCGGCAAATCCCCCAGCGCGATCAATCACCTCCTCAACCCCGACCATCCGAACCGGCCGACGGAATCGACCCTGCGGCTGCTCAAGCTCGTCATCGAGCATGAACGGCCGGATTTTTTTAAGAAAGGGGCGCTCGATGTAAGGGAATCGAGCGCAAGCGAGGCCGCGGCTTCCCGGCTGACGGCCAAGGAATCCCGCCTGATCCAGCGGCTGAGGTCCGTCCGGCCCGAGGAGCAGGGGAAGATCTACGCGGTGGTGGCGACAATGCTGTCCAACGCGCCGAAAGGCAAAGGGGGGAAAACGTGAAGATTTGACGTGTGAAACGGGGTCCTGGCGGATATGCTGGATGGCGTGAATCTGCTTTTCGTGGGTGACGTTGTGGGCGAGCCTGGAAGACACGCCCTGCGCCAGCTTCTTCCAAAATTGCGCGAGACCAACCGGCTCGATTTTGTGGTGGCCAACGGGGAGAATTCCGCCGGCGGCGCGGGCATCACCGTCAATACGGCGCACGAACTTCTCAATGCGGGGGTGGACATCATCACCAGCGGCGATCATCTTTGGGACCAGAAAGAGGTGAATATTCTGCTGCAGACGGAACCGCGGTTTCTGCGTCCGTTCAATTACCCGCCGGGCACGATTGGCCAGGGCAGCACGGTATGGCGCAGCGAAGGAAAACCGGCGGTGGCCGTGCTCAATTTGCAGGGCCGCACTTTTTTGCAGCCGTTGGAAAATCCGTTTCTGTGCGCGAAAGCCGAGGTGCCGCGACTGCGGCAAATGACGAAAATCATTTTCGTCGATATGCACGCGGAGGCGACGTCGGAAAAAATCGCCATTGCGCGAATGCTGGACGGGGAGGTCAGCGCGGTGATCGGCACGCACACGCACGTGCAAACCGCCGACGAGCAGATTTTCCCGGGCGGCACGGCTTACTTGACAGACGCGGGCTTCACCGGGCCGCACGAGAGCGTGCTCGGGCGGGAAATCGAGCCGATCATCCAGCGATTTTGCACCAATATGCCGCAAAAATTCGGGGTCGCCAGCGGGCGAATCCTCCTGCAAGGGGCCATCGTGGAAATTGACGAACAGACGGGGCGAGCGCTGTCCATTCGGCGAATTTCCGAGCCGCTCCCGTAAATGCCGGTTGAAGCGACATCGCAATGGGATTTTGGCGGGGAACTTTTCCCCAAGGAGGCGGTGCGCCGCGTCTTTTCCGTGGGCGAATTGACGGGGGACATCCGGCGATTGCTGGAGCGGCATCTTGGGCAGGTATGGGTTGGGGGGGAGATCACCAATTGCCGGCCGCAAAGTTCCGGGCACGTTTATTTCACACTCAAAGACTCGTTCGCGCAGATCAGTTGCGTGGTGTTTCGCAACGATCCGGTTGCGGGACGAGAATCACTGCAAGACGGGGCGAAGGTGATCCTCAAGGGCGAATTGACGGTGTATGAAGTGCGCGGCCAGTATCAATTGCATGTGCTGGCGATCGAAGCGCAGGGGATCGGCGCGCTCCAGGCGGCGTTTGAAAAACTCAAGGGCAAACTGGCCGCGGAAGGGCTGTTTGCAATGGAACGCAAGAGGGCGCTGACGGTGTTTCCGGGGCGGATCGGCATTGTGACTTCGCCGAGCGGGGCGGCAATTCGCGATGTCCTGCACGTCGTGGAACGGCGCAATCGGACTTTGCAAATCATCCTGGCCCCCTCCGCAGTGCAAGGGGTGGGGGCAGCCAGTGAGATTGCGGGCGCGATTCGCTTGCTCAATCAATGGGCGCTGGCGCCGGGATGCAGGCTGGACGCGATTCTCCTGACGCGCGGCGGCGGGAGCCTGGAGGATTTGTGGGCGTTCAACGAGGAAATCGTTGCGCGGGCAATTTTCAATTCCGCCATTCCGGTGGTGTCCGCCGTGGGCCACGAAACGGATTTTACCATCAGCGATTTTGTCGCGGACTTGCGGGCGGCGACGCCGAGCGCGGCGGCGGAGATTTTGACCGAGGGGGTTTTCTCGCGTTGCAAATGGATGACGCGAACTTCCGAGCAAATGGGAGAGGCCGTGCGCCGCCGGATTTTCGGCGAGCGCCGCCACTTTGGGCAGTTATCGCAACGTTTGGGGGCGTCGCATCCGCAGCGGCTGCTCCAGCAGCGGTTGCAGCGTCTGGACGATTTGCAGGGAGGACTTTCCCGGCGTTTACGGTCCGGTTTTCAGAATTTGCGAAACGCCACGGAGGGGCTGCGACTGCGGTTGCGCCGATTGCGGCCGAGCCATGTTTTGCGCCAGCGCCGCGAATTGCTGGGTCAGCGGCGGGAACGTTTGCGCGAACTGGCCGAGCGGCAGTTGCAAGGCAAGCGGCACCATTGGGATGGCCTTAATGGCCGGTTGCGTCTGCTCAGCCCTGAACACGTTCTTGCGCGGGGCTACTCGATCACGCTGGACGCCGCGAGCGGCAGGGTCGTTCGTTCCGCCGCCGAGACGCAGCCTGGCCAGGAGTTGAAAACAAAAGTGAAGACGGGGGAAATTCGCAGCATCGTCACGGTTGGAAACGGGGGCTGAGAAGGGCGGCGCCTCAAGGGGTTTTTCGACGCAGGATGCGCGCGCCCTTCAAATTCGTCCCGGAAAAAGGCTCCCCCCACGATGTCACCGGGACGTAATTTTGGTTGACCCATTTTACCAGGATGTATCCGGGATTCCCTTCGGTGCCCCATTGGCGGATGCCGCGCTCCGTCAAGTCGAGCGAAATCTCCACGACATATTTGGGCGGGGAATTGCGCAGTTCCTGGATCTGCCTTTCGGCGGGCCAGGACGCGCCTATCTCGGGTGAGGCTGATATGCGGCGCGATAGAAAATTGATCGACAGGCCGTCGGGCACCACCAGAACCCGGCCGGGAGGCTCCGTCGCGAGGCGTTTCACGACCCAATCAACGAGCGCGCCAGTGGTGTCCACCTCGACGTTGAAGGCGTAAAATCGGTCCAACCCCACAGCGATCTGCTGGGTCTGTTCGGCCCGGATCCCATTGGACCTCGCGGCGATGGAAATGCAGGGGAGCGTCAACACAAATAAACCGCAAACGGCCGCGGCAATCCTTCCGGCCCTGGGTTTTCCCACCCAGCACGGGATTTCGGCCACCGTTACGGCGGCGATCAGCATGGCCGCCGGCGCCGCCTGAAAAAAACCGAAATGGTAAACGCGCACGAAGAGCGGCATTCGCGCCAGCATCGCGACCGAAAACAGGGCGAGAAGCCATTGCATGATGGCGGAGGGCGGCAGTTCCACTGGCTTGCAACAGGCTCTTACGAGACGGCCCGCCGTGAATGCGACGATCAGCAACGCCGGCAAAAGAATGCAGCGCCCGACGCGAAACCAGCCGCCGTCCAGGCGAAGGCATACGGCAATGCCGCCGAAAATCAGAAGCAGGGCGATTCGCTTTTTGGACGCGGGGGAATTGATGAAACACCCCGCAGCCCAGATCGCCGCGAGGACAATGATAGCACAAACGCCGTCCTTGAATTCCGTCCAGCCGTTGCGCCAGGGATGATCGAAACCGGCCATCAGAGACTGGCCCGCGACGAAACCCGGCGAGGCAATAGGTTTGACAACAACGCGCCACCAGGCGTTGGAAGCGTGCGCAAAGGCGGCGCTGAAAGGTTCGTGTGTCCAGAAACCCAGAGTAAACAGGAGGGTCGGCGCCATTGCGCCCGCGACAAGAAGCGCCCATTCGGCGGCGGAAACGGGATTGCGTTGCAAGAAGCGCAAAGCCAGCGCGCCCGCTCCCACCATGCCCATCGCCAGCATGAATTCCGGCTTCAGCACGGCTGCGATTCCGCCGCATATGCCGAGCAGTAGCGCAAACCCAGGGGATTCGCCGCGACACCACGCCGCCGCGACGAACAGCGCCACGAACATCAACAGTATTCCGTGCGTGCTTGAGTGCGAATAGGGGGCGGCATAATTGTAGTTGCCGATGGAGGTGAGGTGCGAAAACGAAAAGATGGAGATGAATACGGCGCACGCGGCAAATGCTCCCAGCCAGCCCCACGCGCGGCGAAATGCCATATACGTCAGGACGAGGATGGCTGCGTAGATCAGAAGATTCGCCGTGAATAGAACAGTTAGATTGGACCCAAAAACCCGGAACAGCTCTCCATTAAAATAAGCCGAAAGCGGGCCGTAATTCCACCTTCCCTCATGGAAGAGGCGGCCGCCCTCGGCGATGCGCCACGCGGCGTACCATTCCTGGCTGGAGTCAACGATTGGATCGGGCCATTTGCGCCAGGACACGCGCAAGAAATACGCGAGCAGCCCCGCCAAGGCGGTTATGGCGCACGATTCCGGGAGCCATCGGGGCCACGCCAAGCCCGGGAGCTTTTTCGATTCCACGGAAGTCATTCGTTCATGCTGGCCGGATGATACGCGCAGAATGTTCCGCCGCTCAAGTTTTCCCTTGTCGGTGCCTTCGCGCTTGCCCATTCTCAATGCGATGCCGGAGCGTGTTGTCGCAGATGTTTTGGCCAAACCGGACGCAGCGTTGGAAATGACGCTGCGGCCGTCGATGCTTTCTGAATTCGTCGGGCAGCCGGTGGTCAAGGAACGTCTTGAGATTTCTGTTCAGGCGGCAAAAAAACGCGGGGAAGCCCTCGACCATCTTCTGTTTAGCGGGCCGCCCGGATTGGGGAAGACGACGCTGGCGCATATCGTCGCTAAAAGCATGGGCGTCAATCTGAAATGCACCAGCGGGCCTATCATCGAGAAGGCCGGCGACCTTGCCGGGCTGCTGACCAATCTCGAAGAGGGGGACGTGCTTTTTATCGACGAAATTCACCGGCTGCAAAAAACCATCGAGGAATACCTTTACTCGGCGATGGAGGATTTCAAGCTGGATATTATAATCGATCAAGGGCCGAATGCGCGCAGTGTCCGGTTGAACCTGCCGCGATTCACTCTTGTCGGCGCGACCACCCGTAGCGGGCTTCTCACTTCGCCGCTGCTGGAACGGTTTCCGATTCGCGAACGTCTTGATTATTACACCGCGGCGCAGCTCCAACAGATTGTGGTGCGCTCGGCAAATTTATTGAGCATTGCCATCGAGGAACCCGGCGCCATGGAAATCGCGCGGCGCAGCCGGGGGACGCCGCGCATCGCGAACAATTTATTGCGGCGTGTGAGGGATTACGCGCAGGTTCGTGGGGACGGGCGGATCACGGTCGCGGTGGCGGACCAGGCGCTGCTCATGCTCGCCATCGACGAAAATGGTCTGGACGAAATGGACAAGCGGATTCTGGAAACGATTGTCGTGAAATTCGCGGGCGGGCCTGTCGGGGTGAATTCGCTTGCGGTCGCGGTGGGCGAGGAACCGGATACGCTGGAGGAAGTCTATGAGCCGTTCCTGATCATGGAAGGTTACCTCAACCGCACCGCCCAGGGGCGCGTCGCCACGGAATTGACTTACAAGAAACTGGGGCTTCAGGCGGTTGCGGGACGCCAGGCGAGATTGTTGTAATTCTAGTCCTTCTCTTTTTCCAATTGTTTGCGGACTGATTCCAATTCTTTTGCGTTGCCTGGATTTGGATAGCTCATTTTCAATTCGCCCAGAGTGTCCAGAATCACTTGTGAAATGATCAGTCGCGCGTTTTTCTTGTCGTCGGCGGGGACGACATACCAGGGAGCGATTTTGGCGCTGGTTTCGGCCAGGCAATCTTCGTAGGCCCGCTGGTAATCTTTCCAGTGGGCGCGCTCTTTGAGATCGTCTTCGGCGATTTTCCAGTTCTTGTGCGGGTCGTCAACGCGCGAGAGGAAACGGCGCCGTTGTTCCTCTTTGGACAAATGCAGAAAGAACTTCACGACACGCGTGCCGTTGCGATGGAGGTGTTTTTCGAAATCAACGATTGAATGAAAACGGTGGCGCCAGATTTTTGGATCGTCCTGGTTCTCGGCGGGCAATCGCTCCTGACGCAAAACGTCCGGATGCACGCGCACGATCAACACCTCCTCGTAATAGGAACGATTGAAGATTCCGATGTGGCCGCGTTCCGGGAGACGGAGTGTGGTGCGCCAGAGAAAATCGTGTTGCAGTTCGCTCTCGCTTGGGCGCTTGAAGATCGAGACCTCGCAGCCTTGCGGGTTGACGCCGGACATCACGTGGTTGATCGCGCTGTCTTTGCCGGCTGCATCGACGCCTTGAAAGATCAGCAGGAGCGCGTAACGATTGTGAGCGTAAAGAAGACTTTGGGCGGCGCTCAATGCCTCGACGTGCGTGGCCAGGAGTTTCTCGTAGTGGGACTTCGATTTATAGACGGGCTTGATGGAGGTCGGCAATTCCGACAGGCGGACTTTGTGGGTTTCGCGGATTCGGAATCTGGCAACTTTAATTTTCATGGTTTTGGAATTTCCATCTGTTGGGATCATAAGTGAAAAATACGCATAAATACGTCTAAAAATCCAACGGTTGGATTTTATTGGCGCGGGGACGGCCTCCAATTCTGGTTTGCTTCCGACAGCCTGCTCCGATTAACGTTCGCCCGCGATTTTATGCCCAAACGCACTGACATTCATTCGGTTCTGATCATCGGGGCCGGTCCGATCATCATCGGACAGGCTTGCGAGTTCGATTATTCGGGGACGCAAGCCTGCAAGGCCCTGCGGGAGGAAGGTTGCCGCATCATTTTGGTCAATTCCAATCCGGCCACGATCATGACGGACCCGGAATTCGCCGATCGCACTTATATTGAACCGATTACGCCGGAATGCGTCGAGAAAATCATCGCGCGCGAGACGGAGGAGATGGCGCGGATGGGGGCCAAAGGCAAATTGGTCTTGCTGCCGACCCTCGGCGGTCAAACGGCCCTGAATACGGCGATGGCGCTGAACAAGCGGGGCACGCTGATCAAATATGACGTTGAGATGATCGGGGCCAATGCCCTGGCCATTGAACGGGGGGAGGATCGGCAGATTTTCAAGGAGTTGATGATCTCCATCGGGCTGGACGTGCCCATCAGCGGGACGGCGCATAATCTTGACGAGGCCCGCATCGTTGCGGAAAAAATCGGGCGATATCCGCTGATCATTCGGCCGGCTTTTACGCTGGGGGGGACGGGCGGGGGGATTGCGTATAATCGCGAGGAGTTTGAGGTGATGGCGCGGCGGGGGATTGAGCTTTCGCCAGTGTCGGAAATCCTCGTCGAAGAATCGCTTCTGGGCTGGAAGGAATTTGAGATGGAAGTGATGCGCGACAGGGCCGACAACTGCGTGATTATTTGTTCCATCGAGAATTTTGACCCGATGGGGGTCCATACCGGCGACTCCATCACGGTCGCGCCGATCCAGACGTTGTCGGACAAGGAATACCAGATCATGCGGGACGCGAGTTTCGCGGTGATCCGGGCGGTCGGGGTGGAAACGGGGGGATCGAATATTCAATTCGCGGTCAATCCGGACAATGGGCGGATGGTCATTATTGAAATGAATCCGCGCGTTTCGCGGTCATCGGCGCTGGCGTCCAAGGCGACGGGTTTTCCGATTGCCAAGATCGCGGCGAAGCTGGCGGTAGGCTATCTGCTGCATGAGATCAAAAATGACATTACGCGGGAGACTCCGGCGAGTTTTGAGCCGACGATTGATTATGTGGTGACGAAGATCCCGCGTTTTGCCTTTGAGAAATTTCCGCAGGCGGATCCGACGTTGAATACGCAAATGAAATCGGTGGGGGAGGCGATGGCGATTGGGCGGACATTCAAGGAATCGCTGCAAAAGGCGCTTCGTTCGTTGGAAATCGGGCGCTACGGGTTGGGCGGGGATGGGAAGCCGTGGCGCATCGCGGGAGAGGTTTATGGGGACCGGGATATTTTGCCGCGGGAGCTAATCAGCCAGAAATTGAGTTCGCCGAATGCGGAGCGAATCTTTTTCATACGGCACGCGTTGCGGGCGGGGTT
>DATAXU010000229.1:0-6354 GCA_036272955.1 Verrucomicrobiia bacterium
CCTCCGTTTTTGCCTGGCACCGCGAGGTTGGCGAGCCGAATGCCGTCCGGGGCCAATTGCTGCCAGCCATCCGGCAGCGTAAACTGAACCGGCACGGCATTGACGGGAATATCCGGCGTGGCCGCAGGCGCGCCTGAATCACCCGCGGCGAGTTGCGTGGGCTGTTCCTTAGGTACGTTGTAAGTTCGAATCTGGTCATCCGCGCGCACCCCGACGTCCGCAACAATCAATGCGCAAGAGACAACAATCCAACGATTAAGCGTCCTCATTTAGCACTAACATAACACGTTTGGAACCGTTACAAAGGCGATTTTTTTGGGCCGGACGAATCCTCGAAACGTGCCCGCACTCGACCGGCCAAGTCTGCTCAAGCCAAATAAAAATTCGGTCGATGTAAAAGCGTCATGTCTGTTGTATTCCAGAGTATTAGAACGGGGGTTTTGCCGCTTTTCATGTGCAGTCTGGTGTCATTCAACTTACCCCAGACTGCCGGTGCTCAACCGAGTTCGTTGACCGTGCTTCATGCATTTGCGGGTTGGCCGAACGATGGCGCAAATCCAATGGGGGACTTAATATTGTCAGGCAACACACTGTATGGAGTGACGCTTCAGGGTGGGCCGGGTTTTGTCGTTGGGGCAGGTTCTGTCTTTAAGGCTGACATCGGTGGGTCGAGTTTTACCAACCTTTACTTCTTCTCGGCAACCAACGGCTGGGGCCCGGACTACCTGAGCCTGTCCGGCGATACGTTATATGGCGTCACTGGCCTCGGAGGAACTAACAGCAGCGGCGTCTTGTTTGCTCTGAGCACGAATGGATCAGGCTTCACGGACCTTTACACATTCGGACCACAGACCTATAACCAAAACCTCGAAGAAACCAATGCCAATGGCGCTGGGCCAGACTGCTTGGCAATCTGCAGCAACACGCTTTATGTAACGGTCTCAGCGGGCACCACCAATACCGCTGGCGCGGTGTTTAGCCTTAACACCAATGGCACGAACCTTACGAACGTTTGTGACTTTCCCGCAGGCACCGCCGGCAACGTCATCGGGGGTGCAATTGGGCCAAAAATAATTCTTTCAGGAAATACATTGTTCGGTACCACTATCGGTAATAGCTACTATCCACCCGGGGGCCAGCCGATAACGTCGTATGGCGGGATATTCAGGGTCGATACGGATGGATCGAGCTTTACCAACCTTTATACATTTACCAATGGCGAAGATGGCTCCATGCCAGTTGCGGCTGTAACCCTGGCGGGAAATATTCTGTATGGAACCGCTGCCACAGGTGGCAGTGGCAGCAACGGCACGGTGTTCAGCATCCATACTGATGGTTCTGGCTTCACAACGCTTCATGCCTTCGCCAACAGCGATGGATGCATTCCATGGTGCGCCCTTACCTTATCTGGCAACGCGCTCTACGGTGCCACAGCCGAAGGAGGCAGTTCGGGCGCAGGCACGCTTTTCAGAATAAACACCGACGGCTCCGGCTTTACGAACTTGTACGTCTTCACCGCACTCCAGGGCCAGGCCAACAGTGATGGGGCTTCTCCAGAAGCCAACTTGATTTTGTGCGGCAACACCCTTTACGGAATTGCGACCCAAGGCGGGGAGAGCGGGTGGGGGACCCTATTTGCCTTTTCCCTGCCGTTGCCCCAATTGGGAATCGCTTCCGTAAACGGCCAACAGAGCATTTCGTGGCCGGCCTGGGCGGCAAATTTCAACTTGCAGAAAGCGAGCACCTTCTGCGGCAATTGGACTGACGTGACAAACGGCGTTACTTCCTCCGGAGAGAACTACACTGTGACTCTCAACACCGCGTCTCCAACAGTTTTTTTTCGTCTGGCGTTGCACTGAGATCATATCTCGCCCAGCGTAGCACGTCGTCGATGAAAAAATCGTACCGTTGGATTTTTAGACGATTTTTTGCGTTTTTTTGGGTTCCACCAGCCTCCTCATTTTCGTCACCGCCGCCTTGAGATTATTTTGCCGAAACAACCCGGTCCCGCTAATGAACGTATCCGCCCCCGCTTCCGCGCAACTGGGGGCCGTGTGGAATTCAACGCCGCCATCCACGGCGATACGAAAGTTTAATCCATCCCGGGCGCGCCAAGCCGCCGCTTGCGCAATCTTGGACAAACATTCCCCAATGAATTCTTGGCCGCCAAAACCGGGATTGACCGTCATCACGAGCAACGAATCGATTTGGTCCAGATACGGTTCGACAGCGGCCATCCCCGTCGGAGGATTGATCGCCAGGCCGACTTCCTTTCCGAGGGAACGAATTTTCCAAATCAGCGGCGTCACCTGGCCGTCCAGCTCCACATGAATCGTCATTCGGTCGGCGCCGGCCTTGGCAAAAGGTTCGAGGAGAATTTCCGGGTAGGAACACATCAGATGTATGTCAAAGGTCAACCGATTCAGCGGCCGCAAGGTCTTGACGACAGCGGGGCCGAAGGAAATGTTCGGCACGAAATGACCGTCCATGATGTCCAGGTGAAGCCAGTCCGCACCCGATTTATTGATACGAGCGGCCTCGCTGCCGAGCCGCGCGAAGTTTGCGGCGAGCAGGGACGGAGCAATGATCATTTGCCGATTTGTCAATCAGCCGCCTGGTGTTGAGTCCCCTTTAAACCGGCGCGGGAGAAGGCGTGCCGAAACCCGGTAACTTGGGTGGAATGGGCTTAGGCACTTCCGGCAATGCCGTGGTCGCAACAGCCCCGGCGGGCGGGTCCACTTTCGGGGCCGGCGGCGGGGGCGTGAAAGTTCCCGTCTTCACTATCTCGCTGACTTGAACGCCGTCGAGCGATTCGTATTCGAGCAGGGCGTTGGCGATAATTTCCAATTTGTCCCGATAGTCCTCGATCAGTTTTTTCGACCGGTCATAGGACTCGTTAATGATCCGTTTGACTTCGGTGTCGATTTCCTGCGCGGTGAATTCGCTGTAATCCTTGCGTTGCACCATGTCGCGCCCCATGAAAACTTGATCGTGATCGTTGCCGTATTGGACCATGCCGAGCTTGTCGCTCATGCCCCACTGGCAGACCATCGCCCTTGCAATGGAGGTGGCTTGTTGAATGTCCCCGGCCGCGCCGCTGGAAATATCACCGGCGACAATTTCCTCGGCGATGCGCCCGGCCATCATGACGGCGAGCAAATCCATCATTTCCTTGCGGCGATGATTGAGGACGTCCTCTTCGGGCAGGGACATTGTGGAACCGAGACTCTGGCCGCGTGGAATGATGGTGACTTTGTGCAGCGGGTGAGTGTGTTCGAGCAGAACGTTGATGAGCGCGTGGCCGGCTTCATGCCACGCGGTAAATTTCTTGTTTTCGTCGGACATTGCCATGCTGCGGCGTTCGCGGCCCATTCGCACCTTGATGCGCGCTTCTTCCAGCTCGACCATGCCGATGGATTTTTTGTTCATGCGGGCCGCCAGCAAGGCCGCCTCGTTGAGAAGATTCGCCAGGTCAGCGCCGGAATAGCCAGGCGTGCCGCGCGCGATGACGGCCAGATTCGCCGACGGGTCCAATTTGACGTTCCGGGCGTGGACTTTCAAAATGGCTTCGCGTCCGCGCACATCTGGGAGGCTGACCATGATCTGCCGATCAAACCGGCCCGGCCGCAACAGCGCGGGGTCCAGGACATCCGGCCTATTGGTTGCCGCGATGATGATGATGCCGTCCTGAGTGTCGAAGCCGTCCATCTCGACCAGCAATGCGTTCAAGGTCTGCTCGCGTTCGTCATTGCCGCCGCCCCAGCCGTGGCCGCGGCTTCGACCGACAGCGTCAATTTCATCAATGAAAATGAGGCAGGGAGTGTTCTTGCGCGCCTGCTCGAACATGTCCCGGACGCGGCTGGCGCCGACGCCGACAAACATCTCGACAAAATCCGATCCGCTGATGCTGAAGAAGGAAGCATCGGCCTCGCCGGCGATGGCCTTGGCCAGGAGTGTTTTTCCCGTGCCGGGGGCGCCGACCATCAGGATGCCTTTGGGAATACGACCGCCCAGTTTTTGAAATTTCTTTGGGTCTTTGAGAAATTCAACCAATTCGGAAACTTCCTCCTTGGCTTCCTCGACGCCGGCGACGTCCTTGAAAGTGACCTTGTTCTTTTCTTTGTTCATCATGCGGGCGCGGCTTTTGCCAAAACTCATCGCTCCTTTGCCGGCCATTTTGATTTGCCTGAAAATGAAAAAGTACAGCGCGCCGAGAATCAGCAAGAATGGGAGGAACGTGTTCAGGAAGACGCTCAACATTAGATTGCTGTTGTTGATGGCTTTGAACTGTCCGCTGTCGATCAGCAAATCGGTTTTCTTTTCGGTGAGCGGGGTTTCAAGCTTGAATGGCACTTCGACTTTTTTGCCGTTGTTGACGGCGATGTATTTGCCGGTGATGCGTTTGATGTCGGGCGATTGCAGACCATAGACGATGCGGCCGCTGTCGGGGACGATGAGATTGTTGGTGAGCTTGTCCATGAGGTCGCCAAAGGAATCCATCTCCTGGACTTGGGTGTCGGCGCCGCTCTTTATAAACATCAGGATGCTAACGAAGGCAATAATACCGATCCAAATGAGAAGGGCTCGCGGGGGGAGACGCAGCTCGTTATTGCGCTTGTCGTTTTTGTCCGGTTCGTTGGGTCGCTTTAAGTCTGGCATTTGTTGACAATATGTCCGCTTAGATTAACACGAGGTGTCTTGGGCTGCAAGGCGAAGTGAGATATACGACAAAATTCGGCAATAATCGTCTAAAAACCTCTCAACTGCGTAAAGATAACCGACATTTATTTGTAAAATTATCCGACAACAAATGAAACTGCCTGCAATCAACTACTTGTGGTTTCCAAGCTGTTTCTTAGACTGTAGCCGTGAAAAATTCAGAACTTCCGCGTCTCAATCGGCGCGACGTGTTTAAACAACTGGCCGCAGGGGCCGCGATTTTGGGCGCGACTGGCTTGCATGGCTTTGCTGATGTCGTTAATGGCCGCATTCGCCAATCGGTGTGCCTTTGGTGCTACAATCCCATGACGGCGGCTGAGTTGGCGCAGCACGCGGCGGATTTGAAAATGGCGTCGGTGGAATTGGTGGCGCCGGAGTTCTGGCCGGAATTGAAAAAACGGGGGCTGGTTTGCGCGATGTCTCCCAGTCACGGGTGGCGCAAGGGTTTTGCGCAGAAGGACGAGCACGAGGAATGCATCCAGATTCTTCGACAACGGATCGGCCAGACGGCAGATGCGGGGTTTGAAAAGGTCATCACGTTCTCCGGTTTTAGACGCGGGCTGACCACGGAGGACGCGACGCGCAATATGTTGGAGGGGTTGAAACGCATTGTCGGTTACGCGGAAAAGAAAAACGTCACGCTTTGCCTGGAAATGCTCAATTCGCGCGTCCATATCGATATGCGAGGGCACCCGGATTACTTCTGCGACAACGTGGACATGACGGTCGATATTCTCCGGCAAATTGGGTCGGAGCGGATGAAGCTTTTATTTGACATTTATCACGTGCAGATCATGCATGGGGACATTATCCGCCGGCTCCAGCAGTATCATCCGTATATTGCGCATTATCACACTGGAGGGAACCCGGGGCGCAATGAAATCGACGACTCGCAGGAGATCTGCTATCCGCCGATCATGCGGGCGATCCTGGCGACGGGGTATAACGGGTATGTGGGGCAGGAATTTGTGCCGCTCCGGGACAAAGTGGCTTCGCTGGGCGAGGCTGTGAAAATCTGCGACGTTTAATAATATGAGAATGAAAACTACTATATCACACAGCCTTATTGCCGGCGTGCTGATGGCGGCGGCGAGTTACTGCGGCGCCGCTGAACCAATTCACGCGCTGCTCATCACCGGCGGGTGCTGCCATGATTACGAGGCGCAGAAAGATATTCTGACCAAGGGGATCAGCGCCCGCGCCAATGTGACCTGGGACATTCTTTTTGAAGGCGGCAGCTCGCGGGGCGGTGTGATCCGGGATCATAAGATGAGCATTTATGAAAAGCCGGATTGGGCGAAGGGCTACGATGTCATCGTGCATGACGAATGTTTTGGGGATGTGACGAATGCGGAATTCGTGAACCATATCGCCAAGGCGCATTACGACGGTGTTCCGGCGGTGGTAATCCATTGTTCGATTCATAGCTACCGCAAATCGAGCACGGACGAATGGCGAAAGCTGCTCGGGGTGAGTTCGTATTATCATGACGCCGCGCGGAAGTTTGAAGTGCGCAACCTCGAACCGAACAACCCGATCATGAAGGGGTTCCCGGAGGTGTGGCAGGACCCTTCGCCGGATGAATTGTATCGGATGAAAAAGGTGTGGCCGAATTGCGTCCCGCTGGCGCAGACC
>DATAXU010000230.1:0-6768 GCA_036272955.1 Verrucomicrobiia bacterium
TGCGGATGTCGCCATCGAGGGCGGCGATTTTGCCGCGGCCCGAGGAGGGGATTTCGGGGTACATGGCGAAGGTTTCGGGGGCAGTGGGCGTGGCGGCGCCAGGTGTAGTAGTTTGCATAGGAATGAATTTGGATTGATTGAGTTTAATTTTGACCGATGTGACTTTGGTGTCCCATATCAAGACTACATAACACTATTTGGTGGGACTTTCAAGAGAATCTTTTGGGAAGCATCACTGACCGCCATCCCTATCACTTGGCCCGTTGGGAATGAGAGCGGCAAGCGGGTTGCATGGACCCCCATAGTTTGACCCCTGCTTTGGCGCAGACGATTTCCGTCTTGCGGCAGACGTAGATGTTTGATTGAATAGTCGGGTTCCCAAATGGACTGACTTGAGCGACAAAAAGCTAAAATGAAAACGACGATCATTGCGATTCTGCTGGCAGTCCCGCTGGTTGGCGGTTTTCGCGCCAACGCACAGATTTACGATACAAACGATGATGTGGCGGAAACCTTTGCCGGGTCCGGGACATCTGGTTATCTAAATGCTCAAGGTGCGCCCGCCATGTTTGCCACACCAACGGGCATAGCAGCGGATTCATTCGGGAATCTCTACGTTGTGGACCAAGGCAACAGTCGTGTCCGTGAAATATCGACAAACGGCACAGTGTCAACTTTTGCGGGCGGCGGCGCCGGAACGCTGCCAGGATACGGAACGACAGTTTCATTTGGGAATTACAACCTCACTTCGATTATCGTTGACCACTCGAACACACTATGGCTGTTGGCGTCTCAGTACGCTGGTTTGTTGCGGATTGGAACCGATACACTGGTTGAGGCTTTGGGCTTTACC
Source organism: Verrucomicrobiia bacterium (assembly GCA_036272955.1). Classification (GTDB taxonomy): domain Bacteria; phylum Verrucomicrobiota; class Verrucomicrobiia; order Limisphaerales; family Palsa-1400; genus DATAUD01. The sequence goes on from DATAXU010000230.1 coordinate 854, forward strand.
GGCATCTATAACGGCAGCGGTCTTTGCGTCGATGCGGCAAACAATCTTTATTTTTCAACCCAATCGCAAATCTACCGCTTAGGGACTAACGGTACTTTGGACCTGTTCGCCGGTTCAGGGAGTCCAGGTTCAGGGAACGGGAACGGAGTCTATGCGTCGTTCGCCCGTCCGGGAGCGATGGCGGCGGATGAGGCCGGAAACATTTATGTTTGGGATAACGGCAATAACTTAATTCGGCGCATTGACCAAAACCAGAACGTCACAACGATTGCCGGAAACGGCGGGGGCGAGAATGTGGACGGGGTTGGAACATCCGCCTCTTTCAATACTGTTGCCGCAATGGCGTCTGACAATTACGGAAACGTGTTTTTGGCGAGTGGTTCTTGCGTTCGCAAGATCGATGCATCGACCAACGTTTGGACGGTCGCCGGTAGTTTTACTCAATCCTCTTACGCCAATGGCGCGGGTGCAATTGCGCGGTTCTCAGGGGCGGCGGGCATGTGTCTCTCGCGAGGCATGATCTTCGTCGCGGATTCCGCCAACCAACGTATCCGAAGCATTAGCTTCAACCCCGTTGCTCAACTTGTCACCACACCAAATCTGGGAATTGCCACTTACGCGGGAATCACGATTACCGGTCTCGTCGGACGCACCTATCAAATCGAGTCCTCGCCCGATATGACGAACTGGCTCACGGTTACGACGCTTCTTTTGACGTCAAGTCCGTATCTTTGGTTTGACACGAGTGCGATCGGAGGAAATAGGTTTTACCGAGCATTCCTCACTCCGTGATTCGGGCCGTTTTAACCGGACGGAAGGCGGTCTGACGCCTCCACCGGCCGCACGTTAAATGCTGAAACGGCTTTCTTTGCATTACTCAGACTGGGTTATTGTACAGATTGGCGCTCGTCACCGCTGTATGTTTGACTATTTATTTCATCTGTCCACGACCTTTGCGCATCGAATGTCCCAGCGCTCATGAATCAACAAGAGTGACGCAAAACCCGTTGTAACTCCTCCGCCCTTGACAATACGGACCGCTGAACGAACCTTTGGGAAAGGAGTTGAAAGCACCCGGTGAAAAGGAAATGGCTATGACGACATCCACAGAGGAAATTGGTTTTCACACGATCTCGCCCAAAATTTTATATTTCGGCAATTCCATCGCTCTTGTGAGTTCGGCCAATGAGGACGCAAGTGCGAATTTGGCGCCGATCCCTTCGTTTTGGGCGCTGGGTTGGACAATGGTGTTGGGATTGCTGAACGATACGAAGACTTTGCAAAACCTCCGGGAACGAGGTGAGTGCGTCATTAATCTGCCTTCGCCGGAACTATGGCGGAACGTCGAGCTTTTGGCGCCATTGACCGGCCTCGACCCGGTGCCTTCTGAAAAGGCGGCGAAGTTTCGTCACGAAAGGGACAAATTCGCGGCGACGCACTTTACTCCTCTTGACAGCGAGCGCGTCTCGGTGCCAAGGGTCAAAGAATGCCCGGCACAGTTGGAGGCGATCACCCGAAAGATTCATTCTCTCGAAGGGGAGGGCCGGTTGAAGGAATTGACCGGGGATGGTAGCATACTTCAAGAGCGGGTTCATGTCGTGATTGAGACCAAAGTCGGGGCCGGGGTTGATGTTGATCAGCTTACCCGGCATTGCGAAAACTTCGACAAGGGAAGGAAAGGCAACTATCTGATGCCTTTAACAAAGGACAAAACGCAGGAGCACGTGCTCGACCTTGTGCAGCACAAGGCCAAAGAAATTGGCGCGGTCTTTCGGAACGTGACCTTCGAGAATCTGTGTGAATCGCTCAAGGAATTGGCTAAGGAGCATGAGACACACTTAGTGCGGGTCATTGAAGATTATGCGGCATATTGCGCCGACATGAATCTCCCTCCCGACCGCAGGAAATGGCTCCGAATCGTGCCCTGGGGCGTGGCACCACCTTCAGGATTTATCTGCCGCAGACTGAACAGAAGGTGAAAGCGCCCGCCGGGCGCCCCAACGCCTCGCCAGCATTGCCGCGCGGAACGGAAACGATACTTCTCGTGGAGGACGATCCCGCGTTGCGGGAGATGGCTGGGACTCTGTTACGGCGGCAAGGCTACACGGTGTGGGCCGCTGCCAATGGCATCGAAGCCCTCGGCCTGAAACAAAAGCAGGGGGTCGGATACATTGACTTATTATTGACAGATGTCGTGATGCCGCACATGAGCGGCAAGGAACTGGCGGATCGTATTGAAGCGTTATATCCGCACACCAGAATTCTATTTACTTCGGCATATACCGAAAGCGCGATTTTCCATCAAGGCGTGCTGACAAGGGGGGTCGAGGTTTTGCAAAAGCCCTTTACACCGTCAGCGCTGGCGCGAAAGGTGCGGGATGTCCTGGAAAAAGGAAAACCGCGGGAAGCCTAGTCGAACTGGGATTCCTTAAGCTTTTTCCCTTGCGCAAAGCCGGGGGCTCTTCGTACAGTGGCGCACCTTTGGATGGGGTCGTAGCTCAGTTGGTAGAGCGCCTGAATGGCATTCAGGAGGTCAGGGGTTCGAACCCCCTCGGCTCCACCATCTTCCGGATTTTAGAGGTTATTGCTGATTCTTTCCGTTTATTTCAGTTAATCCATGTCGTGCCTCAGTCGCTGCCAACAATGGTGCAGCCGAAGCTGGTGGGGCACGTGTTTGTGTTCCATGCGGCGGGCGGCCAGCCTGGCGCTCCTCATGTCATTCTTTCGTCAACAGACCTGACTGCGCCACTTTCAGCATGGACGGTCGCCGCATTGGGGAATTTTGAAAAGCATCGAAGGCGAACTTGTGGAGCCTAATAGGCGTCATCCCAGGCGTCCTCGACCGTGCCTAAATTGCCTCCGGTGATATCTACAGCGTTATTGACGATGTAAAACCAGTTGGGATCGTAAAGGCCGCCCGGATAGGATTGCTGGTTCATCACTTTCCATGGGCGCGCGTGCATGTCGGCGTAAACGGCGTTCAACGTTGGCATGACAGCGGGGTAGAAGTTCGTCGTCCTTAAATAATGAAAATCGCAGTCTTCGTGGTAAATAACCTGGGCTGTTGGCCGCGCGAAGTCCGAAGACTTGAGACCCGGATACACCACCGAATTGTCCCAGACGACGAATCGATAGTCATATGAGCTTTCGGTCGTCGGAACAATTTTGCTCGCCGATGAAGGGGCGTAAATAGGGTCGCTTGGACACCAATATACCCAGTTGCTCCGCAAGCTCAACAACGCCAGCACGCCTCCAACATCGACGGTATCATTGAACTCCGCGGCCGCCGTGGTTCGATCTCCGGCGGCGACGCCGAAACTCATCGCGCTCGGCACTTTGCTGCCGCTGTCGTCGATATAGATCGAGAGCGACAGACCGATCTCCTTGAGGTTGCTGATGCACTTGGCCGCTTTGGCGCTTTCCTTGGCCTTGGCCAGCGCGGGCAGTAGCAAGGCCGCCAGAATCGCGATGATCGCAATAACCACCAATAATTCGATCAACGTGAATGCTGTTCTTGACACTCCTCGATACCGGAAAGCTGATGCTTCTGTTGGTTTATCCGGTCTCATGGAGTTAATTGAATCAACCCAACGTCCGCGAAGTCAATGGTTACTTTGGCTGGGGTGCTCACGGTTTGCAACTGAATCGAAGCCATGCCAGAGATGCTGGCCGGGGTGGGGTCATTGGGGTGAACTTCATACATTCGAGTCTGCCGAAAAACTCATTTTCTGTCAAGAAGACTCGGCACAAAAAGGTTCACCCTTGGTGAAAAAGCCGCGCATGGCCGGTTCTGGACTTTGCCAGGGTTTGACACTTTTTGGACAAGGTGCAGAGGCACCACACACGATACGACTAAATCAGGATATTATCCCGCGAGCGGTGACGAAAAAACTCAAAATTATTCCGCAAAACCACATTGTAAAGCAGGGCGGGAATTTTCTAAGGTAGCCGCAACACAAACTATAAAAACCCAACGATCCTCTCTTTGGAATACGTATCGTCTCCTCCTGCCGGCCCTCGGCACGCTCGTATTGACGCTTCTTCCCGCCGGCGCGGCGACCTGGTCGGGCCCCGGCCCGGATGGCAAATGGCTCGACGGGGAAAACTGGATTGGAGGCGTCGCGCCGACCGCCGGATCCACATTGATTTTTACGGGAACAGGAAATCTCAACGCCACCAACAACTTCACTTTGGGCACCGTTTTTGACGGGATTGAATTTGTGAGCCCGGCAGGGCCGTTTGTTTTGGGGGGCAACCTGCTCACCCTGGATGGCGTCATTTCCGATAACCAGGCGCTGGTGCCGGAGACGATTAACCTGAACATGACTTTGGGCCAGTCTGTGAGCATCACGGTTGGCACCGGGGCGTTGCTCTCGCTCAATGGCAATATTGCCGGCGCTGACACGGGTCTTACCCTCGCGGGAGGGGGCCAGTTGACGCTCAATGGCAATAACACGTTCACCGGCACGATCAACCTGGACAGCGGCATCGCCGTGATTTCCGCGGACTCGAACCTGGGGCTGGCGCCGGCTTCGGCCACGCCGGGGGACATCGTCATTTTGAGCGGCGGCAATTTGCACACGACGAATAACCTCATACTTAATCCCAATCGCGGCATCGTTTTGGGCAACACTTCGGGGACCAATACGGGCACGATTCAAGTGGATACCGGGACAATGACTTACCAAGGCGTGATGGCTAATAACGGCGCGGGCGTAGGCGGCCTAAATAAATTGGGATACGGCAACTTAACGATCAGCGCGCCCCAAACCTACACCGGCCCGACCCAGGTTGAAGATGGATTTCTCACGCTGGACTTCACCCAGGCGGTTTCGCCCGTCAGCGACATCGTCACGACCAATTCCGGATTGAGCCTCGGAGGAGCCCCGGCCGGGTTTTATTTTACGAATAATGCGACGTTTGTCATGAAGGGCGCAGGCAGCAAAGCGAACGTCCAAACATTTAACGGCACCACAGTGACGCTAGGTCCCACGCTTATCCAGGCCACCAACGGGACCGGCGGCAGCGCGACCCTGAACCTGGGGTTGCTTTCCCACATTGCGGGCAGCACGGCTGTCATCACACCGCCGTGGGGAACGGGCGGCAAGGGGACGATCACAACAACGGCGACCAATGACAACGGAATCCTGGGCGGTTGGGCGCTCCTGGGCAACGGCGCCCTCTCACCCAGCGGCGGCGCTTTGCCAGTTGGAACCAACTGGGCATGTGTTGATGCAAATGGCAATATCACCAATTATCCCGCATCGGCTTTTGATAATTTCGGCACTGTGACCACGACAGATATCAGCGCCTTGTTGCTGGGGCCAGGCTCCAATCTTTTGCTTAGCCCGACCGCCGTCGCTCATAATACTTTCGCCAACGACAATGCGGGTGTGACGACGGATATCAACAGCATTATGCTGCTTGGCGGCCAAACTAACACCGTGAGCATCGGGATTGGCAACACACTTCGGCTGGGGCGGTTCGGGGGCATTTTGAAACAGGACAATCTGGAACCCACTATTTACTTCGGCGGCGAATCCGCCGGCGGTTCGCAAAGCGGCAACGGAATTAACACAGACAACACTGGCTCGCAAGACCAAGGCACAATGACCGCGGGAGGCGGCCCCAACAGCCCGGGCGAAATTGTGATTACGTGCAACGGAGAAAGCGAGAGCACGGGCACGATCATATTCGAGATGAAAATCACCGACAATGGCACGAACCCCGTCACGGTCATCAAGAAAGGGACGGGGAGCATCAAATTGGACGGCCACAACACTTTTTCGGGTGGTTTTTATATCCTGGAAGGACGCGTGCAGTTCGCGGGCACCGAACCGACCGGCGGCACGGCCAATCCGGACGGTGGCGGCACCGGCCCGCTCTACATTTTTCCGGGGGCCTATTGGTTTCCC